>CAYZWG010000116.1:0-2823 GCA_964481605.1 uncultured Planctomycetaceae bacterium
CGAGGGACGCCATTCGTGCGTTTTCTTCCCTCGCTGGCGCTTCGGGTTCGTGTTGTACATTTTTTGCGACGGGCCATACGACGCGCCGGCAGATTGCTCGTTTCTCCGCATCCGGCTACAACTTGCGCAACATCTGGACGGCCTTGTCCTCGTACAGCTTTTGCCACGGGGGCGCCAAGAGACAGTCGCTGTCTTCTTGCGCGCCGCCCACATTGCGCAACTGTTGTGCGGTGGGCGCGTAATAGATATAGCCGTTGGTATAGCCGGCAACGAAAGTCAGTTCGTGGGGAGACGCCTTCTTGATATCAAGCCCGATTTGCACGGTCAATTCCCCGGGGAACGTGGTGAGCACGAAATCCCCGATTCGCAGGGCCAGGAGTTCGACGTCGATGGTGGGTTTTCCGGCAGCCACCAGGTCGGCTTGATGCTTCCGCAACAAGGCCAGGTTCGTGTTGAGTCTCGTCAATTGCTCCATCGTATGAATGTTGTGGATGTACTGCTCCATGTTTCTCCGGTTCTCGGCATCCAGCCTGTTCAAGTCGTTTCGGCCGATTGCCTTTTCGTGGAGATAACCGTGGGAATAGTAAGATGGAAACTCGCTCGCGAGATGGTACCTCACGACGAGGGGAATAAACGTCTTCAGGTTGAGGCTTGTTCCCTGGAGAGACCCAAGCAGCGTTTGCCGCTGGGCTTCCATGGAAAGGATGCGCCCGGCGAGATCGGCCCTGGGCAGGGCGATGACCTCGTTGATGACGGTTAGCCGATCGTCTTCCTTGGTTCGCACCTTTCGCAACGCCTGCAAGGTGCTCAGTCCCAGCATGTTTCCCAGCGGCTCCGCGTCGCGGGGATGGGCGACATCCTTGTAAAACACGGGGTTGATATCGCCGGCGCACCCCTGGAGAAAGAGAGCGATCGTGCCCTGGCTCAAATTGTCTTCGATCACCCTGGAGGCAAAGCCGGTGAGGTCCGCGGTGTTTTCACCGTTGGGAACTCCCTGGATAGGATGGCAGGCGAAATTGTAAACCACGGCCAGGGTTCGTCCATCCTTGCCGTCGAGCCGAAGAACGCCGATTTGCGGGTCGACCGGTCCGATTCCGGCGACGTCCTCGTCGGGCGGAAGCGAGTAGGCGTGGCGGACGTCGGCCTCCTTGCCGTTTTTCAGCTTGAGCCTGCGGTTCTCCATGATGCGATCCTCATGGCCCACGCCCGCGCCGATATTCACGGGAACCATGTTGCGGGAGGCTTCTTGCACCGCCTGGAAGGTCCGCTGGTCGACATCCGAGCAGACGCGGCCGTGGCAATGGCTGGCATTGACGAGGACATTGGCGGGCTGGATGTGGAGTTCCTTCTCGATGCGGGAACGAACCTTGCCAAGATAGTCATTGCCGATCCATCCGATCTCCCCGATGGCGACCGCATCCACGGTGACAATGGCCGTGGTCGTGGCGTCGTTGGCGAGCACGAGCGCTTTCACATACAGGCGGTCGTTGGCCGGGCCCTTCGGACTGGTGATGTCGACTTTTGCGACTCCTGCCCGGAGTTGGCCGCCCTTGGCCTCACCGGCGGGGAACGATCCCACGGCGACCAGGATCGCCAGGATGAGCGTCACGGAGATGCCCCCTCCAAGCCGCCGGCGGTTGATGCGAGATCGGCCGGAATGGCGTAACGGCGTGGACGCATTCGTGTAAGTCATGGCAGCCGCCTTGTTGGAGATGATATGGTCGTGGTTCATCGGCGAGGCATGGCGCGTGATTGTACCATCGGCGCGTGGTCGCTGCATGGAGCGAAGTCGCGAAGTGGGCCAGACCGCGACCCGGGCTACGGGCCGCGTTTGCACCATGCCGGGTCGCGACCCGGCCTACGGGATATTCCACGATCTCTCTATACTGCCCATCTTCTCAGCGTCTGCGAGGCTCCCGCTTCCATGCCGGCCAAGCCGGTAAAATCCACCAAATCGTTAGAGTTTACCAGGCGGGACGTCCGATGGAAGAAACACGATGTGGTGCAGCCAGTGCAGACAGGACGTTCCCGGGGCCGCGCAGGCCGACGACCAGGGCTATCGTTGCCCTCGTTGCGGTGAGCCGCTTGGGCTGCGCGGGGGGTGGACCGCGGCATCATCGCCGCCGGCCTCGACCGCTGGCCGAGAGGCGGCTGGCGACGAGGCGGAGGCCGAGACGCCCGTGTTCTTGCCCGACGACGGCTGGGAGATGGACGAGCGGCTGAAGCATATCGAGCGGGTGCTTGAACTGGATCGTCGGGCGGTTCTTTCCCCTCCACCGAGGGGGGGGAGTTCCCGGCTACGCTTCGATTCGAGCCATGCCGGGGCAACCGGTCGGCAGGCAAGCGACGCCGTTCCGGCCGGTCCCCACACGGGACAGCGGGGCTGGTGGCCGGCGGCGATCTGGTGGACACTTTGCCTGGGACTGACCGCTTTGGTCTGGGGGGGCATTCTCTTGTGCTGGGGCGTGTTGGCCGGGCGCCACGAATTGTGGACGATCGGATTGCCGATCGCCGTGGGCGGGCAGATCGCGCTGGTGTCGGGGCTGATTCTGCAAATGGATCGGCTTTGGCAGACGCGTCGGCCGGGCACCGCGGGGATTCAACGCGACAGGGGGACCGCGGGCGTGTTCCGTCCGGGCGAGCGGGTGGATGGGGCGGGCGAAGCCGTGGGCGGGCCGTTGCGGGAGGTTTCCGGAGAGTTTTCTGGCCGGCAGATGCTGGACGACTTGCGGGCGAAGCTGGAGGAGTTGGCCGCGCGAGTGGACGGATTGCCGCGCTGATCGAGTTGGTGGGGTGCGTTGGACGCACTCTGCCGCTTGTCAG
>CAYZWG010000116.1:2923-13559 GCA_964481605.1 uncultured Planctomycetaceae bacterium
GCTTGTCAGACCGCGCCGGCGACCGGCGATTTCTTTCGCGCGGCGATCACCTCCCGCTCGATGCCGGGCGGGAGACGACGATATCGGGCAAACTCCAGCGTGAAGGTGCCCTGGCCCTGGGTCATGCTCCTCAGATCGGTGGAGTAGCCGAAGGTTTCGGAGAGGGGCACCTCGCCCTCGATTCGGGCCAGCGGGCCGGCGACTTCCGTGGCCGTGACCATCCCCCGCCGGGCCGTCAAGTCGCCGACCACGGGGCCCTGGAACTGGGCGGGGCATTCGATTTCGATGTTCATCACCGGCTCCAGCAGCACGGGTCTGGTCTTGGGAAAGGTTTCCCGCATGGTGGTGGCGGCGCAGGTCTGGAAGGCCAACTCGGAGCTATCCACGTCGTGGTACGATCCGTCGTCCAGCAGCACGTGCAGGCCGACCACGGGGTAGCCGGCCACGGGGCCCTTGGCGATTCCCTTGCGGAAGCCCTTTTCGACCGCCGGGATATACTGCTTGGGGATTCGACCGCCGCGGACGAAATCCTCGAACAAGAAGGATTCTTCGTGCGACTCGTCGAGTGGTCGCAGGCGGCCCACGATGTGGGCGTATTGGCCGGCCCCGCCGGTTTGCTTGCGGTGGCGATGGTTGAAGGGGGCCTCGCAGGTGGGGGCCTCGCGGTAGTTGACCTTGGGGCGGCCGACCTCGACCTCGACCTGGTATTCACGGCGAATGCGTTCGACGTAGACCTCCAGGTGCAGCTCGCCCATGCCGGCGATGAGCGTTTCGCCCGTTTCCTGGTCGGTGCGCACGCGGAGGGTGGGATCTTCGCGGCGGAAGCGATGGAGTGCCTTGCTCAGCCGGTCGGCGCCGCGGCGGTCTGCCGGGGCGATGGCCATCTGGATCACCGGTTCCGGAACGAACATGTTTTGCAGCGTGCAGTAGCCGTGTTCCGAAGCGTAGGTATCGCCGCTGGCGGCGTCGACTCCGATCACGGCGACGATGTCGCCGGGCTGGGCCTGGTCGACGTCTTCCCGCTGGTCGGCGTGCATTCGCAAGATGCGGCTGAAGCGTTGCTTTTGTCCGGTTCGCTGGTTGTAATAGGTGCCGCCCTTGACGAACCGGCCCTGGTAGACTCGCATGAAGGTGAGGGCGCCGTAGGGGTCCTCCACGATTTTGAAGGCCATCGCCACGGTGGGCTTGTGGGGATCGGGCTGGAGGCGCACTTTCTGTTGAGGATCGTCGCAGGCGAAGGCCGTGGTCTCGTGCCCGGCCGGCGAGGGCAGGTAGCGGACGACGGCGTCCAACAGCGGCTGGACCCCCTTGTTGCGATAGGCACTGCCCAACAGCACCGGGGTAAGTTGCTCGCTGGCCACGGCTTCGCGGATCACCTCGTGCACCAGGGCATGGGGGACGTCTTCTTCGGCCAGCAGCAACTCCAACAACTCGTCGCTGTACATGGCCAGGGCTTCGAGCATCTCGTGCCGGGCGTGCTCGACCTGCCGGCGGAGGGCCGGGGGGACCGGTTCGGCGACCACGTTTTCTCCGCACTCGCCCCGAAAGTAGAGGGCCCGCTGGGCGATCAGGTCGACCACTCCCTGGAAATCGGCGCCGGTGCCGATGGGCTGCTGGAGGAGGACGGCGTCGCAGCCAAGTTTCTGTCGCAGTTGCCCCACCACCTGGTGGGGATCGGCGCCGACGCGGTCCATCTTGTTGATGAAGGCCAGCCGGGGGACGTGGTAGCGGTGCATCTGGCGGTCGATGGTGATCGACTGGGCCTGCACGCCGCCCACGGCGCAGAGCACGAGGATCGCTCCGTCCAGCACCCTCAGTGACCGCTCCACCTCGACGGTGAAATCGACGTGGCCCGGGGTGTCGATGAGATTGATCGTGGCGGAGTTCCAGTTGACGCTGGTGGCGGCGCTGGTGATGGTGATTCCGCGCTCGCGTTCCAGCTCCATGTGGTCCATGGTGGCGCCTTCGCCGCGGACCTCCTGCATCCGGTGGATGCGGCCGGCATAGTAGAGAATCCGCTCGCTCAGCGTCGTCTTGCCCGAGTCGATATGGGCCGAAATGCCGATATTTCGAAGGCTGGAAACGTCCATCGTCTTCTCACTTGAGGGCTCGTTGGGGGTGGCGAACCTCTTATTCTACCGTGGATCGGCCAAAGACTCCACGCGACCGGAGCCAATTCGCCCGGAATCGGCCGCCGCCGGTGCTGGGCGGGAGGCTGTAGGCCGCGTTCCCAAGCCGGAGCTTGGGAACGAGAGCGGGTGGGATGTTGCGAGCGGGTGGGCTGTTGCGGCGGACCCTGCGGTGTCGTGTCAGGTGGCCGTGGCATCGGGCCCCTGCTCCTGCTTGTCGAAGGCCGCGTCGAAGGCCACCCGGCTGGGCTCGAAGTCGAGCGCCCGCACGAACTCGCAGGCTTCGCGGGCGCCGTGGTCGCGGTCCATGCCGGAGTCTTCCCACTCGACCGAGAGCGGTCCCTGGTAGCCGGCGTGGTTGAGTGCCCGAATGATCGCCTCGAAATCGACCTCGCCGCGTCCCAGCGAGCGAAAGTCCCATCCGCGGCGGGGGTCGCCGAAGTTGAGGTGGCTGGAGAGGATTCCGCTGCGGCCGTCCAGCGTGGTGATAGCGTCTTTCATGTGGACGTGGTAGATGCGATCGCCGAAGGCACGGATGAACTCGACCGGATCGACCCCCTGCCAGACGAGGTGGCTGGGGTCGAAGTTGAAGCCGAACTCGGGCCGGCCGTCGAGGACCTCCACCGCGCGGCGGGCCGTGACCAGGTCGAAGGCGATCTCGGTAGGGTGGACCTCCAGGGCGAACTTGACGCCGCACTCGGCAAACACGTCGAGGATGGGGTTCCACCGCTGGGCGAGGAGTTGGAAGCCCTCGTCGATCCACTCCGGGGGCACCGGCGGGAAGGAATACAACAGGTGCCAGATGCTCGAGCCGGTGAAGCCGTTGACCACCTCGACGCCCAACCGCCGGGCCGCCCGGGCGGCGTTCTTCATGGCCTCGGCCGCGCGGGCGTTGACGCCGGCCGGGTCGCCGTCGCCCCAGACCTCCGGCGGCAGCAGGGCTTGGTGGCGGGCGTCGATCCGATCGAGCACGGCCTGGCCGACCAGGTGATTGCTGACGGCGAAGACCTGCATCTCATGTTGGGCGAGCAGCTCGCGCTTTCGCCGGCAGTAGTCGTCTTCGGCCAGGGCACGGTCGACCTCGAAGTGGTCGCCCCAGCAGGCCAGTTCCAGGCCGTCGTAGCCGAGCCGGCGGCACTTGCGAGCCAATTCCTCAAGCGGCAAATCGGCCCATTGGCCGGTACAGAGTGTGACGGGCCGCGACATGGATGGACTCCTTGGGAGGGTGGATGGGAGAGACTTGAAACGAGCCGATCATTCACTTGCCGGTTTGCCGGGGGGGCCGTTTCCCGGCGGGCCTCACCCGCGTTCGATCGGGTTGCTCGCCGGCGGAGCCCGACGGATTCCGAGGATACCTGGGCGAGATTGCCCGTCAAGGGTGTGGGCGTGCCGTGTTTTGGGGAAGGAAGGCACGCCACTTGGTCCAGGCCCCTTTTTTTGCGAAAAATGCCCAGCGGGGGGCAAGATTCGCGGCCGGCCGACGAATAACCTGCCAAGCGGCGAGGTAGGGAGCGGCCCCTCTACCCCCTGGGCGGTGTTTGATTGATGGTTGGATGGCCCCTCGGCAGTTGTGGGGGGGCGTTTGGCGCGGGTCTCCCGACCCCGCCGAGAGCGAACCGATAGCGTTCCAGTCGCCACGGCTGTCGCCACTTGGGAGACCTTGTAGTACCTGCGGTCGGCGGTTTCGGCGGGGTCGGGAGACCTTGTAGTACCTGCGGTCGGCGGTTTCGGCGGGGTCGGGAGACCCGCGCCGAGCGGGGGGAGATCCATGCCGGGTCGCGACCCGGCCTACCGAGTTTGGATTGGAAGCATCCCGGATAGGGTCACGATCACCCGTTAGCGAGGAGACGAGACGATGCGCCCACTGTTGCTGACCACATCCTGTTGTGTTGTTTTGTTGACGGCCGCGAGCGCGGCCTTTTGCGCTGAGGCGCCGGCGGCGGCCGACACGTTGATTCCGGCCGACGCGGTGATCGTTGCCCGGCTGGAGAAGCCGGACGACCTCGTCGCCCTGCTGACCAGCGAGTCCACGCTGAAAGCGGTCGAGGCCGTGCCGGGCATGGCCGAGCGGCTGAAGCGAGGCGACTTGGCCCAGTTGGTGCAGGCGGTGCGGCTGTTCGAGACCCAGTTGGGGACCGATTGGAAGACGGCGGTCGGCAAGTTGGCCGGCGGGGTGACGTTTGCGGTCAGGGCCGACCAATCGGTGCTGTTGATCCTCGATTCGCACGATGGGGCAATGCTACGCAAGGCGCACGAGCTGGCACGCACGTTCGCCCAGAGCGATGCGCTGAAGCGGGGCACGCCGGACGAGGTGACCTCGGGCGAGTATCGCGGCGTGACAGGCTGGACTTTCGGCAAGAACGAGGCACACGCAATTCTGGGCAGCCGGCTGATCCTCTCCAACAAGGTGGAGGCGTTGAAAACGGTGGTTGATTTGCAGCAATCGCCGGACAAGGACGCGAGCCTGGCCGGCCAGCCGGTCTACCAGCAAGCGCGAAAGGCCCTCGGGCCGGGGCACGACGGGTTCCTTTTCGTCAACCTGGCCATGCTCAACCAGAACGCCCCTTTCCACCAGGCGCTGTTGAAGCCGGAGAACGCGGGGCTGGCCTTGTTGCTGGGGGGGACGGCCGAGGCGCTGGCCCGGTCGACCTGGCTGGCGGCGGCGATCGACGTCCAGCAAAACGCGATCACCTTGGCGGCCGTCGCCGACGGCAAACCGGCGTCCGATTCCACCCTGGCGGCGATCACCCAACCGCCGCAGGACGAGCAGCGGGTGCTGGCGAATTTGAACGTGCCGGGGCGGATCGCGGCGTTGAGCTTCTATCGCGATCTGCACCGATTCTACGCCGCCAAGGACGAGCTTTTTCCCGAGCGGACCTCGGGGCTGATCTTCTTCGAGAACATGATGGGGATTTTCTTCACCGGCCGCGACTTGACCGACGAGGTTTTGATCCAAGTGGCGCCGGAGATTCGCATCGTGGTGGCCGAACCGAAGTTTGAGAAGGGGAAGGGAAAGCCCAAGGTTCAGATTCCGGCGTTCGCCGCGGTGCTTCGCATGAAAGACCGCCAGAAGTTCGCCCAGGTGGCCGAGGAAGCCTGGCAAAAGGCCGTCGGGCTGGTGAATTTCACCAGTGGCCAGCAGGGACAGCCGGGCCTGATTATCGACCGGCCCACGCAGGGAAAAACACGGTTCACCGTGGCCCGATACGCGGCGGTCCCGGACGAGTCGGCCGCCGAGGTCGACACCCGCTACAATTTCTCTCCCTCCCTGGCCATGCCCGGCAATTATATCGTGATCAGCTCCACCGAGTCGCTTGCCCGCGACCTGATCGACGCGATCGAGAAAGAGGGCAGCCCGTCGGTGGGCAAACACAGCATGATCGACGTGGACGGAGCCCGGCTGGCCACCGTGCTGGAGGCCAACCACGACGCCATGGTGCGGCAGAACATGGTCGAGGAGGGACACACGCGGGAAGAAGCGGAGAGCAGCATTGCCATGATCAGTACGGTGGCCCGGTTGTTGGGCCGGCTGCAACTGGAGGCCGGCACGCACGAGGGCCTGACCCGGGCGAAACTGACGGTCCAATTAAATCTACCGTAGTCGCTGGGGAATTGGTCTGGTGGCTTGGTCACCCTGGTTCGGCCGGCCAACCGCCCTGGTTCCGCCGGCCAACCACTCTGGTTCCCAAGCTCCAGCTTGGGAACCGACGGGGAAAGAGGGCATTTCGCGTTGGATGCGGTCCCAAGCTGGAGCTTGGGACCGAGTGGAAGCGCTGGAGCTTGGGACCGAGTGGAAGCGCTGGAGCTTGGGACCGAGCCTGGTTTGGCCGGCCAACCGCCCTGGTTCCGCCGGCCAACCACTCTGGTTCCCAAGCTCCAGCTTGGGAACCGGCGTGAGGGGATTGAAACGGGTACGTTGTTTTTCGGCCGCCCTTTAGTTCGCGAGGTAACGATGACTGTGGACGAACAACCCCTGGCCGCCGAGGAGGATTCGGCGGCGGCTGGGCCCCATGCCGCCGGGCCGATCGATCCCGCTTGGGCCTGGGCCCGGTACCAGCCCGACGAGAAGCGGCCCTGGACGGCGGCCCTGGCCGGACATCTCTATCGACGCGCGGCGTTCGGGGCCCGGCAGGGCGAGTTGGAGCGCGCCCTGGCCGAGGGTCCCCAGCGGACGGTCGACGCCCTGCTGGCCGGAGCCGGTGATCCCGAGGCCTTCGAGCGGAGCTACACCGACTACGAGCGGGAGGCCGCCAGCAAGGTGGAGAGCCTTCGCGCCTGGTGGTTGCGGCGAATGATCGACACGCCCCACCCGCTGTTGGAGCAGATGACCCTTTTCTGGCACAACCACTTCGCCGCCAGCGCGGCCCGGGTGGAAAGCGGTCCTTTGATGTTGGCGCACGTGCAGCGTCTCCGCCGGGGGGCACTGGGCCGGTTCGACGAATTGCTGGCCGAGATGGCCCTCGACCCGGCGCTGCTGTTGACGCTGGGGGCCGCCCAGAATCGCAAGTCCGATCCGAACCTGCGCTTTGCCCAGCAGTGGCTGGCCGGTCTGACGGTGGGGCCGGGCAACTTCTCCGAGCAGGACGTGGCCGAGGTGGCCCGGGCGTGGACCGGTTGGTTTGTCTATCGCACGCGGTTGCGGTTCGTCGAGCGGGAGCACGATTCGGGCGAGAAGACGATCCTCGGCCACCGGGGCGCGTTCGGCGCCAAGGAGGTCGTGCCCGTGGTGCTCGATCAGCCCGGCACGGCGCGGACCATCGTGCGCAAGCTCTACCGCTGGTTCGTCTCCCAGAGCGCGGTCCCCGGCGACGCCTTGATCGAGCCGCTGGTGGCCGGTTTTGCCAAGGACTATCGGGTGGATTCCCTGCTGGAACGGATGTTGCGATCGAACCTTTTCTTTTCGCCGCTGGCCTACCGGCAGCGAATCAAGAGCCCGGTGGACTATGCCCTGGGGATCATTCGCCCGCTGGAGGGCATGGTGGCCACCGAGGCCCTGGGGCAGCGGCTGGCTTCGATGGGGCAGGCCCTTTATCAACCTCCCACCAGCCACGGTTGGGCGGGAGGAAAACACTGGCTCAATCCGCTCACCGTGACCGCGCGAAGCAACCTCGCCTTGCAGCTTCTTTCCGGCACGAAGCCGTTCGGCGGCAAGCTCGACCCGGCGGCCCTGGCCAAGCGCCACGGCCACGCGGAGTTGGCGTCGGCGAGCCCGTTTTTCGTCGCCTTGTTCCTCCAGTCGGACGTGGGCGCCAAGACGGCCGCCGCGCTGAAGACGGCCGCCGCGGACGCCCAGGGCACGGACCGCCAGCGTCTCTTGCGGCTGGTCCACGCGGTGGTCACCGTTCCCGAGTTTCAATTGGCCTGAGGATGATTCCCCGGCAAGCGCGGAGAAAATGCAATGTCCACGACACGGCGTGAATTCTTGAAGTCGACGCTGGGTGCTTCCACGGTCCTGTCGCTCTCGGGGAGGATGCCCGGGTTTCTCGCCCGGGCGGCCGCTGCCACCTCGGTCGACGAGGCCAACGATCGCGTCTTGATCATGCTCCAATTGAGCGGGGGCAACGACGGGCTGAACTCGGTGGTTCCCTTCGAGAACGACCTTTATGGGCGGAGCCGGCCGACGCTGCGGCTGCGGGGAGAGCAGGTCCTCAAGATCAATCCGCAACTCGGGTTCCATCCCCGCATGGGTGGCTTCAAGCGGATTTTTGACCAGGGGCGGCTTTCCGTGGTGCAGGGGGTGGGCTATCCGCACCCCAAAAGCGACCACGCCGAGTCGATGCGAATCTGGCAGACCGGCGAGTTGGACGCGGAGAATTGGGACACGGGGTGGCTGGGCCGCGCCGTCGATCAAGGCCAACAGCCCGACGCGGGGGGCACGCCGGCCCTGTTCGTGGGCAAGACCCGGTCGCCGCTGGCCCTGGTGGCCCGGCGGCGGGTGGTGCCGGCGATTGGGGCGCTCGAGCAGGCGTCGATCCACACGGCCTCCGGCGGGAAGGGTCGGCCGCAACGCGAGATTCTTCAGCAAACGGCTTTGTCCAAGCCGCCCGGGGACGCGGGCAATCTGCTCGATTTCGCCCGCTACGCCACCGGGGCGGCCTGCGCCAATAGCCGGCGAATCGAAGAGATTCTCGCCGGCAGCCGGGGCGGCCCGGCCGCCGAGTATCCGCGATTCGGCCTGGCCAGGAACCTGCGGCTGATTGCCCAGTTGATTCGCGCCCGGGCGCCGGTGAGAATCTACTTTGCCGAGCTGGGGGGCGACGGGTTCGGAGGGTTCGACAATCACGCCAACCAGGCGGAAAACCACGCCGCCCTGCTCAAGCAACTCTCCGCATCGGTGGCCGCGCTGGTCGACGATCTGGCCCGCGACCACCTGCTGGACCGGATGTTGCTGATGACCTTCTCCGAGTTTGGCCGCACGCTGGCGGAGAACGGTCGCCGGGGCACGGGCCACGGCTCGGCCGCCCCGGTGTTTGTGGCCGGCGGCCGTCTGGCCGGGGGGCTGGTGGGGGCGCATCCGAGCCTCACGGAACTGGAAAACGGCGGGCCCAAGCACCACACCGATTTCCGCCGGCTCTACGCCACCGCACTGGACGCGTGGCTGGGGATCGACAGCCGCGAAGTGCTGGGGGCCCGGTTCGAGCCGGTTGCCATGCTCCGCGGTTGAGGGGCAAAGCGCCCGGGCGACCGTCCCAGCGGATGGCCGATCGGCGGGGGACTCTTGAAAACCGCGGCCGCGGCAATCAGACTGAGGGTTTGCGGCCCGGCTGCGGCGTGTGCCGGCCCGGCTAATGTTCGGCGCGGGTCTCCCGACCCCAGTGTTCGGCGCGGGTCTCCCGACCCCGCCGAAAACGCCGACCGTAGGTCTCCCGGCGGGGTCGGGAGACCCGCGCCGAACGGTCGGGAGACCCGCGCCGAACGTGTCACCCGCGCCGAACACCAGCGGCGGCGGACCCCGCGGCACCAAGAACAGCGAGTTTCCAACCCTAGGCGAAGAGGAGGAGATATGATGTCCGGCCGAACGTGGAGTCGACGTGGTTTACTGAAGGCGGGCACGGCGGCGCTGGCGGCGCCCTACGTGATTCCTTCGCACGTGTTGGGGTTGGACGGCGCCACCAGCGCCAACGAAAAGGTCCACCTGGCGATCGTCGGCCTGGGCGGCCGCGCCCGCAGCATCGTCAACGAATCGCGGGGTGTCTCCGCCATGCGGATCGTGGCGGTGTGCGACTGTTTTCGACCGGCGATCGACGCCTTCGTCAAGCACGTGGGCAAGGATCAGAAGTGGGCCACCTACGAAGACTTCAACGAGATGTTCGAGAAGGAGAAGCTGGATGGCTCGTTCTTCGAGACCACCACGCACGCCCGGGCCTGGTGCGTTACCCACGCGATGCAAGCCGGCCTGGACACCTACATTGAAAAGCCGATGTGCCTGGCCATCGAGGAAGGCCGCCAGATGGTGCGGATGGCGCGGAAGCATGGCACGGTGACCCAGGTGGGGACGCAGCAGCGTTCCATGCCGATCAACATGTGGGCCAGCGACCTGGTCAAGAACGGCGCCATCGGCAAGATCAAGACGGTGCTGGCCCCGAATTTCGTGGGGCCGGTCCGCTGGGACGACAAGCCGGGCGAGCCCTTGCCCAAAGGAGGGCGAAAGGGCTGGTGGGACACCTGGACCAACCAGGCCGTGCTGCGTCCCTATCACCACGATCTTCACCACCGCTGGCACAAATGGTGGGACTACGACGGCGGGGGGCTCTGCTACGGTGTGACCGGCTGGGGTACCCACTCCTACGACCAGATTCAGCGGGCACTGGGCACCGACGACACGGGCCCGGTGGAGATTCTGCTGGAAGAGCCGGTCGAGGACCGCCCCTGCGGCAAGTTCGAGACCGTCACCGCGGTGGACCAGACGCGGCTGGATTACCTCATTCGGCTGGCCAAGCCGGTGGCCGGGCCGCGGGCCAAGGTCCGCATGTGGTATGCCGACGGGACCGAGTTGCGGCTGCATTTGAACGGCGACTGGGGACCCGGCCTGGGGGCGATTTTCGTCGGCGAAAACGGTAAGATCGAAATCAACCGCAACAAGATCGCCTCCAACCGCAAGGACCTGCTCGATTCCCCCCACAACCCCGGACCAATCACCAAACCAGAGACCGAGTACCACATTCAGAACTGGGTGGATTGCATCAAGAGCCGCAATCGCTGTCACGCCGATATCGAGTACGGGCTGCGTGCCACCACGCTCTGCTACCTGGTGAACATCGTGCGCGAGGTGGGGCGGGTAGGCTTCCGGCTGAAGTGGGACCCCCAGACCGAGCAGTTCACCAACTGCGACGAGGCGAACCGTTCGAGCTACCTCATCCGCCAGCGTCGTCCGGGGTGGGAGCTGCCCAAGCTGAGCTAGGCGGCGGTTTCACCACGGATGACACGGATATCTCGGATAGACTCAATCACGAAAGTGATTGGCGATGCCGTGGTTTCACAATGATACCACGAACTCGTTACGAAGC
>CAYZWG010000117.1:0-5543 GCA_964481605.1 uncultured Planctomycetaceae bacterium
ACTGCCCGCGGTCAGCGCGGGTTCTGGAACCATTTCACCACGAAGCCCGCGAAGAGCACGAAGAGCCGGTTCTACGATGCCGGGTCGCGACCCGGCCTACAGGCTTTAGCCAAACGGTAGCCGGATTCGCAAGAATTCGGACGTTGCCCAGTTTCACGCCAAATGGCCCGAATTCTTGCGAATCCGGCTACAAATCGATGCCGACGCCAGATGGCTAAACAGTTACGGCGGTTGTTTCTCGGTCAATCCGAGCGCGCGTCGTACCGCTTGCGGAGTTCGGCCAGGAGCATCTGGGCCGTGTAGATGCGACCGGTGGGCTTGTCGAAGTTGTTGCCGTTCTTGGCTCGCGAGATCGACCTGGCCAACGCGATGCCGCGCCGGTTGGTGGTCAGGTACTTGATCCACTCCGCACCGCCGCGACCGTGGATCAGCGTTTTTACGTGTTGCTTTCCGTAGCTGAGCCGCGTGAGCCGATCAAGCCGGTCGTAGGCCCGGGGATACGCGCCGATGCGGCCGGCGAATCGCCTGCCGGAGGGAGACCGCAACTGGCGGACGAGGAATTCCCCCTCGTCGGGAACGCGCCGGAGAATCTCCTCCCGCCGCTGGCCCAGCCAGGCAAACTCCTTGCCCGAGAGTAGCTGCCGGGCCTCGCCCCGGGTGATGATCCCGTTGGGCTGGTACGACGGCAGCGAGTGGAAATAGTCGTTGACGGCCCGTTCGATTTGGCCGAAATCGTCCGGGCCGGCCGCCACCCCGACTTTCCACGCCAGCAGCATCGAGCAGGTGGCAAGAACACACGCAGCCAAGTTGCGTTGCACGGCAGCATCCCCCTTTCTTGACTGATATCGACCACCGGGCGGCGGCGGCTTGCGACAGAACCGCGTGAAGCGGGCCACGCGGCTCCACACCGGTCCGAACGACGCGGTTGTGAGCGGGCGCGAATCCCCCTCGCGGTGGGTGAGCTTTCCGTCACAAGCGGCCAAAGCGATCTGCTACTGGCCCCGCAACGCGGCCACCAGCGGGGCGGTAACCACGGCCCGCACGGCAAACAGTCCCGCCGCCAGTCCGGTCGCCAGGATCAGCAGCAGTGTGCCTCCCAGCGAGCGAAAGGGGATCGTGGCGGAGCCGGTCACCAAGTGGGGCAAAACGGCCACGCCGGCGGAGACCACGCCGCAGGCCAGGCCGGCCAGCAGGACGAGGCCGTTTTCCCACAGCACCATCCCGCCCAGGGTCGCCCGGCGGAAGCCCACAGCCCTCAACAGCGCCAACTCGCGGCGCCGCTCAAGCACGTTGCGGGCCTCGACGGCGGCCAGTCCCAGCGTCCCCAGCAAGAGCCCCAGTCCGGCCAGGCTCTGAAACGTGGAAAGGTAGGTGTTTTGCACGGCCAGGAAACGGGCCAGGCGGTTGCCCGAGGTTTCCGTGCTGAGGCCGAAATCGCCCAGCCCCCGGTTCAACGCGGCGGCCACCGCGGCGGTTTGCTCGGGCGGCGAATCGACGAGAAAGAACCGGCGGCCGCTGACCTGGGGGAAACATTCGAGGAAGGACTTCTCGCCGATGAGCAGATCGCTCTGGAAAACCGAGTTGTTCAACAGCCCCACGATCTCCAGCCGAATCGTCTTGCCGGCCCCATCCTGGATGTCGTAGGTTTGCCCCACTCCCTTAGTGAGGTGGAGCGAGTAGGCCGCCGTGGCCTTGTCCAGCACCACGGGCACCCGCAGCGCGCCGTCGCGGTCCGGCAGCGGCGGCCGCAGGAGCAAGCGCCAGGGGTTTTCGTTTTCCGCCGGGTCGCCGCGGGCGTGGGCCGCCCAGGCGAAGCCGCCCCGATCGATCATCGCCCGGGGCAGGCCGAGCACGCGGGGTTGCCGCGGCTGGTAGAGGTTCAGGCAACTGGCGTCGTCGCCCGGCTTGACCCGCAGGGCGAACACGGTGGCGTCGGCCAGGCGGCCGGAATCCTGCTCCGAAAAGCCCAGGTCGGCGCGGCCGTCGGGCGAGTTGAGGTCGCGATAGATCGGCTGATCGCTCTGGGCCACGAGGGCGAAACCCCCATCGCCGCTATCGCGCCGGGGGACCCGGCCGGCCGGGTCGAGATGGAAGGCGCTGATCGCCACGATGAGGAAACTGGTGGCGGCAATCAGCCCCATGCTGAGGGTGCTTCGACCCGGATTGCGGGCGGCGTTGCGGAGCGACAGGCGGAGCAGGTTTCCCCGGCCCACGGCCACGGCGGCACCCGTGGCCCCGCTCCGCAGCCGGGCGCGGACCGCCAGCAGGGAGGCCGCCAGCACCAGCGCCCCGGCCCCAAAAAACGCCCCTGCCCGGGCCTCTTCGCCCAGCGGCACGGCGGCCAGTCCCACGGCCACCGCGCCCACCAGTACCGCGCCCGTGGCGAGGTTCACCCGCCTCAACCGAACCGGCGCAAGCGGCATGGGCTGGGCGGTGGGCTCGCCCGCCAGCAGCCGGGGCACACTGGCCCGCCGTTGCCGCCACACGGCCCAGATGATCGAGGCGGAGCCCACCCCCAGGCCCACGAGGTAGCCGATCGCCAAGGTTTCCGCGGAAACATGGAGCCGCAGGAAGGGGGTCACCACGGCCGCCAGCCACCAGGTCCGCAGGCCGGAAAGCATCAACCAGCCGTAGCCGATCCCCACCCCCACGCCCAGCACGCCGGCCACCGCCGCCACGATCAGCCCTTCGGCCAGCAGCAAGCGTGCCACCCGGCCGGAGGCAAAGCCCACGGCCTGGAGGATTCCCACTTCCGCGGCCCGTTGCTCCACACCCAGCCGAAACAGCAGCACGATCAGCATCACCGCGGCCGCCGCCACGAAAAAGCTGAACGCCAGAAAGAGCACGTCGAAGGGAGTTGCCCCCACCGAGGCCGCCAGGCCCTGGCGTTTGACCGGCTGAAAGAGAAAGCCCTGTGTCTGGGGCGGCAGGTGGAGCGAATCGGCCAGGCTGGCGGCGGTGACGCCCTGGCGGGGGGCAATCCGCAACGAGGTGGTCCGGCCAAATCGGCTGGCCCACAGTCGCCGTCCGGTGGCCAGTGAAACGAACGCCTTCGGCGTGCCCCGGTGGTCCTTCCAGTAACGCTCGTCCACGGCGCGGATTCGCCCCGCCTCAAACGGAAAGGGCGGGTTCCAGTCGGCCATGGAGAGTTGATCGGTCACGCCGGGCACGCTGGGAGTAAAGTCGGGATCGGCCGCCGCGCCCTCCAGCTTGACAATGCCCGCCAGACGGAATTGGGCCGTCGCCTGGCGAAGTTCCCCTTGGCCGCTCTCCGGCTCGAAGTAAACCAGGCGGATCGTATCGCCCGGCGTGGCCTCGAGCTGCTCGGCGGCCCAGGTGTTGAGCACGATTTCGTCGCTTTCGAGGTGCTCCAGCGCGCGGCCGTCGCTGAGCACGAAGGGCCCCAGCGGCGCCGTGGCGACCGGGTCCAGGGCGGTCACCGTGGAGTAGGGAATCTCGCGGTCGCCCCGGGCGATCGTGTTGGCCAGGTAGGTCAGCGCCGGCTGAACCCGCCAACCTTCCAACGCCTCAAGCAGGCCCCGCTCGGCCGGCTCCGGCAGGATCATCCGCTGGTTGGTCAGGTTGAAGTATCCCCGGGGGCTCAACTCGATCCGAATGCCGTAGTCCGCCAGCTTGGGCCGCAACAGCCCTTGGAGCACGTCGTGGGCACGGGGGTCGGGAGCGTGGTCTTGTT
The DNA here is from genome assembly GCA_964481605.1 of uncultured Planctomycetaceae bacterium. Classification (GTDB taxonomy): domain Bacteria; phylum Planctomycetota; class Planctomycetia; order Pirellulales; family Thermoguttaceae; genus CAYZWG01. Next base: position 3,695 of record CAYZWG010000117.1, read on the forward strand.
GGCCGCCGGCCACGAAAACGGCGTTGGCCTGGCCGGGCTGTTTCAGCCGCTTGGCCAGCCACGCCCGGTCGACAAAGGCATTGCGGGGCAGTTGCTGGCTGGGGCGCAGGGAGAAGCGGCCCAGGCCTTCGGCGGGAAGGATTTCGCTCACCCGCAGCCGCGTCGAGCGGACCGTCTCGTCCTTGCGGCCGAGGGCGCTATCGGCGGGAATGGCGGTGATTCGCGGCAGCCGCAAGAGAACCTCCGCGCCGGCGGCCCGCACACCCAACTGGTCGGCCAGGGGCCGGTTGATGACGATCTGGCCGGGCGGGGGATGCTGCTTTGGCCCGCCGCGGCCCAGCTTCCAGAAAGAGGCCTCGCAGCCCACCAGGTGAATCCGCCCCGCCCGCCGTCCGTCCGCCCCGGGGTTCTCCATGCTCGCCCGCAGAATCACGGCCGGCTGGGCCTCGCGGAAGTAGTCGGCAAAGCCGGGGGCGGCCTCGACCCGCTGGGCCAGGTCGGCGGCGAAGAAATGGTCGACCAGCAGCAGCTCGTCGATCCGCCCCAGGCGGTCCAGCGTCAGCCGCCGCAGGCTGTAGCGCATCGAGTCGCCCACGATCAACGCCCCGCACAGCACGGCCGTGGCGGCCACCACGCCCAAGCCCACGGCGACGTGAACACGCCAATAGTGAACCAGCGAGGCGAGAATCAACCGGAAGGAAGACATGGTTACGTGCTCGGTGGTGTGAGAGCGTCACATTGGGCTTTTTCCCCGCCGGCCCTGTGCCGGCGGGAGAGGGGTTTGAGAACTACCACGCCCACACGTGTCCCTCCCCCCTACGCGAGGCCACGGAGAGCCGTTGGGGGGTGGCCGCCGCGGGTAGTTTCCAAACCCACAATCCACCGGCACAGGGCCGGTGGGGATAATACCTGAAGGATAGCGCGATTGTCACTCACTGGGTGGTCCCAAACGGCCCTCGTCGAGTTCTTGCCGCCGGCTCATCCGCTCGGCCAGGGCGGCACTGTGGGTCACCACCACGAGCATCATCCGCTCGGTCTTTTGCAGCTCCAAGAGCAAGTCGGCCACCCCGGCGGCCGTGGTGCGGTCCAGGTTGCCCGTCGGTTCGTCGGCCAAAAGCAGTAGCGGCTGGCGGACCAGCGCCCGGGCGATGGCCACTCGTTGCCGCTCGCCGCCGGAGAGTTCGGCCGGGCGATGTTCCAGCCGATCGGTCAGCCCCACCCGGTCGAGCAGTTCGCCGGCGCGGCGGACCGACTCGCTCGACGTGCGCCCGGCGGCGATCGTGGGCACCAACACGTTTTCCAGCACCGTGCATTGGGGCAGCAGGTGATGATCCTGGAAGACGAAGCCGATTTTCCGGTTGCGAAACGCCGCCAGGGCCCGCTCGCCCAACTGGGAGGGGTCCTCGCCGTCGATCACCACCCGGCCGGCGGTGGCCGGCTCGAGCGTGCCGAGGATGTTCAGCAGGGTCGTCTTGCCCGAGCCGCTGGGGCCCACGATGGCCAGGTTCTCCCCCAGCGAAAGCTCCAGCGAAACGCCGCGGAGCACGACCAGCGGATCGCCCCGCGTGGGATATTCCTTGGTGACGTTCTGCACCAGCAGTGGGGCCATGGTTCCGGCGGGTTGTTGAGGAAACGTGTTTTCCGGCCACCGGCGACACGTGCCGCCCGGCGCCCTCAGTATACCGTTACGTGCCCAGCCATGGCACGGGTCGCCGGCGGCAGCCGGCAAGAGGTCACGTTCGGCGCGGGTCACGGGTGGCCCAGGTTCTTGAACCTGGGCCGGCGGCAGCCGGCAAGAGGTCGCGTTCGGCCCCTGGTGGCCGAGCCACACCGGTTCAAGAACCGGTGC
>CAYZWG010000117.1:5643-11933 GCA_964481605.1 uncultured Planctomycetaceae bacterium
TACCCAATGACCTCTTGTGGCAAGGCCACACCGGTTCAAGAACCGGTGCTACCCAATGACCTCTTGTGGCAAGGCCACACCGGTTCAAGAACCGGTGCTACCCACGTCGATCGCTTCGACGGTGCGGAAAATCTCCCTTGGCTACCTCCCGGCCGTGGCCAGCAGGGCCAGCGTGCCCAGCCCGTAGAACGTGTATTCGACGTCGGCCTCGGTATCCCAGGCGGCGCCGCGGAACCCACCCCCGGGCAGGGCCAGCGAGTGGACGTAGCGTCTGGGCGGTTCGGGGTCGATCCGGTCCAGGGCGTCGAGGTCGGCCAGGGCCACCAGCCCGGTGAACGTGCTCAACAGGTCGGCGAGGGGAATTCGGTTGTTCGCCCGAAGGCCGCCCTCGGCGGTCCGCATCCCCAGGAGAAACTCGACGGCGCCCGCCCGCAGGGTGTCGTCCACGGCGTCCAGCAGCCGCAACAGTCCCACCGCCGCGGCGGTGGGGTTGGTGCCGCTCCGGTTCAACTGGTCCAGCTCGACGAATCCCCCGTCATCTCGCTGCCGGCGGCGAATCATGGCCACCGCGGCCTCCGGCTGCCGGTGTCCCGCCCCGGTCAACTCCCGGCAGGCACTGGCCAGAAACGTATGGTAGGTGCTGCTGGGGCCGCTCTTCTTGGTCTTGGCGTAGCCGCCGTCGTCGCGGCGGAAAGGCTCCAGCCGGGCCCCCACCACCTCGGCCCGATCCAGCCCGGCCCGGCCGAACACGTCGATGCCGAAACGAAATTCCAGCAGCACGGCGGTGTAAACCAGGGAGAGAAAATCGACGCTGGGCAACTCCTTCTCCAGGTGGCGGGCGAGAAAATCGGCCGTTTCCCCGGCGGACGGCTGGGAGAGTTGCCCAATCAACGCCAACGCCCGCACGGCAAAGCCGGTGTAGTAGAGGTCGCTTCCGCCCTGGCGCCCGCCGAACCCGCCATCGTCGCGGCGGGCGGTTTGCAGGAATTCGCCCTGGCGACGACGCAACGGCTGGGACAGTTGCATTGCCCCGGTGGCCAGCCGAATCGTCAATTCCCCCAGGTAGGAAGGTGCCACGGGAACCTTTCTCTTTCTGTCACCCAGTTTCAGCCCTGTTGGCGTGTCCGCCCATCGCCGGCGTGCCCGCCGAGAACCTCGGCGTAGACGGCCGCCATTCGCTCGGCCATCGCCGCCGCGTGGTAGCGATCCCGGACCGCCGCGTGCCCGCGCCGCCCGAATTCCTCGCCCAACTCCGGCCGGCAAAGCAGCCGCTCCAACGCCCGGGCCAGCGCGGCGGCGTCGCCCGGCTCGACCAGCAGCCCGCCGCCGCTGTCGCGGGTCATTTCGCCGAACGCGCCGCGGTCGGGCAACACGGTGGGCACACCGCCGGCCCAGGCCTCCAGGGCGGGGATGCCCTTGCTCTCGCGGCCCAACGCCGGCACGCTCAGCACGTCCAGCGACTGCAAGAATCGAATCTTCTCCTCCCGGTCGGGCTGGCCCAGATACTCGAACGCGCCGGGGGCCGCACGCCGTGCCATCCGCCTGCGAATTTGCCACAGATAGCGGCGCTGGCCGGCAGCGAGGTAGCCGGCCACCCGCAGACGAATCGGGCGGAGGGGATGCTTCTCGATCAACAACGCGACCGCCTGGGCCAACAGATGGAGGCCTTTTTCCGGGGATATTCGGGAGAGAAAGCCGATAGTGAAGGGCCGCGGCGGCGGCTGGCCCGCTTCGCTCGGCATGGGCTGCCGGGGCCGCTCGGCATATCCCTGGAGGTTGATGCCGGGCCGAACCACCTGAATCCTCGCGCGATCCACGGCCAGGTAGCCGGCCATGAAATCGGCGTAGTCGCCGCACAAGGCGACCAGCCGATCGAGCCGGCCGGCGCTTTGTGCCAGCAGCCACCGGGACCGCGACCGGTAGGGTTCAGGTAGCGCCGCCAGGAAGGCGTCTTCTCCGGTGAGGCTGGCCAACACGGGCACGCCCAGCCGCCGAGCGATCGGCTCCGCCAGTCCGGCCAGCAGCACGTTGGAGAGATGGACCAACTCGGGCCGCACCTCGCGCCGGAGCCACTCGATCAGCTTGTCCACTTCCTTTCGCTGGCGGCCCTGTTCGCCCCGGAGCATGGAGACGGTCAACGGGCCCAGGCCCTCCGGCCGGGTGCCGCCGGCAAAGCGGCCGGCCAGCCGCAACAGCCCGGGCCGGTCCAGAAACCAATCGACCCATCGCGGGGCGTGGCGAAACAGGGCCGACTTCTGCTGGAGATAGACGTTCAATCCCCCCAAGGCCATCCGCCGGATGGCCACGCTTGGCTCGTCGGTCCGCAGGGGCGTGTAGAGCGGCACCAGCATCACATCTTCGCCCCTCTCGGCCAGGGCGGCCACCAGGGCGTTGCCGTGGAGGCAACTGCCGCAGTACATCGCTCCCGCCCCGGATGCCAGATAGACGACCTTCATGCGCGGTACCGCAAGCGGTGGGATGGGCTGCGCCGGCTGGCCCTGCAAGCGTCAGTTCCCCAGAATCGTATCCACGAAGTAGTGCAAGAGTTCGCGCAGCTCGGCCGGCTCGACCTCGTCGGCCACCTGCCGGGCCCGCTGGGCGTGCTTGGCCACCAGGCCCCGCGACTGCTCGAAGACCTCCGCCCGACTGTAGAGGCGGGCCACGGCCTTGAGCCTCGCCCGGGCATGATCGGGTTCGCCAGGGGCTTCCGGCGGCGGCTCGGCCAGTTGGAGCAGTTGGCCGCGCCGGGTGGGGTCGAGCGATTCCAAGGCCAGGGCAAACAGCACGGTGGGCCGACCGCCCAACACGTCGGTGCCCGCCGCACGCTTGTTGAGCGGGTCCTTTTGCCAATCCTCCAGGTCGTTGCGAACCTGGAAAGCGACCCCCAGGTGCCGGGCGAACCGGGCCGCCGGTCGGCGAAAGGCCTCGGCAGGGCCCGCCAGCCGCAGGCCCGTCCAGAGGGCGGCCTCGAAGGCGGGAGCCGTCTTCAGGGCGTAGATTTTCAGGGCGTCCAAGGGAGTCAACTCGCGGCGGCGGAGATCGCGCCAGGCCAGTTCGGCACCTTGCCCCTCGCACAGCCTGGTGTGCGCCTGGCCCAGCACGGCGAGAATCTCGGCCGTCGCCTCGGCGCCCACGGCCCCCGCCTGCGCGGCCACCACGCGATAACCCAATCCCAACAGGTAGTCGCCCGTGTTCAGCGCGGTGGCCGTGCCGTATTTCCGGTGCAGGGTGGGATGGCCGTAGCGAAAGGCGTCGTCGTCCTCGATGTCGTCGTGCACCAGCGAGGCCTTGTGGAAAAGCTCGATGGCCATTGCCACCCGCTTCACCGCCGGGGGGATGTTGCCGACGCTGCGGGCACCGTCGGGGCGGCGACCGTGGCCGCCGGTCATCGCATCGTAGGCCGCCAGGGTAATGAAGGGGCGGAAGTATTTTCCCCCGATCGCGAGGAAGTCGTAGCCAATGGCCTCCGTCACGGCCAGCGGCTCCAGGCCGGCCAGCCCTTGGCCGTCGGTCTCGGCCAGCCGTGGTCCGCCCCTCGCTCTGGGCAGAAGCCGCTCCAACTCGTCCGCCTCGAACATCCCCGCCGCGCAGCGCATCAGGTGGACTTGCGTGGGCGTCCGCACCACGCCGGCCCGATAGGGCGTTTCAATCAGTTCGTAGGCCCAATCCTCGTCGGCCTGGGTGTCCTTGCAGGAGCAGGAGAGAAGGGGCAGGGCCATCGCCGGCAGCCCCGCCAAAAGCAGCTTGTGGAGCGACTTTTCCAGCGAGTTGAGACAGCCGATCCCCAGCACGGCGTCGGCCTGGCCGCGAAGAATCAGTTGCAGCACCACCGGCGAGCCCTCGGCGATCAGCACCCGGTAGCCGCGAGCGCGGCCCGCCGCCCGCAAGTCGGGCAGGCTGCACGCCCCGCACTCCTGGCACAACAGCCCCAACTCGTCGTAAGGCGCCTGGCAGACCCGGGAATCCTTCAGACAATGGGGCAACAGCAAAAGCCGCCGTTCGTAGGGGGTGGCAATCACCTGGTCGCGCCAAAACGCGCTGGCAAAAATTACCATCGCCCAACCCAGATAGCCCTCCGACGCGTCCAACTCGGTGAGGATTCGCCGGCCCTGTTTCTCGATCTCGGGCTTGGAGAGTGGGCGGGTCGGATCGCACTCGGCGGCGACCCGCTCGGCCGCCTGGCGAATCTGCTCCCGATCGGCACGCCGGTGGGGGATTTCCCTAAACCGGCGCGCGGGCTGCCCACCACTCAACAGCGAAAACACGCTGCCGGAACCGGACGTCCGGGACGAAGGGGTGGGTACGACGGCCAACGTTGCAGTCTCTCACCGGGAAGGAACTCAAGTGGCTGGCAGGGTAGGCGGGGCTCGGTCTGGTTTTCCATCACTCTGGTTCCCAAGCTCCAGCTTGGGAACCCGCGGACCGAGTTGGGAGCGGCTAACGACCGGCGGCCGCGCCCAGCGTGGCGACGGCCCGGCCCAGCGCAGACAGCGTAAACACCAGGGGATACATCCTCTCATAATACCATAGCCGGGCGAAGTATAAACCAATCGGAGTGGATTCTCCATGGCGGCCCTCCTCCACCGCCCGCACCAGCCAGCCAAGTCCTTCCCCCACAGCGGGTTGCAGCGACCGCTCGGCACCCGCCGCCAACAGCGCCTCCACGGCCACCGCCGTCTCCTCGACCCCGGACACCTCCGGCCGCGAACCGGTTCCCCAGCCGCCGTCGGGTCGCTGTGCCTGGCACAGCCAACGCAATCCCCGTCCCGCCGGCGTTGTTTCCATCCGGTGCCAGTCGCGGTAGGCCAACAGGGCGCGGGACGTCCCGTAGACCCGGTTTTCCTCCGCCGCGTCGAACTGGTTGCCGAACCAGAGTGGCAGCCAGCTTCCGTCGCCCCGCTGTTGCCCAGCGATGTAGCCGAATCCCCGCCGCACGGCCCGGTCGATGCCGGCCGGATTCACGCCTCGCCACGCCCGCAGTGCCCGCAATACGTGGGCGGTCAGGTCGACGCCGCTGCGGTCGAACGGCAGCCTGCCCCAGCCGCGGCAGAAGGTGGGCCAGCCGCCGTCGCCGTTTTGCAGGTTGGCCAGCCAGCGAACCCCGGCCGCGGCGGCCGCGGCGATTCGGCGGGCTTGCTCCGGCGGCGCGACGGCCCGCATGCCCGCCAGCACCAGCAGAGCCCCCGGCGTGTCGTCGGCGTCGGGCACCGCGCCGCCCAGATCGGTCCAGCCCCAGCCGCCCGGCTCGGCGCCGGTGAAGGGGTGGAGCTGGCGATGCTGGCATTGGAGCAGCCAGTCGAGACACTCAAGGCCGGCGGCTTCCCCCCTGCCCGACGCCAGGGCCTGGAGTGAGAGCGTGGTGACCCAGGTGGCGAGATTGGTGTCGATCGGCCAGGAGCCGTCCGGGCGGACGCTCTTGACCAGGAACTCGAGCCCCCGTCGGGCAACGGGGTGATCGGCGCGGCCGCTGCCGGCCAGGCTCATCACCACGAAGCTGGTCAGCGGCGCGGCTTCCAGAAAACCGCCGCCCGGCGGCTGCATCCGCTCCAGAACCCGCAGGCTCGGCCGGACCGCCTGACGGCGAATCCACCGCACGAGCGGATTTCGCGGCCGGCGATGCAGATAGCGGGCCTGGCCCACCGCCACCAGGGCCGGAATCGCGTAGCTGACCACCGGCAACCGCAGGAAGCGAAAAACCGCTTGTGGAAAACAGGCCAACTCGAACGGCAGCGGGGCCACGTCGCCCCAATCGACCAACCCCGCCAGCGCGCCGTTGGCGAGGATGGGAACGGCAAACGTGCGGTCGCGGCCGTAGCGGCGGCGCAGACCGGCCAGCCCGCCGTGGGCCTTGATGTAGTCGCCGGCGCGGTCCAGCAGGGGCCGTTCCGCGGACGCCCGGCCGGCCAGGTGAAACGCCGCCCGGGCGAGCATCGTGGTGGCGATGTTGGACAGGCTTTTGTCGGTATCGCCCCAGCCGCCGTCGCCGTTCTGCGTCCGCGCGAGGTAGGCCAGCCCGCCGGAAATCAACTGCCGGAACCGCTCGCCCGCCGGCTGGCCCTCGGCCGACTCCTTCAGCGCCGCAGCCAGGGCGCTGGTGGCCGTGGCCGTGGCAAGGGGTGAACTGGAGAGCCGGCCCACCCAGTGACCGGCCTCGGTCCGCTCGGCCAGCAGCTCCCCGCGGACTTGCCGGTAGGCGCGTTCGAGACGTTCGAGGTCGATCATCGCCGGGTTTTCCGTGTAGGGCCGGCCGCCGGCGAGTTCGGCATTGCCGGATCGTGATCCGGCATCCG
>CAYZWG010000117.1:12033-13543 GCA_964481605.1 uncultured Planctomycetaceae bacterium
GCCCGGAGGTCGTAGCACATCAGCACGTCTTTATCGCGCAGGTAGAGCTTGCCGGCGTGGATCACCGGATGGGGCCAGGAGGGGCCCTTGCCCTCGGCGGCCTGGAACGTCCCTTTCACGCGGAACTCGCGGGGATTGGCTTCGATCAGCACCAGCCGGCGGTCCTGCTCATAGCGAAAGATCAGGTTCCCATCGGCGTAGAGCACGGCCGCCGAACGCTTGCCCGGCGACTCCGGCTTCCAGCAAATCTTGCCCGTCTCAAACTCCAAACAGACGGGCCGGCCGTTGTTCTGGCCATCCCCGCCGTAAAGGTGATTGCCCACCAGCACCACGCCGCCGTGGTGATTCTCGAATTGGCGGGGGCCGAGATAATACACTTCCTCCACGTGGAAGCGGTCGCCGTTTCGGGTCAGCCGCAGCAGGGCGCTACCCGCCTTGTAGCTGGTGGTGACGAACACCAGGTTACCCCGAACCACCGGCGAGGGGATGTTGGCCACCCGGTTGGCGATGCGGTTGTAGCCCCAGAGGAATCGACCCGTTTGGGCTTCGACGCCGATCGCGCCGCGGCCGACGATGGTCAGGTATTGGCGAACCCCCTCGATCTCGGCCACCACGATGGTGGCGTAGCCGGCGCCGTCCTTGCCCCGTTTGCCGATGTCGGGCATGGCACACTTCCAGATCACGTCGCCGCTTTGCTTGTCCAGCGCGACCATGGTGGCGTGGGGGCCGCCGGGCGTGCAGACCAGCCGCGGGCCGTCCACGATGGGCGACTCGCTGAACTTCCAGACCGACATCATCTTGCCGCCGAAGTCGTCGGGCAGGCTGCGGTGCCACAAGCGACGGCCGGCGGCCGCGTCCAGGCAGACCAGGTCGCCGCTGGTGCCCAGGGCATAGACCCGCCGGCCGTCGACCGTGGGCGTGCAGCGGGGCCCGTCCGAGTGGGGCGGTCCCACCTCGGCGGCCCACAGCTCCTTTTGCGTTTGGAGGTCCAGGGCAATCACGAATTGCGACTCCTCGCCGGCCCGGTTCTTGCGGTCGCCCATGGTGAAAAGGCGTCCTCCGGCGATCGACACGGTCGAGTAGCCCTTGCCCAGTCCATGAATCTTCCACAACAGCGGCGGCCCGCCCTCGGGCCACTCCTGGAGGAGGCCCGTCTCGGTGCAAATCCCGTCGTTGTGCGGCCCCCGGAATTGCGGCCAGTCGGGCACGGCGGCCGAGCCGATGCCCGCCAGGACGGTCCAGGTCAGAAGTCCTCCCAGCAGCAATCCAGGCACGCAGCGCGCGCGGTCCCTCGTTGCAGGTCTCTTCATGGGATCCTCTTCCGGTTGACGAATCAGTGACCACCGCAAGGCCGGTCAACGCTACTGGCCGACCTCGCCATGGACCGATTTTCCGCAGGCGGGTCAAACACACGCGACATCACATTCTATTCGGCCGGTGGCACGCGCTCCACATGTTCACTGGACTTTTGCAGAATGGCGACACAAGGTCCCCTCTCCCTCCGGGAGAG
>CAYZWG010000118.1:0-13427 GCA_964481605.1 uncultured Planctomycetaceae bacterium
GGTGCCACCCACGCCTCCGTTCGGCGCGGGTCTCCTGACGGCGCCTCCGGCGACTACCGGTGCTCCAACCACTCGGCCTTCGGCTCGCCCTTGACGACCCTCAGGTCGATGAAACGGCCGATCGCGGAGGGGATATTCAACTGGGGGATGTTGAGCAGTTTCGGGCCCTGCAATTTCGTGTCGAATCGCCCAAACCAGAGAGTCCTTCTTGCCGCCGCCTCGGCCGGGGAGAGGTCGGAGTAGTCGTTTCGGTTGAGCGAAAGTTTCTTGTGGATTCGCTCCACCTCACCAGCCTCGCGCGACTCGGCCTGGCCCACCAGGAGCATGATCGAGAGTCGATCGCGAATGGCCGGGTGATTGATCGTTTGACTCGTCCTCAGCCCTTGAAACGACGACTTGGGCGAAATCAGCACCAGCGCTTTGACATCCTGGCTCTGCTTGATGCCCGCGTGCTCGTAGTTGGGCAGCGACCAGTCGTAGGCCGCCCATTCGACGGCCACGGCCGCTCCCATCTCCGAGCCCACCAGCACGAGCTTGTTGAGGTTCAACTCGCCGTCGTTGTTTTTTTTCAGCAAGAAGCTTCTCACCGCGGCCATGTCGTACTGAACCATGGCGGCAAAATCCTGGGAACGGAAGCGGGAGGCGTCGAGTTCCTTCTCCCGCGGTCGCCCACCCACCACCTGGACCTGCCGCGTGCTCATTCCGTGCCCGCGAAGGTCGGGAACCAGCACGGCGTGGCCGAGAGTTTGCAGGTAGGGGGCCAGGCGGATAAACTCCCTTCGGTCGCCCTTCCAAGAGTGCAAGAGCACAACCGGAACGCTGTCGCGATCCTTCGTGCCCGGATAAAACGTGGCACCCAGTTGCACGCCGTCGCGGGTGACCAGATCGGTCCCGCTGAGCCCGATCGGTTTGGGGAGCGTGCCCGCCGGTGGTTTCGGCCGGGGCTTGGCAGCGGGTGTGCGGGCAGGCCGCCTGGGGGCATTGGCCGGGGGCCTTGCCGAGGCCGCACCGGGGCCGGGCTGCACCTTGGGGGCGGTGCGGGTGCGGGGCCGGTTCGAGGGCGCCAAGCCCGGGGGCAGATCCGAGCGTTTTTGGGCAATCGCTTCCGGCCCGGTGCAGGCCACCAGGATGGCCGCACCGACAGACAATACGGCGACCAACCGCCATTGCCGGCAGCGAAGACCGATCGCCGAAAGACGTGGGGGAGCATTCATGGGGAGTTGCCTCGCGAATCTCGAAATGTGCGTAGATTCCCTCCTTGCCTTGTGCTATTTCTATCCTAAATCAGTCCGCCGCGAAGGGAAAGGATCAGAATGCCGCAAATTCGTTTCTATTGCGGAAAGGGGATATTCGTGCGCAGGCGGGAGGGCGAGGCTCCTGCCGAGCCGCGAAATCAGGGTGAATGCCGCCCCCACGGCTCGGCAGGAGCCTCGCCCTCCCAATACGCAAAACGCAACAAGAGCCTGTCGCCCAGGGCAGGCGTGCGGAGGCCGGGCCCGGCGGGGATCAGTTCATCGCGGCGGCGTCGGGAGCGAAGTAGTCGCGGGGATCGTGCGCGTAGAAGTGTCGAGCGATCTGGTCGGCCAGGATTCCCACGAACTCGCGCCGGAACGCTGTTTCCTGGATTTCCGAGGTCGTCTTCACAGAGTTGGGGGGATAAACCGTTTGCGGCAGCGGCTTGTCGACCAGCAGCTCCCCCGTCTTGCAGTCATACACCATCAGCCTCACGTTTGCTTTTCCCTGGTAGAGCGTCTGGCCCTGGTACATGCTGAAGTTTTCCAGGTCGATGCCCAACACGAGATCGGCTTCCAAGGCGCGGCCCACTTCGAGATACTCGTCGAAGGAGTTGCTGTCGATCCACTCGTCGATCTTGCGTTGGTCGATGACCTCGATCTTGGGAACGTGCCGGGCCAACAGCACATTCACCTGTCGGGCGATTTCCTTGGGCACGCTGGGATAGCGATACTGCGAAAAATCGACCGACTGGCAGACCACGGCAACCCGTTTTTGCCGCAGGAAACCGAACTCCGCGTCGACGTTAGGCCCCTTGATCAGCCACATGGCGGTCATCAGGCCGCCCACGCATCCGCCCGAGGTGACCAGCATCGCCAGCACGCCCAAGGCGACGACCAGCCGGCTACGGCGTCGAACTGCACGACCATCCATTGTGTTACCTCGCTCTACCAAGGCGAATGTCCAGTTTCAGGGGGCTGCCGTGGCGCGAAGCTCGGGGCCCACGCGGCGGCCGAGCGTCCGGCCTTCCCTCAAAAGACGAGCAGGCGAATCGTCCAGTCGATCAAGGTCACCGCGGAAACCGCCGCCAGCAGCCACGCCGCCCCCTCAACGCCCGGCAACCACCAGGGGCGATAACCCCGTACGGCCGCCAGCAACAGCGAGGGTGCCAGGACGAGCGCGATCAGGCACAGCAGGGTGCCGCCCACGTTCGCCCCCAGCGCCGCCGGCAACCGGCCCCGCACCACGTTGGCCCAGGCGGTGGTCATCCCGCAGGTGGGACAACGCTTGCCGGTCAGGGCTACGATGGTGCACGGCGGCAGTCCCAACTGGCGGTGGGTGCCGTACCCTTGCGGGTCCGGCTCCAGCCAACCGGCAACGACCAGGCCCGCGATCAGCCCCAGGCCGCCCGCGGCGGCCAGGAGCCGGCTCGACGGGGAAAGCTCCCACCGTGGTGGTACGCGATTTTCGGTCACACTCGTCGACAAAACGGAGGGGGAGGATAGCGGGATCGACCGGCGGCGGCAAGGTCGATTCCCTGGGACCCCGTGATCGGGGGGGGGCGGGTGCCTGCCCGGCTTCTTGCAACCGGCAGCTCATTGCCCTCGGTGCGAAGGAATGGCCGCTTTTGGGGTGTCGCGGTGGAGCCTTCGGGCGACCAGTGCCAGGCGGTCGGCCTCCGCCTGGTCGACCACCACGCGGCGTACGGCGGTGGCCCGACCGGTGGCCGGGTCGACATCGACCATCGTGCCGTGCAGTTGGACGTTGCCGCCGGCGACCTCGAAATGAGTGGGGCGGAATGTGCGGACGGTTTCCATCACCCGGTCGATCCGTCGGCCGAGGATACTCTCGTAAGGGCCGGTCATTCCCACATCGCACTGGAAGGCCGTTCCGCCGGGCAAGACTTGCTCGTCGGCCGTGGAGACGTGCGTGTGGGTACCCAGCACGGCCGAGACGCGGCCGTCCAGGTATCGGCCCATCAGTTGCATGTCGCTGGTGGCTTCGGCGTGGAAGTCCAGCAGCACCACCTTGAGGTGGGAGGGGAACTTGTCCAGCACGCGATCGGCTGCCTGAAAGGGGCAATCGACCGGCGACATGAAGACCCGCCCCTGCAGGCTGAAGACTCCCACCGGCGTTCCGTCGGCCGCGGCCGAGACCACCAGATCGGCCCCGGGAGCCGACTGGGGATAGTTGGCCGGTTTGACGATTCGCGATGCCTCTTTCAACACGGAAAAGACCTCACGGCGGCGGTAGATGTGGTCGCCCATGGTGATGCAATCGACGCCGCCGGCGAGCAGTTCGCGATAGATCGCCGGCGTGATTCCCGATCCACCGGCGGCATTTTCCGCGTTGGCCACCACGAAATCGATTTTCTGCTCTGCCCGCAAGCCGGGCACGCTGTGGACGACGATCTGCCGCCCCGGCTTTCCCACGATGTCGCCGATGAGGAGAAGTCGCACGAGGTGAGCTTTCTGAAACAGTAGAGTAATCGGACAGCGCCGCTTCACGCAGGCCGAGGAACACAAAGCATGGGGATTTCAGGTGTCCCCCATCGGCCCTGTGCCGGTGGATTACGGGTTTGGAAACTACCAGCCGCTGCCCCACCCCCCCCACGGGTTCCCAAGCCGGAGCTTGGGAACCAGGTTAAAATCCTCGCCTCCCGTGCCCGCGGCACCCCGATAGCAGAGCTATCGCGGCCACCCGCTGCAGGGACGTGTTGCGTCTGGTTTTCCGCCCCGCGGCTATCGGGCCATCTCCGTAAAGCGGGTTTCGCGGAGCACCGTGACCTTGATCTCGCCCGGATAAGTCAGCCGTTCCTCGAAGGCCTTGACGATGTCGTGGCAAATCTTGGCAGCGGTTTCGTCAGTCGTTTCCTTGGCGGCGACGAGCACCCGCATTTCTCGCCCGGCCTGGACGGCGTAGGCCTGGTCGACGCCGGAAAACTCCGTGGCGATCGATTCCAGTTCTTCCATCCGCTTGACGTACCGTTCCAGCGTTTCGCGTCGGGCACCGGGTCGCGAGGCGCTACAGGCATCGGCGGCGGCGACGATCACCGTATAAGGATGGTCGAGCCGCAAGTCGTCGTGGTGGCCGGCGGCGGCGCGGACCACCTCGGGACGTTCCCCGTAGCGCTTGAGCAGGTCGGCCCCGATCTTGGGGTGGCCGCCTTCGGCCTCGTGGTCGGCCGCCTTGCCGATGTCGTGCAGCAGGCCGCAACGTCGCGCCAGCGTGCCGTCGAGCCCGATTTCTTCGGCCAGCATTCCCGCCAGGAAGGCCACCTCGATCGAGTGTCTCAACACGTTCTGGCTGTAGCTGGTGCGGAAATGGAGCCGGCCGAGGAGGTGCAGGATTCGTTCGTGGAGGCCATGCACTTCCGTTTCGTGGGCGGCCTCCTGTCCCGTCTTCTCGATGTGATGCTCCAGTTCCCGCTGCGTATCGGCGACGATCTCCTCGATTCGCGAAGGATGGATCCGCCCGTCGGCGATGAGCCGGTCGAGGGCGATTCGGGCCACCTCGCGGCGGATCGTGTCGAAGGCGCTGACGATCACCACGCCGGGCGTGTCGTCGATGATCACGTCGACCCCGGTCGCCTTTTCGAAGGCCCGGATATTGCGTCCTTCGCGGCCGATAATTCGGCCTTTCATTTCGTCGTTGGGGATATCAATGGTGCTGGTGGTGGTCTCCGCGGTATGGGCGGCCGCGTAGCGTTGCAGGCAGGTCAGCATCACCTCGCGGGACTTGAGCTGGCAGGTTTCGGCCAACTGTTTTTCGTGCTTGCGGATGAGCGAGCCGGTCTCGTGTGTCAATTGCTGGTCGAGCATTTCCAGCAGCCGCTGGGTGGCCTCCTCCTGGCTCAACCCGCTCAGTTCGTGCAGGGTTTGGCGTTGGAGATCGAGCAGCTTGGCCAGTTCTTCGTTACGGCGATCGGTATCCTGGATTCTCTCGGTCAGCTTTCGCTGCGTGTTTTCGACGATTTTTTCCTGTTTGCGGAGTTGCTCGGACTGCTGTTCCAGCGCATCCTGCCGCTTGTCCAGTATCCGCTCCCGCTCGTGCACCTCCTCCTTCAGCTTGGCCAGTTCGCGCTGGCCTTCGGCCTTGCGCTGGATGGCCAGTTCCTTGAGTTCGATTTCGACCTCGCGCCGCCGATTGCCGAGGTCCTGCTCGGTCTGGGCGATGATCCGCTTGGCCTCGGTTTCCGCGTCGCGTCGGCGCAAGTGGTCGAGGAACTTGACCCCAGCGAAGGTCAGCCCCGAGGCCACCGCGCAAAAGACGACCACGAGAATAATCTGCCACGGTCCCACGATCGTGTCCTCGTCGATATGCGGTGAGGGGAGTGTCCGGCGTCGGCGGAAACTCCGATCGCGTCGCGGGTGCTTTGCCCACGAGGCGACCTGTTCGACGAGAAACGGGCGAAGCACGCCCTGCAAACTGGCACCGCGCTAAGGCGGCGGCGGACTACCAGCGGGAAAAGACGGCCGGGGGCGTTTCCAGAGCCACGTGGCGACCGGCGGCGGGCCTGCCGCGGGCGTGTGAAACGCTCTCCTGTGCCGCCGGGAGATACTCCCGGCAGAGGCTGTCGGGTGGTCGACCAAACCGTAGCAAAACGTCGCGAACACCCAGCCGGCCGGAAGTGTCGGAAAAGTCGCGTTGCACCGCAAACGGCCTCGGCAGCAAGGCCCACGACCGGTCAAACCGGTCCGCCCAAACCGAGCCCGGGCCCCGGCCCACGCTGGCCCGGAACCTCATCAGGCAACGCAACAGGATCAGCATCCAATCCATCGATCAACTTCCCAGCGGGCTAGGTGGTACGTGCCGCCAAGTCCGAATTTGCCCAAAACCAATCCGCTTGTCGTCTCTTGCAGGGCGGGCTCCTCGCCGGTCCTCGCGGGCCGTCGAAGACACTCGTATCCAAATTCATCCAGTCAATTGGCGAGCCCACGCCGACTACCCACCGGGCACGCGGCGGACGTCTGTACGACATCCCCCCGACGCACGGCAACGGAACTGGCACGGCACTCACCCATCCACCATAATACTACCAGGATTCTCCCGCGTTGCAAACAAGTCGAGCAGCGGCAACCAAGTATAAAGCCGTTTGGCTGTTCGATTTAGGACAAATGTCCCGGTCGACTGGGAAGGATGGGGAAACTGGCGGCTGTTTTCCGGGTCTCCGGGGATTGGCTGCCGGAGTTGCCTTTGGGATGGACGACCCGCTTCCGGCCGGCCCAGCCGGTCACAGCGGGGGGGTTTGAGCGAGGAGGCCTGGAAATGTCGGCCGAGGAACCGTTTCCCGCGTGTTTGGCCCGGGCTTGGCCGCCCCAGGCGTGGCAGGACGTCACGCTCGTGCTGGCCGTTTCAGGCGGGCCAGACAGCGTGGCCATGCTGCGGGCCATGGCGGCATTGAAAACCGGCGGGGCGGGCCGCCTGGTGGCGGTGCACGTGAACCACGCTCTGCGGGCCGAGGCGGCAGCCGATGAGCGATTCGTGGGCCGGCTGTGTGAGCGGTTGGCGGTGCCCTGCCGGGTGCTGCACGTCGAGCCCGACCGGATCGTCCCCTGTGGCGACGGCCTCGAAGCGTCCGCCCGAACCGTCCGCTACGATCTGCTCCAAAAGGAAGCCGAGCGTCTCGGCGCCCGCTATGTGGTCGCCGCCCACACCGCCGACGACCAGGCCGAGACCATCTTGCACCGGATCGTGCGGGGCACCGGCATCGCCGGGCTGTCGGGCATGTTGCGGGCCCGCCCGCTGGGGCCGGCCGTTTCGCTGATCCGCCCCCTTCTGACCTTTCGCCGCGCGGAACTGATCGGCTATCTCCACGCCATCGACCAGCCCTATTGCCACGATGCGAGCAACGACGACAGACGGTTTACCCGCAACCGGATTCGCCATGAACTGCTGCCGGAGTTGGCCGCGAAATACAACCCGGGCGTCGTCCAGGCGCTGTTGCGTCTGGGATCGCTGGCCGGGGAGGTGCAGGGCGTGGTGGATGCCCTGATCGAGGAGTTGGTCGAGCGGGGAGCGGTGGAGTGGGCGGGCGGCGGCGTGCGATTCTCGGTGGGTCGGCTGGCGGGTGAGCCGCGCTACCTGGTCCGCGAACTGATCATCTCCGCATGGCGGCGGCGCGGCTGGCCGATGCAGGCGATGGGCCATCAGCAGTGGGACCGCCTGGTGCAAATGCTCGAGGAAAAAGGGGACCGGACCCATTTGCCGGGCAACGTCCGGGCCGAGGTGCGCGACGGGTGGCTCGTGTTGGCGGACCGAAGCAGGTAGGCCGGATCGCGATCCGGCCCATGCGGTTCGGCGCGGGTCTCCCGGTTCGGCGCGGGTCTCCCGACCCCGTCGACGGCCTGACCGAAGGTCTCCTCCGTGGCGTCAGTCTCCTCTCTCGGCGGGGTCGGGAGACCCGCGCCGAACACCGTCAGACTCTCTCGGCGGGATCGGGAGACCCGCGCACAGCGTGTGATCGCGATCCGGCATGGCGGGTATCGCCCGATCACGATCGGGCCTACGGCCGCTTAGCCCTCGGCGGCTTCGGACTGGCTGGCAGGGCCCGGCATTTCCAGCACTTGGCTTTCCATCCCGGCCTTGGCCAGCAGGTAGTAGAGCAGGAAGCCCACGATGAAGGCGGCCACGGGCGGGCAGGGCATTTCGAAAGGCTTGCCGGGGAGGAAATTGAAAGCCCCCACGCCGAACCCCACGATCCAGGAAATCCAACCGGCGGGGTTGAACCCGGCACGCGGGCCGGACCATTTCTTGCCGGCCAGCAGGTAGTCGGCGGCCATGGCACCGCAGACCGGTCCGAAAGACGCGCCGATGATGATAAACACGCCGACGGCGTTGCCGGCCTTGCCGGAGACGACCAGGGCGATCGAGGCCAACGTGCCGAGGCCGCAAGTGATGAAGGGATGGACCTTTGGCAAGGTGGTCTTGAAGCTGTTGGCGGCGATGAAGGAGGAGAAGCAGGCCGGCGGAAAGGCCGCCACGGCGAGAAGAAACATGAACGTTTTCGTCATCCGAGGCGAGAGCACCGATCCCATGACATCCGTGGCGCGAAGCACGGCCAGATCGGCGCCCCCCTTGCCCAGGCCTTGAGCACCGGCGACCAGCAGCAAAGCGATTCCTCCGGAGAAAATCGTGGCCAGGGCGATGCCGAACAGGCCTCCCAGGTGAACGTCGCGGGCGTTGCGGTTGTTCATGCCAAAATCGCAACCCGCGGCGCCCGCGGTGGCGAAAAAGCCGACCACGTACGCACAGATTGTGGCAAACACACCGAACGTCGAGAGGGCCGCGGCGGTGGTCAGTTGCTGGCCCCCGGCTTCCACGACCTTGCCGGTTCCCGCCTGGATGGCCGCCTGGGGTGAGAACGAGCCGATGCCACCGATGGTCGTCGCCAACAGGATGAGGAGGATCACGAAGGGGATCAGGGGGAGAAACGTGGCCACCCTGGCGACGTATTGAATTCCCTTCAACCCCACCAGCGCCGCCACCACGGCCCAAACGATCCCGATTCCCAGGTGCACCGCCGATCCACTGGCAAATCCAAAGGTTCCCGCCAGCAGCATGGCGGAGAAATAGGCATTCACGGCAAGCCACCCGAACTGGAGCACGCCCATCAGGAAGCCGGGCATGAGGAATCCGCCGGTGACGCCGTAGGTGCTGGTTCCCACGATGTACAACGGCAATCCGGTTTTCATGCCGAGCATACCGGGCACGACGTAAAACAGGAAATGGCAGAGCAAGGCCGCCACGACCAGCGCCAGCAGAGCGACCCCCAGACCGTGGGAAAGGGTTCCCCCGGCAAAGGTGCTGAACTGGCCGGCGTCCTGGTGGATGCCCTTGCCCACGGGAATATCCTGCCAGAAGACGAACCAGAGCATGATGCCGGCGTAGGTCTGGGCGGTGCTGGAGAACCAGGGCATGCGGTTTTTCTGGGGCACCGGCTGGGCCGACGCGACATAGTTGGGGAGCGAAGCCATAAGTCCCTCCTGAGAATCGAGCTGTTCGTGGGGTGCCCCGAGCGACCGCCACCGGCCGAGAGACCTGGAGTATACTTGCTGGGCGGCGGAAGTCCACCGTTGGGGGGACCGGCCGGCGGCAGTCCCGTAGGGCCGGCTGTGCGGAGCCGAAACATGGCTGGCGCCGCGAACTCGGCAACCGGCCGGCACAGCCGGCCCTACGGCTTGCCCTCACCTCTTGTGGCTCCAGCCACACCGGGTCAAGAACCGGTGCTACCGACGTGCTTTATTTTGCCCATGTTGCCCAGCTTGAATTGACCCCTTGTCCTGTGCGCGGATACGATACCCTGCCGGTCTGCGTCTGGACTGTGGCCCGGGCAGAGGGCTCGTGGTCCCGAGGCAGGCGGTGGGGTCGTGGAAATATCGTGATCTTGCGTCGCGATCGTTACGTAATACGTATCTGTGGCGTTGGCCGTGCGGATCGGCAGCGTCTCGTCAAACCTCCACCGACACGGGGCCGGGGGGGGAACGTGGTGTCTGGGTCAGCCATGGAGGGTTCACTCCCATCGTCCGAGGTGTGGTGAATTTCTGTTGGGAGATTTTCAAGTGGTGCCTCCTGGCCGCGGTGGTCGGGGCCGTGGCCGCGGTTCCGTATTTTTGCCAACAGGTGGACGCGCGGATTCACTGCCGATTGCTGACCGAACTCCGCCAGCACTATGCCGATTTGGACATCTCGATCCGATCGGCGCGGCTGATCGAAGGTCGCGGCATCGAGATCCGGGACCTTTTGATTGTTGAGCCGGACGCCGCCGGTCCCCGCGCCGAGCTGATCCACTTGCCCGAGATTTTCATCACCTGCAACACGGAGTTGGCGCAACTGGCCTCCGGTGACTTGGAGGTCACGCGGGTGGCGATTCGCCGCCCCACCCTGCGATTGACGCGGCGTCCCGACGGCACCTGGAGCGGAGCGCGGCTGCTGCCGCTGCCGAAGTTCGGCACGACTCCACCGGAGGTGGCGATCGAAGGGGGCACGGTCGAGATTTTCGATCCCACCCGCAATCCGGCCGCCACCCAGACCCTGCGGAACATCAACTTGCACATGGCCGGGCCGGGGGCCGCCGAGGGGGAAACGCCCCCCGGCCACCGACGCCGCGTGGAGGGCACCTGGGAGGGCGATCTCGTCAAGCAGGCCGCGTTGCAAGGCTGGGTGGATCCCCAGCAGTCGACCTGGAACATCCGCGGTTCGGCCGAAGGTGTGGAGATCACGCCCTCGCTGGTTGCCCTGGCTCCCAGCCAGTGGCGGGAAAAGCTCGATCGGCAGACTTCGGTTCAAGGCCGGGCGAACGTCGAATTCCAACTCGCCCGCCCCGGGCCGCCGGAACCTGCCGAGCTGCAATTCTCGGCAACCGCGAGAATCATTGGCGGTCGGGTTGACGACCCTCGGCTACCCAACCCCATCACCGACCTGGCGGCGCAGCTCACGGTCGACAACGGGGGCATCGCCGTCAAGGGGCTTTCCGCTCGAAGCGGCCCCTCCACGCTCCACCTCGAGTCGCTTCGCGTAGCCGGGTGGGACGCCGCCTCGCCGCTCTCGTTGGAGGCGGGGATCGAGCAACTCGAGCTGAACTCGGCGTTGTTGAACGTGCTGCCGGCGAGCTTGCGCGACCAGTGGCCCAAGTACCTGCCCAGCGGGCGGGTCAGCGCCAAGCTCAACGCAAGCTACGATGGCCAACGGTGGCACCAGAACCTTTCCGTGGCGTGCCTGGACGTCGCCTTTCGTTTCCATAAGTTCCCCTACCCGATGCAACATGCCCGGGGAAACGTCGCGCTCCGGGACGACGTCCTCACGGTCGACCTTCGTGCCCTGGCGGGCAACCAGCCGATGAGTATTTCCGGGCGGATCGAGCATCCCCAGACGGCCCCCCTGGGCGGCTTCACCATCGAGACGCTCAAGGGGCCGGGGCTGGCGGTGGACGAGGTGCTCCTGCGGGCGATGGAGGAAAAGCCCCAAGCCATTCTGCGGTCGTTGTCGCCCCGCGGCAGGGTCTCGGTGAAGATGGAGCTATGGAACGACGCGCCCGGGGCACCGACCCACAAGCATCTCTTGGCTCAAGTGCTCGACGGAGCGATCCGCTACGAACGCTTTCCCTATCCCCTGGGGGGAATTCACGGCACGCTGGAAATGGCCGACGACCAGTGGAGTTTCCGCGATCTGGTGGGGTCGAACGACACGGGCACGGTTCGCTGCCACGGCCGTTTCGGCGACACGCCCGAGGGAAAGCAGTTGCTGTTGACCTTCAACGGCGGGAATATCGCCTTGGAGGAAGAGCTTCGCGACGCCCTGGGGCGGCCCACCATCGAGCGGCTGTGGCGCGAGTTGCGACTTCAAGGGACGGTGGACCTGGAAGAACTGACGATTCGGTATTGCCCCCAGTTTCCCCCGCCGCAGCGACTGAGGATTTCGCTGCGGGCGGTGCCCCAGCCGGGAACCACCTCGATCGAGCCGGTCAACTTCCCCTACCGGCTGGAAAACTTGCGGGGGACGCTGGTTTATCGCGACGGTCACGTGACGATCGATTCGCTTCGGGCCGAGCACGGCGAGGTGCGGCTGGTGGGCAAGGTGACGTGCGATTTTCAGCCTGACGGAAACTGGGGCCTCCGGCTCGACGACCTGAGCGTGGATCAACTCGAGATCGACCGGGAGTTCGTCCGCCACCTGCCGGAACGATTCAAGGAGGCCGTGCGGCAGTGGAATCCCGGTGGATCGGTTCACCTGCGGGGAAGTCTCTCGGCCGGCCGCGGCGGGGGGCCCGACGACCCGGTCGAGGCCGATTGGAATCTGCAACTCGTGACCAGCCAGGGAAGTATCCAGTTCGGCGTGCCGCTGGAGAACATCCACGGCGCCGTGCGCCTGGTGGGAGGGTTTCATCAGGGGCGGTTGCACAGCCGGGGTGAACTGGATATCGACTCGCTCACCTACGACGACGTCCAGTTCACGCGAATCACCGGCCCGATCTGGATCGACGACCGGCGGGTGTTGCTGGGAACGTCGGTCGAGCCGCCGGCCAACGAGCGGCCACGGTCCGTATCGGGGCAGGTGTTTGGCGGAACGCTCTACGGGGACGGCTGGATCATGCTGGGCGCCACGCCGCGGTATCGATTCCGCACCCGGCTGTTCCAGGCCGATCTGACCCAAACGGCGCAGGAGGTCCTCGCCGGCCGGCAGAACCTCCGCGGCAACGTGTACGCCACGGCGGAGATTTGGGGAGAAGGCCAGAGCCTCAACGCCTTGGGTGGGCGGGGGCACGTCCGGCTTCGCGACGCCGACATCTACGAGTTGCCGGTGATGATCGCCCTGCTGAAACTGCTCAGCGTCCGCGAACCGGACTCCTCGGCCTTCAGCGAGGCGGATATCGACTTTGTGATCGAGGGCAGCCATATCTACCTCAACCCGATCCAATTCCGGGGCGACGTGATCAGTCTCGTGGGGCGGGGAGAGATGGATTTTCACGCCCGCGTCGACCTCACCTTCGGCACCCG
Organism: uncultured Planctomycetaceae bacterium; assembly: GCA_964481605.1. Taxonomy (GTDB): domain Bacteria; phylum Planctomycetota; class Planctomycetia; order Pirellulales; family Thermoguttaceae; genus CAYZWG01. Next base: position 12,729 of record CAYZWG010000118.1, read on the forward strand.
GCTGGGACGCGGACAGTTGAACCTGCCGCTGTTGCGGGAGATTCTCGGCGGGGCGGGCGACCAGATCGTGGTGCTCCACGTGGAAGGGCCGGCCCACCATCCCCAGGTCTGGCGCGAGCCCCTGCCGGCCGTCAACAAGGTGCTGCAACAGTTGGGAGAGGAGCTTCAGTTGACGCCGCCGGAGGAGGAAACGGCTCCCCGGGCCGGACGACTGCTGCCCCGGCAATCCCTCCTGCCCAGTTGGAGATAGCGTGGGCCGCCTGGGGCCACCTCGCCACGGGCATGACCTATCCTTAAGAAGAAACAACAACCCGAAAGGAAGCTTGGGGCAGTACCGTTGAATGAAGCGATCGCAGCGTTCGGCGCGGGTCTCCTGACCCCGCCGCTCGATCGTCCGTGGCGCAACCATCCCTAGCCCAAGGGAGGACTTCCGATGAGCGTGGGTCCTTTAGGAGGCATCGGGGGCAGCGCGGCCGGGTCGCCGCTGGCCCAGACGAAAGGCTCGGACGTGGAACGGGCCGAGCAGGACGCCTCGGCGCAGCAACGCCGCGTTCAACTCGACCAGAAGGCCGACAGCGCCGCCGGCATCGGTGAAACCGACGGCGAGGATCATCAGACCGGCGAGCGCGACGCCGACGGCCGGCGTCTCTGGGAAGAGACGACGCAAGGCCGATCGGCCGAGGAAGAAGCCAACCCGGC
>CAYZWG010000119.1:0-13232 GCA_964481605.1 uncultured Planctomycetaceae bacterium
AACGTGGCTGGCGCCGCGAAGTGCGGCAACCGGCCGGCACAGCCGGCCCTACGGCGACTCGGTTTTCGAAAGGGAAACCGGTTCATTGTTTTTCGGCCGCCCCTTTCCAGGTTGAGAGAAACGTGTAGTTGCCCGACCCGACGGAAAACACGGCGGCGTCTTTTTCCGCTCGGAGGAAGCACACGCCGGCGGATTCTCCGGCCGGGTTTTCCCCTTCCCGCACGCTGTCCGGATCGCTGGTGGGAACGTAAACGGTTGCCCTGGTGTTGGGTGGCACGACAATCCGCCAGCGGAGCTTGTCCTCCTCGCGCCGCCAGTCGCTGCGGATGGTGCCGTACATCGAGCGGTGCGAGGCCTTCACCCAACTCAGATCGCCCACCAGTCGGGGGCGAAACACAACGTGTGCAAAACCCGGGTTCCGGGGATCATAATTGATCCCGGCCAGGGTCTGAAAGCACCATGCCTCGAAGTTGCCCGAGAGAATCTTCTGGCTCTCGCCGTTCATGCCGCCGTCCTGGGTGTCGGCGTCCCAGCGCTCCCAGATGGTGGTGGCGCCCTTGGAGATCATGTATCCCCAACTGGGGCGTCGGGCGCGGGTGGCGATGGAGTAGGCCACCTCGGGCCGGCCGATATGGGTGAGCACCTGCATCTGCCACTGCATCCCGATCAACCCCACCGACGTATGGCCGTGGTGGCGGTTGATCACATCGTCCACGAGGTTGGCAACCACGGCCGAGCGACGTTCCCGGGGGACCAGCCCAAAGGCCAGCGGCAGCACGTACGCGGATTGCGTTTCGCTTTCGTAGCGGGCGGACTGGGAATCGAAGAAGCGCTGGTTGAATCCCTTGCGGACCTTGTCGGCCAGTTGTCGAAAGTATTCCTCGTCGTGGGAACGGCCCAGCAGGCGGGCCGCCCGCTGGACAATGCGACAGTTGTTGTAGAAGTAGGCGGTGCCCACCAGCGGTCGCGAGGTGGCGCCGAAGTTGGCGCTATTGCTGCCCATCGACGCCGTGTCCACCCAGTCGCCGTAGGTACACTTGTCCAGGGTGAAGTCGGGCTTGAGATTGGCGCGTTCGTGGTAGAGGACGAAGCGTTTCATCATTGCGTAGTTGTCGCGCAAGGGCCGGTCGTCGCCGTAGAAGTTGTAGTACCAGTCGGGAATGATGGTGACCACGCTGGGCCAGACCGTGTCCTTGCTGTTGAACGTCCAATAGGGGGGCAGAATCTCTTGCAGGCTGCCGTCGTCGGCCTGGTGGGCTCGATAGTTGTGCAAGAAGTGGTCGTAGAACCGGGCCACGTTGAATATCCAGCCCTCGCTTTCCGAGGTCTTGGCGGGATGGCCCGACCAGGGCATCCGCTCGTCCCGGTCGGGTTCCATGGGGACGCTGCGATCTTGCAGTCGTGTACCCCAGCGGGCGTTTTGGAAGATGCGGTTGATTCGCTGGTTGGAGCAGGCGAACTGGCCCACCACTTCGAAGTCGGTGTGCGTTACCAGTCCGGCAAGGTTGTCCTTGGTGGGCGTGCCGGGAAAACCCTCCACCTGGACCCAGCGAGTGGCGTTGCCGCGAAACCGCGGATGCCAGACCTCGCCGCCGCCGCCCTTGAGCACGTAGACGTCCGTGTTGCGGGCGCTGCGGTCGTTGCGGTAGTTGAGCGTACCGTCGGGCAGAACGTTGAAGCTGGTCCGCATGGTCACTCGGGTGCCGGCCGGGCCGGAAACGTTTAGCCGCACGACCCCGTAAAACGCCTGCCCGAAATCCGCCATCCACACGCCCGGCTTGGGGTGGGTGATCCGCACCGGCCGGAGCACGTCGGTCACGCGGATGGGCTCGATCATCTGCGCTTCGAGCCGACCGCCGGGAGGGTCCACAAGCCGCGCCGGCCGCCAGGAGGAATCGTCAAACCCCGGCCTGGTCCAGCCGGGCATTTCCCGCCCCGCGTCGTATTCCTCTCCGTCGAATTCGTTGCTCGACCGGACGGGGCCCTCGCTGGTCAACTTCCACGACCGGTCGCTGACGATCGTCCGCTCGGTGCCGTCGGCGAACTGGAGATGCAATTCGAGCAGAAGCTTGGGATAGCCGTAGCTGCGCATGGGCACGGGGGTCTGCCGGCGGGGGGCGAAAAAACGGCCGTTGCTGAGAACAACGCCCATCGCGTTCTCGCCGTCTTGCACCTGTGCGGTGACGTCGAAAGTGACGTACAACGCCCGTTTGTCGTATCCCGTCAAGGCGGGATTCATCAGTTGATCGCCGATCAACTGCCCGTTCACGTAGAGGTCGAAGAACCCCAACCCGCACACGTAGGCCGTGGCCCGCCGGAGCGGCTTGCCCAGGTGAAACTCGCGGCGCAGGTAGCGCGCCGGCAATCGCCGGTGTTCGCTGTGCCAGCGGTCCGGCCAGGGAACGCCCCACGGGGCCACGCCGGGTTTGCCCAGTTCCATCGCCGGCAGCCAATCCGAGGGATCGAAGTCCGCCGTCCGCCAGCCCTCTTCCGCCGTTCGGGAACACTTCCAAAGGCGGTCCGAGAAGACGACCAGCGGCGGCCCTCGGTCGAATTCGACCCGCAAGGAGGCGATCCAGCCGGCCGGATTCCGCGGCACCGAAGGCACATTCGTGGCGGAAACGGCCAATATGTTGTCGCCCGGGTGGAGACGGCCGGCGAGGTCGACGCCGATCAGGGCCGGATGCCCCCGGCTGACGCCGACCTGGGCTCCGTTGACGTACAACACGCACTGGTCGTCGCCGGCGAAAAAACACATCGCCCGGCCAACGGTGCGATCGGCCGGCAGCGAGATCACGCGGCGAAAGTAGCGCGTCTGCGGGGGGGCTGCAACCCGCGGATTCCCCTCCGGATACCACGTCCAGTTCGCCTGCTTGAGATCGGTCAGCTCGATCCCGCCCTCTTCCGGTTCATCCAACCCGATCCACTGGGCATGGTGCCAATCGTCCTCTGCCGGCAACCCCATCGTCCAAAACGCTGCCGGACTCCAGGGCGACACGCGGTCCTGTTCGTCCCAGACGCGAACTTTCCACCAGCATTTTCTCCGCGACGGCAGCGGCTTTCCCTGGTAGGGCAGGTGAATCGAGCGGTCGGTTTCCAGCCGTCCCGAGTCCCACAGGTCGCCCCGGTCGGCGTCCAGTTGTTTCCGGCTGCCGGCCACGAGCACCTGGCAGGCGGTCTGCCGCTTTCCCCTCGCCCGGCGGTCCTCCGCCGTGAGCTTCCAACTCAGTCGCGGCCTGGGATCGTCGATGCCCAACGGATTGCGGAGATAATCGCAGCGAAGGTCTTCCACCAGCAGGCCGCACGGCGATTCTCCCCCGCCAGCCGAACCGGCGGCCGGCACGGCGACCGCGGGCCCAGCCACCACGAGCAGTCCGGCCATCACCAGCAGTCCGGCCAGCACGAGAAGCCGGTGGCCCAGCCGCCGGCGACCCAGCCGGCATCGTTCAGGCCGGGCCATCCGCCACAAACAGCCGGCGGAAGAAGTCGCGAAAGAGGATCGTTTCCGACACGTTGTCCACCTCATTGCAATGCTCCCAGTCGATCCATACGTACTCGATGCCGATGTACCCCTGGTAGCCCGTCTCCTCCATCACCTCGACGATGCGTCGATAGTCGATCGCGTTTTCCTGGAACGAGCATTGCAATCGGCCCGGGCGAGCACCGCGGGCGTGGAAATGGGTGGCGTGGGCCAGCAGCGGTTCAACCTCCGCGTCGGGGATGCCTCGGGAGGCGAAGTGGGTGTAATCGAGGGTCAGCGTGAGGCCCGCCACGGCGTCCACCAGGTCGCCGGCCTGCCGCGGCGTGGGGACGATCGAGCCCACGTGCGCTTCCACCCCAAACACGATTCCGGCGGCGTCGGCCTGCTCGACGCGCCAAGCCAGCTCGTCGCGGCAGAGGGCCATCGAGTCGGCTTGGGGAAGGTCGTCGAAAAACACGCCCGGTAACACCGTGACGTGACCGGAGTGGCAGGCCAGGGCGTAGTCCAGCGTCCGCCGATACCAGTCCCGGGCCTTGCGGCGGCGCGACTGGTGGGGATGGTTCACGGCGTAGAGAGAGAAATCGGGGTCCATTTGCAGGAACACGTCGGCCACTTGCAGGCCCCGGTCGGCGACCTTGCGGCGGAGCGCTTCGCCGGAGGCCGCGGGATTCTCCAGTTGGCGGGAGGGGTGCAGGTGCGACCGGCCCTCGAACAGTCCGATGTCCACGCCTTCGGCGCCGAGCATCGAGATCAGGTCGAGTGAATGCTCGTGCGCCAGCAGCGGAAAGGCGAAGTCGGCACAGGCGAGTGGGAGGTTCATTGCGGCTCCATGAAAGCGGTCTTGCCGGTCGTCTCCCATTCGGCCGCGGCCAGGTAGCCGCAGTCGATCGTGAGGGATGTTCCCGTGACTCCCGAGGAGTCCTCGCAACTGAAAAAGAGGATCGACCTGGCCACGTCCGCCGGGCTGAGGGCCACCCCCATCGCCACCCGCCGCAGGCGGTCGGCCAACGCTTGCCGGGGATCGCCCATGCTGTCGAGGTGCTGGCGGAGCATGGGCGTGTCGGTAATGCCCGGACAAACGCAATTGCATCGCACCCCGTGGACCGCGTAGTCCAGCGCGATCGAACGGGTCAACCCCAGCACGGCGTGTTTCGAGGTGGTGTAGACGGGAGTGCCGGCTTGTCCCACGAAACTGCTGATCGATCCCACGTTGACGATATAGCTGCGGTTGTTTTTTCGCAAATGTGGCATCGCGTACTTGGTGGCCAGGAACATCGACTTCACGTTGACGCCCATCACGTAATCCCAGTCCTGCTCGCTGCAGGCGTGGAGCGGCTTGACTTGGACCATGCCGGCGTTGTTGATTACGCTGTGCAGGCCGCCGAACCGGTCGACCGTCTCCTGGATGGCATGGCGGACCTGGTCGCCCCGGGCGACGTCGCAGGCGATGGGGTGGGCCCGGCCCCCCGCGGCGTTGATCTGGTCGGCGATTTTCTCGCCTCGTTCGAATCGGCGACCGACCACCGCGACCTTGGCCCCCTCGGCGGCAAACAGCCTCGCCGTCGCCTCCCCGATTCCCGAGGTGGCACCGCTGATCCAGGCAACCTGCCCCTTGAGGCGATCGCTCATGATTCCCCTCCCATCACGCGGTTCCACTCTCGCCGGCGGCTGTCCACTCTCACCGGCGGTTGTCGACGGCCCTGGTCCCCGTGCGTTGTTCCCTCTGGGGCGGCTGTTCCCTCCGGGGCGACCGTCTCACCGGTACTCCAGAGGGTACACCGTGGCCGGGCTCGCATCCAGTACGGCCGGCCGCTCGTCCCATCCGCTGGGGTGGGCGCGGGCGCCGGCAGAGACCCCCACGATCGTTTCGGCGTCGCTATTGTAACCGGCCGCATGCGGCTGTTCCATTGGTGAGCGCCGCGGCAGCCGGCCGACGTCCACGCGAAACGCGCAATCCTCGCGCCGTTCCGGCAGTTCCTGGAAGACCACGGAGCGCACGACGCACACAAAGGCGAGGGGGCTATTGATGTTTGCATGGCCAACGAGCGGAGGGCTTCCAACGGAAGCCCGAATTCTCAGGGGTTGGTCCGGAACGACCGATCAGTGGCAATGCAACCATCCATAAGAAGTGAACCTGTCCCACTTTCCCAGTCCACAGGGCGATCAGCCACGATCCGGCCCGTTTTCAATGCCCGTGGGAGCGTCGACGCGGCACGCGATCCGTTAGACCTCCGGCAACTCGTAGCCTTCTCGGCGCGGGCGGGATCGCAACTTGTTCGCTTCCTCGTCGCCGATGAACTCCTCCTTGACCGGGTCCCACCGTAGCTTGCGGCCCAATTCGCGGCAGATGTTGATCAAATGGCAGATCGTCGTGCTGCGGTGCCCGACCGTCGCCGGAGCAACCGTCTTTTCCCGCGTTCGCATACACCGTACCCAATTGCGGATGTGTTCGTGCGACACGCTGGCGTACTCCGACTTGTCCGCCGGTGGCGGGGCGTTGCGAATCAACTCCGGCGGATTGCTGGCCAGCCGATTGCGGTTGATCTCGATTTTTCCTTTCTCGCCAATGAAGATCCCGCCCATGCGAGGACCTTTGTCCTCGGGCAGATCCAGTTTCAGAAGGGTGCCGCAAGCGTAACGCATGGAGACGGGAACATGCGGCCCCGATTTCCCCGATTCCTCCGGCCAGATTTCGACGGGACCCGTGTCGTCCGTCCCCAGTGCCCGCTGGACCTGATCGAAGGCGTGGACCCAGCCGGTCACCAGCCACCCACAGTACTGCCGATAGCGAGCCCATCGACCGAGACCCGGGTGCAGTTCCGAGCTGAAAGGGATCAGCTCGGTCTGGTTGCACCAGAAGTCCCAGTTCATCTCGCGAGGCGTCGGCTCGATCGGTAACGGCGGACGCGGACGCGGTCCGGGGAAGTTCGGGCATCTCACCGTCAGCACCTTGCCGATCGCTCCGTTTCGGACTAAATCGCTCCCAAAGTTGTTGATGGCGACCGATCGCTGCTGCGTTCCCACCTGGAAAACCGTTCGGAAGTTCCGCTCCGCGCGAACAAGATGCTGTCCTTCCTCGATCGTCAGCGTAAGCGGCTTCTCCGCGTAAACGTCGAGCCCGGCCTGCATCGCATGGATACACGCGAGAACCCGGGCGTGGGTTGTGGTCGGCACGAAGACGCCGTCGAGTTTCTCCTTGGACAGCATCTGCCGGTAGTCTTGATACTGCGAACACTTCTCGGTGACGATCGACCCCTTGACCTGCCGGAATCCTGCCAAATAGTCGGCGATCATCCGCAGATCGCAGTCCGCCACGGCCACGAGCTTCAGGTCCGCGGGGCTCTCTCTGGTCAGATTCAGCGAGCGGTGGCCGGCACCAATCAGGCCGACGTAAATCCGATCGTTGGCTCCGGGCCTGCCCGCCGCCGCCAACACCGTAGCCGGGATCACAGAGGGAACAGCCAGAGCGGTCGCTGTCGTCTTCAGGAAGCGCCGCCGGCTTGTCTGCCTGTTCCGCATGGGTAGCTCCTTTTCTGAAAGATCGTCACGAAAAAGGATTCCAACGCCCCCCCTGCAATGCAACGAGAAGAAGCGTAGCGCCAGGCGGGTGGCCAGAAGTGATCCCGGCACCGCTTATTGTCGTGCCCCCTGAGCTTATTGACAAATCCACCCCCCGCCCGGTGGGGAGGAGGCCGGATTTCGGGCAGGTTCTTAACACCCGCTGTCGGCTATTCCAGCGTGGGACGAGGCGGAAAGCGGAGTGGGCACCACCTGCCGGACGCGATCGCCGGGAAACCCTTGGGTGCGCTGGGCGTGCGTGTGCTCGTCCCAGCCCGTACAATTGCTTGACCGAGACCTGTGATCGAGACCATCGAACAACCCGCGAGGCACGTATGCGATTTCCCCCACGGACGATTCTGTCAATCATCGCCCCGATCGGCGGATGGTTTGCCGTGGCGGTGCTGCTACCGGGTTTCGGCAGAGCCCAGGATGCGGTCGCCGTGGCGCCGGGGGGGTGGGACGTTTTCAGCGATACCTGGGTGGCCACGGACGGCCTGGGCCGGAGTCTGCCCACGCACGCCGAGGTGGGCTCGCCACGAGCGGACAAGACGGTCGGTATCTTCTACTTCCTCTGGCTGGGCCAGCATGGCAATCGCGGTCCCTTCGACGTCTCCAAGATCCTCGCCCGGGACCCCACCGCCGGAGAGCACCCCGAGAGTCCCTTGTGGGGGCCGCTGGGCGCGCCCCACCATTGGGGCGAATCGATCTTCGGATACTACGTCTCGGACGATGAATCCGTGCTTCGCAAACACGCCCAGATGCTGGCCGACGCCGGCGTGGACGTGGTTGTTTTCGATGTCACCAACCAACTGACCTACCCCCGCAGTCGGCAGGCGCTGTGCCGGGTTTTCGACGCAGCGCGGCGTGAGGGCAACCGGGTGCCGCGGATCGTGTTTCTGTGTCCTTTCGGGAGCCCGCGGCACGTGGTGCGGGAACTTTGGGAGCAACTCTACGGTCCCGGGCTGTATCCGGAGCTTTGGTTTCGCTGGGAGGGGAAACCGCTGATCCTGGCCGATCCCGCCTTGTTGGGCGAGACCATCTTGCAGGACCGGCAAGGCGTTCCCACCGAGCTGCGGCCCGGCCATACGCTGGGCCAGACGTTCACCGTGGACCGGTCGCTGGTAGCCGCGGGAGGCAGCTTCCCGACCTGGGCCACGAAGGACTCGGACGCCACCTTGGCGCTCTATCGCGATGGTCCGGGGGGCCCCCTGCTGGGCCGCCGCCGCTCGGAAAACCTGGTCGACAACGCCTGGTGGATGGTCGAGTTGGATTCCGCCCAGCCGCCGGGCACGTACTACCTGGAACTCTCCCAGCCGCGGGGCAAGGTGGGTTGGTGGAGTTGCCCCGAGGACGCTTTGGCGGGCGGGCAGGCCCTGGCCGACGGCGCGGCGGTGGCGGGGGATCGCAAGCTGCGGGTCCTCCTCCAGGACGAACGCGACGAGGAGATTCGCCGCTTCTTCACCTTTCGCAAGCCGCAGCCGGACTATTTCGCCGGGCCGACCGGGCCGGAGCAGTGGGGCTGGCTGGAAGTGTATCCCCAACACGCCTTCTACAAGACGCCGGGGGTGGCCGAGGAGGTCACCGTGGGGATCGGCCAGAACGTGGTCGACGGCCGGCTGGGCGTGCTCAGCCATCCCCGCTCCCACGGGCGCAGCTTCCACGACGGCCGGCAGCCGGGCCCGGAGGGCGTGGACACGCGGGGCCGCAATTTTGCCGAGCAATGGCGACGCGCGCTGAAAATCGACCCCCGCTTCATCTTTATCACCGGCTGGAACGAGTGGATCGCCGGCCGCTACGACCAGAGCTTTCCCCTTGAGGGCGCGGGCCCGGTAACCTTCGTGGACGAGTTCAACCAGGAGTACAGCCGCGATATCGAGCCCATGCGCGGCGGCCACGGGGACAATTACTATTACCAGATGGTGGCCGCCATTCGCCGCTACAAGGGGGCCCGGCCCCTGGCCCCGGTCGAAACGCGTCCGATTGTGATCGACGGCCGTTTCGACGACTGGCGCAAGGTCGCCCCGGAGTATCGCGATACGATCGGAGATCCCGTCCAGCGCGATCATCCCGGCTGGGATCGGCAACGGCACTACGTGAACCACACCGGCCGCAACGACCTGGTGGCCGCCAAGGTGAGTTGCGACCGGCGGCAGGTCTACTTCTACCTGCGTTCGCGGCGGCCCCGCTTGCCCCAGCACGATCCCGCCGGCACGCTGCTGTTGATCGATTCGGACAGCAACCCGGCAACCGGCTGGCTGGGCTACGACCTGATCGTCAACCGGGCCGGCGGCGACGACGGCTGGGTGCTGCTGGAGCGAAACGTGGAGGGCCGATACGAGTGGGATTCGCCTTTGCGGGTTGCGTGTCGGGCCACGGGAAACGAGTTGGAACTGGCGATTCCGTGGGCGGCGCTGGGCCGGCAGGGCCCACCCTTGACGATCGACTTCAAATGGGCCGACAACATTCGGCAGACGGGCCAGTGGTCGGACTTCACGCTCAACGGGGATGTGGCGCCGAACGACCGGTTCAACTATCGGGCCCGCCTGCCCGCGGCCACGCCTGCTCAAAAGGCGTCCGGGAAAGGGCCGCCCGGCTAAGTTCGACGAGCCTGTAGGCCGGGTCGCGACCCGGCATGGGAGAACAACGCCCACAGCGCTCACAGCGTTCGGCGCGGGGCTGCCGACCCCGCCGAAAGCGCCGAGGTGCAGTTACCGTAGGGCCGGCTGTGCCGGCCGGTTGCCGCATTTCGCAGTGCCAGCCACGTTTCGGCTCCGCACAGCCGGCCTTACGACGCCTCGACCGCGGAGCGGCTCTCTTCCGGGCCGGCGGCCGTGGCCGTCTCCAACGCCTGGAAAAGCTCGTTCGGTCGAATCGGCTTGGAGACGTATCCGTCCATGCCGGCTTCGAGGCAGCGATCTTGGAATCCTTTCAGGGCGTGGGCCGTCATGGCGATGATGGGCGTCCGCCGGGGGCCCTCTTTCTCGATCTGGCGAATCAACGCCGTGGCCGCAAGGCCGTCCATTTCGGGCATTTCCACGTCCATCAGGATGAGGTCGAACTTCTGCCGCTGGAATGCCTCGACGGCAGCGCGGCCGTCGCCGACGGTCTGGACCTCGTGCCCCCGCAACTGGAGCAGTCCGATCGCGACCTCCTGATTGATGGGGCTGTCGTCGGCCACGAGGATGTGGAGCGAGCGGCCGGTTTTCTCTTTGCCAAGACTTTCTTGTCCGGCCGGTCGCTGGGGGCGAACCTCCAGCGCGGCGGCGGCCGCTTGCACGAGTTTCGCGGGGTTCACCGGTTTGGCCAAGCATTGGGCAGCGCCGAGGCGACTGCATCGCTCGGTGCTTTCGGCGTGGCCCGGCGGGACCAGTATCACCAGGGGGACCCGCCGCGCGATTTCGTCGCCGCGCAATTGCTCGGCCAGCTCGAGTCCCGCCTGGCACGTGGGGCCCACGTCGATCAGGGCCAGCACGGGGGGTTCCTCGGCGGAGCCGTCTCGCCGCAGGGCGGCCATCGTGGTTTCCACGTCCGCGGCGGTTTCCACGCGCATGCCGCACTCCCGCAGGATTTCGCCACAGGTGCGTTGCACGTTTCGGTTGGCCCCCGCCACGAGCACCGTACCCCGCAGTGCCGGTCGCGGGGTGGGTGGGGGTTCCGTGCTCTTTTCCGGCAGATCGAAGGGGACCACGAAATGGAAGGCGCTGCCACGGCCGACCTCGCTCTCCACCCAGACCTTCCCCTCCATCAAGGCGACCAATTGTGCGGAAACCGCCAGGCCCAGCCCGGTCCCTCCGAACCGCCGGGTCATGGAATTGTCGCTCTGGCGGAAGGCTTCGAAGATGCACTCTTTTTTGTCGGCGGGAATGCCGATGCCGGTGTCCTCGACCGCGAAATGAACCGTGGCGCGGGGTCCGGCTTCGGTCCAGACGTTGACGAAGACCTCGCCTTCCGTGGTGAACTTGACGGCGTTGCCGACCAGGTTGACGATGATTTGGCGCAGCCGGCCGGGGTCGCCGATGGTCTGCCGGGGCACGTCGCCGGCAACACGGTAGCTGAGTTCCAGCCCTTTCCGCGAAGCGGTGACGGCCAGCAAGCCGGCGGCGGCGCCCACCACATCGCGTATCGAAAACGCAACCCGCTCCAGTTCCATTTTTCCCGCTTCGATCTTGGAGAAGTCGAGCGTATCGTTGAGAATCTCCAACAAGGCGTCGGCCGAGTCCCGCGCCACGCTGAGGTGGTTTCGCTGCTGGTCGGTCAGCGAGGTATTCAACACCAACTCGGTCATGCCGCGAACGCCGTTCAGGGGAGTGCGAATCTCGTGGCTCATGGTGGCCAGGAAGCGGCTCTTGGCCTCGTTGGCGGCCTCGGCGGCCTGCTTGGCCAGGCGAAGGTCTTCCTCCGCCCGGCGAAGCTCGTTGGCCGTGCGTTCCAGTTCCCGGTTGGAGCGTGCCAACTCCCGGGCACGTGCCTCGGCGGCGGCGGTCCGCTCGGCCACGCGGCGTTCCAGGGTCTGGTTGAGTTGTTCGAGTTCGGCAAACCCCTCGGCGTTTTCCAGCGCCGCGCCGGCGATCGTGGCGATGAAGTCGGCCAGCCGTTCCTCGTCCGGTCCAAACAGGCGATGCACGTGGTCGTGGGTGACGTGGAGGCAGGCGACGGCGCGGCCGCGAACGTAGAAGGGCACGCAGAGGGCCGATCGTTTTCCGGTCGAGGCGGCGCGATCGCTGGTGTTGCCGGAGACCTCTTCCACGCAGGCCACGGCCTGGCCCGCCCGCAGGGCCCGCCCGAGCATTGCGTCGTGGGAGCCGTCATCCTCCCGGCCGTCAAGGGGAGCGAAGCGGGATTCTCCCTCCTGCTGGGTGACTTCAAACAGCGCGCAGTGTTCGCCGCGGAGCAATTGCAGCGAGGCGGCGCGGGCCTGGTCGAAGATGGAGGCCGGCGACAGCGCGGAGGCGATCTTGCGGCCGGCGTCCAACACCGTGTCGAAGCGGTCGGCCAGCGAAAGCGTGGCCGGCGGGGCATCGCGCCGCGAGGCCGCCGGGGAGGGCTGATCCGTGGGGGCCAATTCGCCCAGAACGGTCGCCGCGGCCCGGGTCCGCTCGTCGGCGTCGGGCCAGTTCAACTCCTTGCCCAATTGGCCGTACACCCGCAGGGTCTGGGCGAGTTCATGCCGAGCCCCCTGGCGTCGGGCCACCTCCAGGCTTTCGTTGAGCAGACGTTGGAGGCGTCGGGTTCGGCCCCGGGCAGCGCGAATCAGGGCCAGTTCGCGAAGGGCGTGGGGGAGATCGTTTTGGAGCCGGCGGGCAACGCGGAGGGCACGACGAGCGGCCCTTTCGGCGTGGTACAGCAGGCGGGACCGCCGGGCAGGTGTATGCTGGCGGAGCGATTCGGCGTGACGTCGCAAGGCGGTGGCCAACCAGGCCAGGTTGGGCGCGGTGTAGGCACTCATCAAGCCCAGCCGCCGGCCCTCCACCAAGGCCTGCTCGAAGACACCCACCGCCTGCTCGTGCCGCCCGGCCTCCGTCAACCGGACGCCCTCAGCCAGCAGCACCTGGGCCGTGCTCTGAGCATCCGGGCGTTGGCGGCGGACTTCTCGCTGGAGGATTTCCTCGGGCACCCGGCCACCGGTGGCCAGCGACCAGACGTCGAGGCTGATTCCGGAGGCCTGTTCGTCGCCCAGCTCGAGCCCCGACTGGTGCATGGCGCGGGCTTCCGCCACGGCGCCCTGCATGTCGCCCAGCCGGTAGAGAGAGGCGGCGATCTGGTAGCGGGCGATGTGCATCTCCCAGTAGTCGCCGGTGCGTTCCAGCAGGCGGACGCCTTGGCGGCATTTTTCGATGCACTCGGCAAACCGCGAGGCGGCGTAGAGCACCACACCGTAAAAGCTGAGCGATTGGCCCTGTCCCCAGAGGTCGCCCAGCCAGAGGCGAATGGCCAGGGATTTGCGGGCGTAGGCCAGCCCCCGGCGGTACCAGCCAAGAAGGGTCATGGCGACGGCGTGCTCGGAGTAGATCTGGGCCAACTCCAGGGTGGGGGCGTAACGCTCGGCCAGGTTCATGTCGTGCAGATGTACCCAGAAATTCTGGATTCTGCCTCGCGTGTAGAAGTAGCCGTAGGCCAGCCGGCTAAACAGGCGAAGGCGGAGCAACTCGGCTTCCGATGGTTTGCCTTTTCGGCGACCCACGAACATTCG
>CAYZWG010000120.1:0-8932 GCA_964481605.1 uncultured Planctomycetaceae bacterium
CTGCCGCCGGCGCCGCTTGCTGACTCCCATTTGCCCCAGTATAATCCAGGATTCTTACCTTCGGGAGCGTCGGCACCCGGCATGGAGCGGGGGACACCGGCCGGTGCACGATGGGTGAGATCGACCCGCGATCCAATCTTTACACGCGCCCCTCGGCAGAGGGGAATGGAACCGATTAAGGAGATTCGCCGTGGCAATCCGTGTGGGAATCAATGGTTTCGGCCGCATCGGTCGGCTGGTGTTCCGTGGCTTGATGGCCAAGCCGGACAAGTTCGAGGTCGTGGGAATCAACGACCTGACCGACAACAAGACGCTCGCCACGTTGCTGAAATACGACAGCATTCACCGGCGTTACCCCGGCCCGGTCGACCACGACGAGGAGAACCTCATCGTCGACGGCAAGCGGATCAAGGCCACCGCCATTCGCAATCCGGCCGAGTTGCCCTGGCGTGAGTTGGGGGCCGAAATCGTGCTGGAAAGCACCGGCGTGTTTCGCGGACGAGCCACCGGCGAGAAGCCGGGCTTCGACACCCACCTCAAGGCCGGCGCCAAGAAGGTCGTGATCAGCGCCCCCGCCAAGGGCCCGGACCTGACCTGCGTGCTGGGCGTCAACGACGACAAGCTGGCGGCCGAGCACACCTGCGTCTCCAACGCAAGCTGCACCACCAACTGCCTGGCCCCCGTGGCCAAGGTGCTCTACGAGAAGTTCGGTATCGTCAAGGGCCTGATGACCACGGTCCATTCCTACACCAACGACCAGGTCCTGCAGGACTTTCCCCACAAGGACCTCTACCGCGCACGCGCCGCGGCGCTGAACATCATTCCCACCACCACCGGCGCCGCCGCTGCGGTGGGGCTGGTGATTCCCCAGTTGCAAGGCAAGCTGACCGGCTTCGCCCTGCGTGTGCCCACGCCCACCGGCAGCGCCGTCGACCTGACCGTCCAGACCTCCAAGCCGGTCACCGCCGACGCGGTCAACGCGGCCATCAAGGAAGCCGCCGAAGGCCCCATGAAGGGCGTGTTGAAGTACACCGAGGACCCCATCGTGCTGACCGACATCATCGGCGATCCGCACAGTTCCATTTTCGCCGGCCCCTGGACCCAGGTGGTGGGCGAAAACATGCTTAAGGTGCTCAGTTGGTACGACAACGAGTGGGGCTATAGCTGCCGCAGCGTCGACCTGATCGAGCGGATCGCCGCCCTCTGAGGCAACTCGCAGAAAATAGAGTACCCAGCGCTCGGCGCAGGTCTGGCGACCTCGCCGAAACCGCCGCGGCGCAGGTCTCCCCGGCACGGTGTGTTATTTCCTGCGACTTGCCTGAGATGAGGGCGCTACCTGGAAGTCCCCTTCCGCCGCCGCAACCCGATCCACAGGCTCAGCGTCCCCCCGGCCAAGAGCACCAGGGGAGGCGGCTCGGGCACGGCCTGCGGCTGAAGCGTCCAGCCAAGGTCGCTCAGCACGCCGCGTTCCGGGGCCAGCAATTCTCTCTTCGACTGGCCGCCGCCGATCGACGGCGTCATCACCGCGCCGGGCAACCCGCCGGGGTCCACGTGTGAGATGCTGGAACCGCCGCTCCACGGGTTCGGCGCGTAAACCTCCAGCGGATTGTTGCCGTTGGCGGCCCGGATGTTTGCCCCGTCCAGGAACACGTCCCCACTGATGAGATCGGCCGCGGTCCCCACGAAATTGCCCGGTCCGCTGAACAGTTGCGTGCCGACGCCGGTCTCCAGCAGGCTGTCGTAAACGCTGAACACTTTCGTGTCCACGCCGGGATTGCTGGGATCGACGACCCCACTGGTTCCGTCCGAGTCCAGCAGCGACGCAAATCCCAGCGTGTGCATGAACTCGTGCAGGGCCACGCTGTAAAGGTCGATTTCGCCGGCAGCGGGGGCTCCCTGGTCGGAATTCCAGGTGTAGCCGAAATCGAACGTCGCCGTCGCATCCGGATTGCCGGCCCAAGGGTCCGTGCCGCTGGTGGCGTGTTCAAAGGCCAGCCCGTTCTGAAAAACCGACGAGTCCAGATAATAGAAAGTGCCCGCCGAGGCGAGAAACCCGGAGCCGTCCGTCTGGGAGGCGTTGAGCCTCACGTCGACCGTGCCGGGGGCATCGATCACCGAGCCGAGGTAACTGCCCGCCGACGCCAGCGTGCCGCGCCGCGTCGCCCCCAGGGTGGGATCGTCGAAACCGACGCCCGTGGACTGATTCACGTCGTCGTAAGTGAAGTTGAACAGCGCCGCCGATGCCGGTGCCACCGCCAGGCAGACGAGCACGGTCAGAAGACGAGCAACCCAGAGGATTCGAGCGCCCATCCAAATGCCTCCACCGCGGAACCATGGTGCGAAGGTCGCCGAACTCCGCCGGCCCCAGTCCCCCCGTCTCTCTCCAGACGAACCATTACCCGAAGTATGCTCGGCCAAGCGGTGGATTGCAACCGGGCACTTCGTCAAAAACGCCCGTTCGGCGCGGGTCTCCCCCGTTCGGCGCGGGGCTGCCGACCCCGCCGGTTCGAGTCTTTCAGAGCCGGTTCGGAGACCAGACGGGCACACGTCGAGCAGGTTGCGAAGCGTTCGCCGCCGGCCTCCCCCCGTTCGGCGGAGTGTTGCCGACCCCACCCCCGTTCGGCGCGGGTCTGGCGACCCCGCCGAGGGCCCGACCGGGCAGCCGTACTCGCGGCAGCGAGGCGGTCTCTAGCGGGGCCGTTTCTAGTGGGGCATCGGTCCCCGTTCGGCGAGGGTCTCCCGACCCCGCCGACGCCCCGACCGAAGGTCTCCTGGCCAAGCCTCCCGACCCCGCCGACGCCCCGACCGAAGGTCTCCCGGCCAAGCCTCCCGACCCCGCCGAGGGCCCGGCCCGATGGGTCGCCGTCCAGCTCCGCGCTTTACGACCCGTCAGATCAAGCTCGATCGGCGTGTCGGCCTCCAGGCGTCGGCCGTCGCTGGTCGTGTAGCGGACGAAAAGGTGAAGCCGCTCGCTCGATGGCGGACGTTCGGGCCAGGGCATTTCCAAGTGAATCCCGTCCTCAAAGCTCCTCGCCGCATCGGCCGCCGTAAAGTCCCACCGGGCCACTCGCGCCGCCTGGCCTACTTGCGATGGGTCGAGCAACACCACGGAAACGTCCCCGGTGGCCGGCACCAACTCCTCGTTGGCCGACCGCGGCTCGACAACGACCGCGATCCCGTCGTCGCCCGGACGACCGTCCAGATCGGTTCCCCCGGTTCCGGCCCGGCCCAGCGTAATCCAGGCGACGTTCCGGCTGTTGCCGGTCACCTCGGGGAACGACGGTGCCCGGGCCGATCGGTTCGACTCCGCCGGCACCGGGTCGACCGCACCCCCTTGCTCCGAACCCCCCTGCTCGGGCGGCATTTCCAACCGAGGCGTCATCGGGCCGGGGAGACCTTGCGGCTGCCCCACGCCTCCGTCCGGCTGCGTCTCGTGTGGCCGCAACGACTCGGGAACGGCGCCCTCCGGCGCCGCCTGGCCGGGCAACTCGATCACCGGCGGCCGAAGCCCCTCGATACTGGGCAGATTGGGTAGCGCCGGTTCCGACGGCCCCTGCCGGGGCCGGTGCGGCCGCTGCGACCCGCCCGAATGTGCCTCGGTGGCGTGGGGTGAGGGTTCCAGTCCCAGTTCGTCCCGCAACCGTGCGTTTTCCTCCTTCAACGACTTCGCCTCGAAGTGCAACTGCCACATCGCGTCTTCTAGTTCACGGTTTTCCCGTTCCAGAACCGCCGTCTGCTGGCGCTTCTGTCCGCAGCATCCGGCAAAGACCAGCGTAACCAGCGCGAAGACGATCAGGCGGGAGGCTTGCAAGGGGCCGCCGGCGGCGTCGGCAGACCCGTGGCGAACGCCGACAAACCCGCGCCGAACTCGGCGGGCGGCACCTCGCGGACGGAAGGGGATCAAGCGGCAAGCTTCCATGTTGCCCTCGTGCGCACGGTCCCCCCGGGACCAGGCCGTCCGTGCGTTGCCAGAAACAATCCGTTGTTTGTAAATGCCGTCGACGAGAAAAGATCAGCAGAAGAGCATCGGCGGGAGGCCGCACTCGGGCCGCCTCGACCTTCGCGGCAGCTTTGAGACGAACCTCCTTGTTCGCATCCAGGTTGACGTTGTCTTGCCCCGGTCGGGGGACTACTCCTGGGCCACGTGTTCAATCACGTTGTCGATCAGGCCGTAATCGAGCGCTTCCTCGGCCGACATGAAACGATCACGATCGGTATCTTTTTCGATCTTTTCCAGCGGGTGGCCGGTGTGTTTCAGTAGAATCTGGTTGAGGCGTTCCTTGATCTTGGCGAATTCCTTGGCGTGGATCATGATGTCCTCGGCCGAACCTTCCATCCCGGCCAGCGGTTGGTGGATCATGATTCGCGAGTTGGGCAGCGCATTCCGCTTGCCGCTGGTTCCGGCCGCCAGCAGCACCGCCCCCATCGACGCGCATTGGCCCACGCAATAGGTGGCCACGTCGCAACTGATGAACTGCATCGTATCGTAAATCGCCAGGCCCGCGCTGACCGATCCGCCGGGTGAGTTGACGTACAGGTGGACGTCGGCCTTGCCGTCTTCCGATTGAAGGAAAAGCAACTGGGCCACGATCGAGTTGGCCACCTCGTCGCCGATGGTTGTGCCCAGGAAGACGATCCGGTCCTTCAGCAGGCGACTGTAAATGTCCATCGCCCGCTCTTCGCGGCCGCTCTTTTCGATCACGTAAGGAATCAAGGGCATGGGCGGAATGGCTCCGTAGCGAAGGAGAGCTGGGGACTTGATGATTGATGACTGATGACAAGCAGCGAACCGCCGCCGGATCGGGGTGCAAAGGACCGACCCCAGGGCTGCCAACTGCTTACTCGTCTTCCTCCTCGTCCCCCGTCTCGTGCTTGGTGAGGATGTCGTCCACGACTCCGTACTGCTTGGCCTCCTCGGCCGTCATGTAGAAATCGCGATCGGTATCCTTGGCAATCTGCTCCATCGGCTGGCCCGTGTGCTCGGCAAGAATCGTGTTGAGCACTTCGCGCGTCTTGAGAATCTGGTCGGCCTGGATCTCGATGTCCGAGACCTGCCCGCCGACGTGCCCGTAGGGCTGGTGGATCATCACTTTCGCGTGGGGCAGGGCAAACCGCTTGTCCCGGGCTCCTCCGGCCAACAACACCGCGCCGCCGCTGGCCGCCAGGCCCACGCAGTAGGTCGACACGGGACAACTGAGAATCTGCATCGTGTCGTAAATCGCCAGCGTGGCACTGACGCTGCCGCCGGGCGAGTTGATGTAAAAATGGATGTCCTTGCGCCGATTCTCGCTCTGCAAGTGCAGCAGCTTCATCACCAACTCGTTGGCGTTCTCGTCGACGATCACCCCTTGCAGGAAAATGATCCGATTCTCCAGCAAGAGATCGCCCAGCGTCATCTGGCGCTGTCGCTGATAGTCGCGATAGGCGGCCCGCGGATCGACCAACGGCGGACGAATGATTTGGTTCATGGTGGTTCCGATGCGAAGGTGATGGCCGACCGGGACGGACTCTTCCGGGGTCGCACGGCGACTGGGCGGGAAAAAAGAATGGCGCCGGGAAAAAGGGCCCAATACCCCTGGTGCGGATCACCCCCGGCGCTGCCAGGCCGACCAACCCCGAACCCTTTCCTCTTTCCCGTTTCCGCCTCCATGCTCCTGGCCGGTTGAAAAAGCTCCCTCTACGTGCTGATTTTCCCCGCCGCTGAAAAAAGGATCACCCCCCCAACCACAGCCGGCCCACCCGCTAAAAACTCAACTGGCCGACTCTTCCTCTCCGCCCGTTTCCTCCACCGCTTCCCCGCCCTCTTCCACGGCAGCTTCCTGCAACGTTTCCTTCGCTGCTTCCTTTGCCGCGGCCCCTTCCGGCTTGGCTTCGGGAATGGTCGATTCCGGCTCGCCGCCGCCGGCCGCCCGGTCCACCGCGGTGGCACCGCCCACGTCCGGCTCGTAGGGCACGTCTTCGAACTGTGCGTGAGCGAGAATCAGATCGATCACTTTCCGTTCGATGATCTGGTTGCGTAGAGCGTCCATTCCTCCGCTCTTTTCCAGCCGGGCACGTACGCGGCGAGGCGATTCCCCCCGCTGAGCGGCGATCAGCGCGATCTCCGACGCGTAGTCGTCCGGGGTGTCGGCAATCTCCTCCTCTTCGGCGATCCGCTCCAGGATGAAGTGCTCCTTCAGCGCCTTGGCCGTCGAGCGGCGGCTGTGCTGGCGGAGTTGGTTTTCGTGCGCCTGGATCTCCTCGTCGCTGAAACCGCTTCGCCGCAACTCCAACGCGGCCCGCTCCAATTCCCTCGCGCTCTGCCGCTCCAACAGCGTGGGCGGAAGGTCCCAATCCGCCGAAACCGTCAGCGCCGCCGTGATCTGCTCGCGGGCGCGCTGATGCTGGTGAAACTCCAACTTCCGATCGAGATTGTCCAGCACCACGTCGCGCAACTCGGCTTCCGACTCGAAGTCGCCTATCGACTGGAGAAAATCGACCGTTAGCTCGGGCAGCTCAAGCCGCTTCACCTCCAGCACCTCGAACGTGGCGGTGACCTCTTCGCCCCGCAACGCCACGTTGGGGGCATCGTCGGTGAGGGTGGCGGTCGCCTGCCGGGTCTCCCCCGCCCGCACCCCCACCATCAATCCCTCGAAATCCTCGATCTGGCCGTCCCGGAAACTGAGCACCGGACGAATCCGAATCACTTCCTCCTCCGCCTGGGAGACGACCTTGCCCTCCCGGGTGAACGTCAGATTCGCCGCAATGTAGTCTCCCGCTTCCGCCGGGCCTGGGCGGGGCACGAGTTGCCCGTAGGGGGCCAGGACGGCCTCCATCGCCCGGTCCACGTCCTCGGCGGTAAAGTCCCGCACCGGCCGCTCGATCTTCAAGCCCTTCCACTGGGGAACCTCGAACTCGGGCCGAACCTCGAGATCGTACTCGAAGGTCATCGGACCCTCCTCCGGAAGCTCCACCGCATCGAGGTCGAACTCAGGCTCACTGATCGCCGAGAAATTCGCCGACTCGCCCACCTGCTCGATGCTGGCCAGCAAGAGCCCGCTCTTGACACGCTCGGCCACATCCTTGCGAAACCGCGCCTCGATCAGCTTGCGAGGAGCCCGGCCGGGACGAAATCCCGGCACCTGCGCCGTGGGCATCAACTCGCTGAACTCTTTGTTGAAATAGTCCTCGATATCGCTCCGCGCCACGGTCACGGCGATATGGCGCTCACAAGCGCTCCGCTCGTCCACGCGAACCTCGAGGTCCAGCTTTTTTTCCTCGGCCTGCTCCTCGGTGGTCGTGCCCTCGTCGGGGTCCGGGTAATCGCTGGCGGCCATGCTTGTCCGTCGTCAAGTAATAGGGTAGGGATTCTTTGTCCAACCAACGCCGCAATCCAACGCAATACGACACGTCGGCGACCGGTCCTCACCCGGTCCGGCGCCGGCAGTCGAGAGCGGGTGATGGGATTCGAACCCACGACAACGACGTTGGCAACGTCGTGCTCTGCCAACTGAGCTACACCCGCACGGTGGGCCCGGACCGCTACCCCCCCCGCGAGGACACCGGCGACCGCCGCCTGATCGGAAACGCGGAATTATAAGTTCCCGCAGGCGGTTTGCAAGGGCAATTGGGCCCTTTCCCCGACCCGGACGAGCCGGAGCCATGGAGGTCGCCCGACTGTTTCTTGCCGTTTTGCGTAAGAATCGGCTCGCAAAGGTCCAATAGACTGGATCACCGTCGACCCGTCAATGCCTCGCTCCGTGCCACGGGTGCCTCTTGCAACCGCCGGGATGCCTTTTCACTGTAAACATTCGCCCAACCCGTTTGTCGTGCCCCGATTCATCGGGGCCCTACGCCTGGCTCCGGAAAAGACCGCATGAATGCGGTCACTACCAACTCATTCCACGCTGCCGCCGGTCCCCCTATAGGGTTGCGTCTTGCGGCGGAGGAAGTTACCATGGTGGGCGGACTAGGTTGAGCCTGCCCCCCCTCGTCCCCTAGGCGGGACCAGCGGATTTCCCTCCCCCCAGAACGGGTGCCCGCAATGCGAGCGACACTCGTCGTCGTCGGCGGAAAGACGGACAAACGCCGCGTCCTCATCGACTTGCCCGCCACGATCGGCCGCAGCCGCGAAGCCGATCTCACCGTGGCCCATCCCATGGTCAGCCGCAAGCACTGCGAGCTTTACGAAGCGGACGGCCTGCTGATGGTTCGCGACTTGGGATCGCTCAACGGGACGCTGGTGGCCCAAGAGAAAGTGACCGACACCCCCTTGCGTCCGGACGACGAGTTCAGCGTGGGGCCGCTCACGTTCCGCGTGGAATACGAATATGCCGGCCAGGCTTTCGTCCCTGCCCCGCCTCCGCCGGTGGAAACTCCGCCCGCCACGGAGGCCGCGGAAACTCCGCCCGTGGGGGACACTGCGGAAACCGACCAGGTGACGATCGAACCGGCGTGGGAGTCGGCTGCCCCCGCGGAGCCCGAGCCCGAGCCGCCACCTCTGCCGCCTTCAAAAGATGAGTTGGATGGGACAATTCAGGTGGAATCGCCCCAAGGGATCGCGCCCTCCGACGGCCAACTGCCCGACTTCTCCCGCTGGGAGAGCATCGCCGCCGAACAGGCCATCGAGGCGGACACCCCCCAGCCCGACGCCGAGGTCCCGGCGATCGAATCCCCGACCATCGAAATCATCCCGGTCGACGACAACGACCCCGGCAACGCGCATCCGGAATCCGACCCGCCCGAGCCCCCGGATCGTTGATCTTGCGGGCGTGGGGGGTTGATGCGGGATTTGTTTCGCCCAGGGTGAAGCGATGGGGAGACCATCGGTCCTCTCTCGGCGGGGTCGGCCAGACCCTCGCCGAACACGGCGTTGCCGGTCTCCTCCTGTTCGGCGCGGGTCTCCTCCTGTTCGGCGCGGGTCTCCTCCTGTTCGGCGCGGGTCTCCTCCTGT
>CAYZWG010000120.1:9174-13083 GCA_964481605.1 uncultured Planctomycetaceae bacterium
GGTCTCCTCCTGTTCGGCGCGGGTCTCCTGACCCCGCCGTAGCCGAAACGTGGCTGGCACTCACCAGCCCGGCAACCGGCCGGCACAGCCGGCCCTACGGTTGGCGGTGCCCAAGGAGGCATCCTCGTCAGAGCGTGCTCAGCTTGGCGAAATTGAGCGAGACGTCCAGCGGAAAGACGCCGTAAATGCCCCGCGTGAACACCAGGTCGATGAAATCGTCGGCCACCAGAATGGGGTTCTTGGGCACAATCACCACGTCGGAGTCGGAGAGCCAAATCTCTCCCGCCGGGCAGGGCTGCTTGCCGTGCAACGCCCCGTACAGGTCGACCACCGTGGCCATCAACCGCCAGTCGTCCCCGCGGCGAAACACGACCACCTGTTTCAGGTAGGCCCCGTTGTTCCAACTGCCCGCCATGGCGATCGCCTGGAGCAACGTGGTGGGGCCGGTCAACTCGAATCGGCCCGGCTGGGCCACTTCTCCCAGCACGTAGACGAACCGCGGCGCCCGCTCGACCAGCACCGGAATCACCTCGATGCCCTTGATCTGTTGGCGGTAGCGCTCGTTGAGTTCGACCTGAAGCTCGCCCAGCGTCAGCCCTTGCACGTAGACCGAGCCCACCGCCGGCAGCGAGGTCGTTCCTTCCGGAGTGACCGTCACCAGTTGGCTTTGTCCTCCCTGGCCGTATCGACGGTCGACGGCCGCCCGCAGGTCCTCCAGTTTGCTGTTGACCTTCAGCGGCGTGACGGTGATCGCCGGGACCTTGTAATACTCCTGGTAGGCCTTTTCCAGGTGGTCGCGAAGTTGCACCACGGTGCGGCCGGTGGCGTGAACCTGCCCCAGCAGCCGGACCGTGATTGTGCCGTCCGGCTGAAGAATCAACTCGCGGTCCAAGGCCGGATCGGTCATCGACTCGACGCGAATCTCATCGCCCACGTTCAAACGATAGGGCTGGGCCTGCTCCTCCCGCGTGATCCGGTAGACCATGTCCAACTGGTCGCCCACCCGAAGCCGGTACTCCGGCACGTGCGCCGTCCGCGCGTGCCCGACGTATTCGCCCTGGGCGTAGGCCTGCCAGTTGATCGCCCGCATCGCCTCCCAACCCTTGCGGCGGCACCACCCGCCCGAGGCGCAGTCGACCCCACGGATGTTGTCTGGGGCCGCCGGTCCCAGGGCCTGGCAGAGCACAATCTCCGCCCCGCCCCCTGCCCGGCGCATCACGGGCCCGGCCGCCGGCGCCGCGGCCGGGGCGGCCACCGCCAACGAAAAAGTCCGGCCGCCGTCCTGCCGGGGGCCTCGAACCTCCGCCGGCGGGCCCGTCTCCACCACCAGCGACCGGATCCAAACCCAGGTGGTCAAACTGCACGCGCACACCAGCGCGATCCAGATCCGGTACTTCACGTCAGGCAGGCACAGCGATCGCATCGTGTCGCGCACGTTCATTTCCTCTCTTTCGACCAGAACGGCGGCAGACCGCAGGCGAGTTGACGCTGCGGGGCCCGCGGATCGGCGCCGTGGGCGGCGTGGGCCCCGGCGGAAATCGGCGCCGCCGGGGCGCCGCCGGGTGAAACGGCCAACGTGCGGGCGAACGCCGTGGGATCGAGCCAAATCACGTTGCGGCCGGCGTGCTGCCGACCGGGCCCGTCCGGGACCTGACCCGGCCCGGGCATCTGGCTGGCCAGGCGAAAAGCCCTGGCGGCCTCGGCCCCGCGCCCCAAGTGGCCCAGCACGACCGCCATGTTTTGCCACGCGGCCCGGGTGGGATGCACCAAAAGGCTGTGGCGGAGCGTGGCCCGGGCGTCTTCGTAGCGACCGCTTCCGGCCAGCAGAACGGCCAGATCGTTGGCCGCCATGTAGTGGCTTGGCATCACCAACAACGCCGCCTGAAAAAAGGCCATCGCCTTGGGACGGGCTACGCGAATCGACGTCGCCTGTGCCGTGCCCACCGCCGCGTGCAACTTGCCCAAGGCATACAACGCCATCGCCGCGGCCACCTCGCCGTCCCCTGCGGCCGCCAACTGCTCCTGGGCATAGGTGAAGTATTCCTGCACGGCGTACATCGGCGTCAGACCCTCCAACGGCTGGCCCTTCAACACCGCCGTGCGATGACCCTCGATAATCCCCCTCAGGTCGAGCTCCGCCTCCAAGCGGGAGCCGCGGGGAATAAAGTCGGAGGCCTCTTCCATTGCCGTCAGACCGGCCCCCAACGCCTGGCTATGCCGCCGCGTGCCATACTCCGAGTCCAACCCCTGGGCAACCAGTCGCAGGCTGCGGACAAACTCCAGACGAGCGGCGTAAAAGGCCCGCCGGCCGGCCAACTCGAAACCGCGCCGGGTATGGATATCGGCCTGCCGGGCGACCAGCTCCAGGTTCCACGACCGCCGGGCGGGTATCGCCGGTGAGTTGGGTAGTAGTGCCGGCGGTGCCGAGGTCGAGTCCCCGGCGGCCGATTCCACCGCCCCCGACGCCTCCGGCGGCAATGGCCTGCGGGCTGCACGCCCCTCTCCCCGCGGCGTCGCCAAGAGCGGCCCCGACCCGGGTGCCGCGACCGCTTCCGGCGCCTCGGCCAGGGCAATCGCCCTATTGCCCCGGCCCGCCGCCGCTACCGTCGCGGTGGGTTCAAGAAAGCCCCTCTCGCTCCGGCCCGTGGCGATCGGCTCAAAAAAGCCCCTCTCGCCCCGGCCCGCGGCCGCCACCCGCACAAGCGGCAGGTCAACCGTCGCCCGCCCGCCCGGGACAGGGCTCGGCTGCGGAGATCCAGCAGCAGCCCACGCCGGAGAGACGGCCGCCGGAACACCCCCCCACGGGCTCCCCGAGAGCGGGTCCGCCGATCTGCCCTGCGTCGCGCCGGATGAATTGGTTTCTGTTGCGGAAAGGGGATACTGGTGCGTAGTCGGGAGGGCGAGGCTCCCGCCGAGCCGGGAAATCACGGTTGGTGCCGCCTCACGGCTCGGCAGGAGCCTCGCCCTCCCGACTTTCCGCAACGGAAACGAATCAAGTCTTTCGCCATCCGCCCGGACGGCTCCCGGCGACCAGCCCGCCAGGCTTACGCTCAGCCACAGCAAGCCCACCGATCCCACGATACCGGCCGCAATCGCCTTCCAAACCGGTGCGAAGCGACGTCGCATGGCGAACGGTTGGCGGCGGCCCCAGCGCTTTTCGCCCGGCCCGGTCCATCCGTCGCCGGCCCAGGGGAGCCTCGTCAGGCACTCCGGCAGACACCACTCGATTTTCCGCGGCAAGAGCCAATTGCGGGGGCGATCCATCGTTCTTCCGTGATCTCCGTCGGCGTTGCAGACGCGCTGCGCGCGATCCCTCCGATCTCCGTCCTACTTGACGAATCGTCCGACTTTTTCGCCGGCGCCAAGCAAAACCCGGCGAGTCGACGCCGCCCGATCCCACCCGCGCGGAAAAGCCGTCACAAGTCGCCTCCGCGGCCCGGAGTATTCCGCACCCGTGGATCGTCCGGCAAAAACGTCCCCACGCCTCCGGCCGCCCCAACGTGCACAACCGAACCAGCCGACCGGCGACCGCGGGCGGCCCCACTCCGGCCGATCGCGCCCCTTGACTCTCCGCCGCGGGGTGCGCTAGGCTAGCGGCCATGTTGCTCTTTAAGAAGAAGTTTCTCCCGGCGATCCGACGCGGCGAAAAGACCCAGACGATTCGCCTCTGGAAACACCGCCGGATGCGGGCCGGACAGCGCAGCTACATCCCCGGGGCCGGCTATATCCGCGTCCACACCGTCGAACCGGTTCGCCTGGACCAACTCACCGACGACGATGCCCGCCCCGATGGTTTTCCCACGGCCGACCAGTTGCGGGCCGAGCTGGAGTCGCTCTACGCCGAGGCAATCGCGGCCGGCCACCAGGCCTACCGGGTGGTGTTCGAGCTGATCGACCCGAACAGTTGAG
>CAYZWG010000121.1:0-1364 GCA_964481605.1 uncultured Planctomycetaceae bacterium
AGCAGAGATTTTCGTCACCCCAGCACGGCACACCCGCAAGAACGCTCCCCGCCAGCGGGGAACTTCCCAGCATAGCAGCCCCGCGGCACGGCGGCCAGGGTGGCGAAACAGCGGCGTCCGACTCAACCCAGCAAGCCTGCCGCCGCGGAGCGCAAGCGGCGGGCCAGGGGGCGGATGCCTCGATAGCCGGCCAGCAGTATCCGCCCCGCGGACCCGGGAGCAACCACCACCCGGGCCACCGGGTACGATCGGTTGGCCCAGACGGCCAAGGCGGGCGTGATCGGTCCTTGAAAGTCGACCACCTTTTCGTCTGCCGCCTCGAACGCCGCGGAAATCCGTTTCCAACGCAGCAATTGTCCCGGGCTGAAGCGGCGATACTCCGGATCGTAACCGATCTTGAAGCTGTGGTAGACTCCCTTGGCCGTCCAGCCGAATTCGAAGGCGATCGCCCGGCCGCCGCAGGTCAAGAAGGCCAACCGCAGCATCCGCCACGCGGCCAGGGTTCGAGCCTGCCGCAGGTAGAACTCGAACAGTCCGGGCGTTTGCAACACCGAGGTGCCGGCGGACCCTTTCCAACTGCGATCTTCAATCTCCATCGCCCGGCGCAGGGGCGTTTCCACCTCATCCGGCACGAGGGCCGAATGGACCACCAGCCCCACCGGGCCCTCGCGCTCCAGCCGCCGCAGGTCCTTGCCCAGACTGCGACGGAGGTTTTTCGAGCGCCCCGCCTGGTAGGCCTCGGCCTGGCCGTCGAGCACCACCTGGCCGATCTCGTATCGCCGGCCGACGTCCAGCGCCACCCGCCGCCGCTTGAGCGCGCGGAAAAAGGTCTGCCAATGCTCGAACTGCTCGGGCACCATTTCCAGCCACAACAGTCGCGTGGGCGAGCGGACCACGCCTTCCACGAGCAATTCCGCCGCCCGGTCCGCATCGGCCGCCGGATCCAAAAGCAGTTCGCCGTTGGGCGACCAGTAGTTCCAGGTCAGGTCGCCGGCCGGAACCAGGCGGCCCACCCGGCGGTCGACCAACGGCAGCGCGGCCACCATCCGCTCGCCCTGGCGAACCACGATCGCGCGAAAGCGACCGCCGGGGGCGAACCGCTCGACCCACTGGGCCACCAGTTCGGCGCGGGCGGTGGGCAGCGTCGCCCGGCCGGCCAGCCAGAGCCGGTCCCAGGCCCGGGCCTCGCTCCGTAGCCGGTCGATCGAGTTGAGCACGTCGAGCGTTAGGCCGTTCAATGCGACTTCTCCACGGCAGCCTACGACAAGGGGAGGGTCTCCTCCTCAAGCATGGCACGGGATCGCCCCCCGCGGCGGGAAATCCCAGACGTTTGCCCCTCGGCCGGCCACAACCGGCACAAGCCG
>CAYZWG010000121.1:1464-12967 GCA_964481605.1 uncultured Planctomycetaceae bacterium
GGCAGGCCCCGGCGCAGACGCGCTTCCAGCAACGCGGGCAGACGAGAGTTCACGGATCACTCCCCCGCGGCTCTTCCCCATCAAGCCGATAAATCACGTAGACCCGGTTGATGTAAACGATGGGGAGGTTCAGCCGCCGCGGCCAGCGGAGCGAAATGGCGTAGTCGGCGCCGTACTTCCTCCCCAGGTGGCGAAGTCGCTCCTCGCGGAGAAAGCCGAACGAAGACTGCCAGCGACGGCCCGGCCGATCCACGCCCGAGTAGTGGACGTCGATCATCCGATCCCACCAGGCGACGATCGACTGGGCGTCCTGGGGCACGTCCTTCCAATTGACGACTTCGCTTCGTTCGGCATACCACTTGAAGGTCTCGGCCATGGGCGGCGTGAGGAAACGGGCATGGGGTGGAATCCGGCCCGAGGTGGCCACCCAGCGGCAGGCCGCGCGCCATGCCTGAAATCCGTACAGCCGATCCGCCCGGGGCACCGAGGCAGTGCAGCGGGAAACGGCCAGGCGGGCGACGTGCTGGGCCGGTCCCACCACCAGCACCAGCATGGCACAAGCGGCGGCAAGCCGCCAGCGGCACAGCGCCGCGCCCTTGGCCAAGCGGGGCATCCGGCCAATTCCCGCCAGCCCCGCCCAGCAGACGGCCGCCACCACGCCCAGGGTGACCTCGAAGGGAACCGGCCCCCGGAAGCCAAACGCGGCCCGCCAGCCAAAATGGACCGCCCACCCCAGCACCAACAGCCCCAGCAGGATCCCCAGCGGGGCCCCCACCGACGCCGGCCCTAGCCGCCGCCAACGCAGCCGGCCAGCCAGCCAGGCGAGCGTGGCGGGACCGGCCAGCGCCACACCCAGCGGCACGGCCACGTCGGACAAGCGAAACCAGTAGAACCGCAACAGGGCGGCTCCCAGGGCCGGGTGGCTCGCCGTGGCGGCGGCCACGCCCAAGCCCCCCACCGCAATCACCAGGGCCCCCGCCACCCACGCCCGTACTCGACGTAGCGGACCGGCCGCCGGCACCGCCCAGGTGAGCCCCCAGAGAATCGTCAGCATGGAGAATCGCACCACGTAGACCGCGGGAAACTGCCCCGGCGCGAGGTGGTGCCCCAGGCGATAGAAGACGTAAATCTGGTTCGCCCGGCGGACCACTGCCGGGTCGGTTCCCCAGGTCAGCGCCAGCGACGGCACCAGGCCCGGCAGGGAGAGCAGCAAACCGCACACCAGGGCCGGCGCCATGGACCGAATCGAGGGCCGCTCGCGGCCGATCAACGCCCAGGCCACCGCGGTCGCCACCACCGACCAGCCTCCCACCAGCACGTGAAACCCGGCTGCCCCGCCCAACAGCGGCCAAACGCGATTCCAGCGGCCTTGGGCCAACGCTTCCAGCCCCAGAAACACCAGTACATAGGCGAAGCCCTTGGCCTCCACGCCGCCGATCACCCATTCGCCGGCCATCGCAAACCGCTCGATCAAGTAGACGAAGCCCGCGGCGGTCAGCACTGAGAGCCAGCGGCGGGGAACGACCGCGAAACTCAGTCTTCGCCAGGCCCAGGCCAATAGTCCCCAGGTGACCAGCCGCCCGGTCCAGGCCAGCGCCGCTGGCGAAAGCAGCAGGGCCAGCCAACCGATGGAAAAGTAAAAGACGTCGTGGGTATCGGCCGAGTCGAGAAACGGATCGTGGGCGATCCCGTGGGGATTCCAATAGTGGACGGCCTTCAAGAGGTAGTAGGGCTCGTTCACGTCGGGCACGGGCGTCGCGCCCTGGATGAAAAAGACCACGAAGACCAGCGCCGCCTCGAGCGCCGCCAGCCGTCGTCGGCTTCGCTTGGCCGGATCAGGGGCTTCGGTCATCGTGGATTTCTTTCGGGGAGGCCCCGGCGGGAGGGCGGCTGGAAGTCAGGGGCGCGGGTAGGCCGGGTCGCGACCCGGCATGGCGGAACGGCGGGTGGCCCAGGTTCTTGAACCTGCACCCGGCGGCAGCCGGCAAGAGGTCAGCGAGTGGGTGACGGCGCTCAGTCGGTGTTCCTATTCGATAGGTGGAGTGATTTGCCCTGACCTCTTGTGGCAGAGCCACACCGGTTCAAGAACCGGTGCTACCCGCTGTTCGGCCGGCGCGCGGTATCTTGCCCCATCAATGCCGGGTCGCGACCCGGCCTACAGACTACCCGCGGCGCTCAGTCGGTGTTCCTATTCGATAGGTGGAGTGATCTGCCCTGACCTCTTGTGGCACCAGCCACACCGGTTCAAGAACCGGTGCTACCCGGCCGGGGTCTGCTCCCCCGCTTTCATCGCTCCAGCGCCGCGATGGCCTTGAAGTCATCCTTGAGCGACCGGTACAGCCCTTGGTAGACGGGGAACGCCCTGTCGTATCGCCGCTTGGCCGCGCGGCGGGGGCCGGTCTCTTTCTCCACCCGAATCGTGGTCCGGCACGCCTCCTGGATATTCTTATACTCGCCGGCACCGACCGCCGCCAACAGGGCCACGCCGTAGGCCGGCCCCTCTTCCGTGTTGATCGTGACCACCTTGCGGCCGAACACGTCGGCCTGGATTTGCCGCCAGAAGGGGCTGCGGGAACCACCCCCCGAGGCGCGAACCTGGCGGACCGGCACCCCCAGGCTCTCGATGATCGCCAGGCTGTCGCGCATCGCGTAGGTCACCCCCTCGATGATCGCCCGCAGCATGTGGCCGCGGGTGTGGGCCAGGGTCAGCCCCACGAAGCATCCCCGGGCATCGGGGTCGGCGTGCGGGGTGCGTTCGCCGGAGAGGTAGGGCAGAAAGAACAGGCCGTCGCTGCCGGCCGGTGCCTGGGCCGCCTCCGCGGTCAACAGGTCGTAGACCTCGATCTTCTTGCGTTTGGCCAGGGCCACGTCGGCCTGGCAGAGTTCGTTGCGGAACCACTGCAACGAGCCGCCGGCCGAGAGGTTGACGCCCATCATGTGCCATTTTCCGCGGACCGCGTGGCAGAAGGTGTGGATGCGGCCGAGCGGATCGATCTTCACCTCGTCGCAATGGACGAACATCACGCCGGAGGTGCCGATCGAGGTGGAGAGCACGCCGCGGTTGACGATGCCGTTGCCCACCGCCCCGGCCGCGCAGTCGCCCGCCCCGCCCACCACCACGCAATCGGTCGATAGCCCCAACAGCTCGGCCGCCCGGGCGGTGAGCTGGCCGGTGACTTCCTCCGATTCGTGGACCGTGCCCAGTAGATCCACGTCGAGTTCCAGGGCGGAAAGCAGCTTCTTCGACCAGCGCCGCCGGGCCACGTCCAAGAGCAGCATCCCGCTGGCGTCGCTCACCTCGGTGGCGTACTGGCCGGTCAGGCGGCGGCGAATCTCGTCCTTCGGCAGCAGCACCTTGGCCGTCCGGTCGAAATGCCTCGGCTCGTGGTTTCGCAGCCAGAGGATTTTCGGCGCGGTGAAGCCGGTCAAGGCGGGGTTGGCCACCATCCGGATCAGCTTCTTGCGGCCCCCGGCCCGGGCTTCGATCTCCTCGCACTCGGCGGCCGTTCGCTGGTCGTTCCAAAGGATCGCGCGGCGGACGACCTTGTCGTGCCGGTCGAGAAAAACCGAGCCGTGCATCTGGCCGGAGAGGCCGATCGCCTTCACGTCGGCCGGCTTGAGCCTGGCCTTCTTGACCACCTGGCGGACCGAAGCCACCGTGGCCCGCCACCAGTCGTCGGGGTCCTGCTCGCTCCAGAGCGGCTTGGGGACGTAGCAGGGGTAGGTCTTCATCGCGGCGGCCAGAATCTGCCCGCCCGCGTCGATCGCCAGGGTCTTCGTGCCCGAGGTGCCGATGTCGATTCCCAGGAAAACGCTCATTGCGCCACGTCCCTTTCCAGCAGATTCGCGAAACGGTATTGCCCGCGGGGCTTTTGGCGGATTGTACCCGGCCGGCTCGGTGCGGGGCAACCAGCCGGTGGTAACGGAACACTCCGAGCCCTGGTTCCCAAGCTCCAGCTTGGGAACCCGCGGGATGGCATGGTCACCCGTGCCTCTTGCGGCTGAGCCGCCCTGATAGACGAGCTATCAGGAACACTCCCCCGCGGAAGCGGCGAATTGACCGACCGGGCCGGTATGCCCTAGAGTAGCAGTTGGCGACCTCACCCGCGTGGCAGGCCCTTGGGCTCTGCATCGTGGTGCGAACCGCCAGGCCCCAAGCGACTCTTCCGGGGCCACCGACCCGTGGGCAACGTGGATGGACATGAACCGAATCGAACGACTCTTGTGCGTGCTGTGTCCCTTCCTCCTGCTGGCACTGGGTGCCGGATGCCCCGGCCGCCCTACCGGACAAAACGACGATGCGTCGGCCCCCCCGCCGGGCACCGTGCTGAAGGTGGCCGTGGTCGACGACCAGCCGCTGGCCGAGGCGCTCGAGCGGTTGCAGGACGAGTGGGAAGCCCAGTCGGGCGTGGCGATCCGGGTGGGCTCGCTTTCGGCGGAGGAATTCGCCGCCGCCGGGACGCCCCCGGACGACGTGGTCATCTGCCCCTCCCACCAACTCGGCCCAGCGGCGCGGGACGGCTGGGTGCTGCCGGTGCCCGACGCACTGGCCCCAGGTCGGGTGGCCGACTGGAACGACGTATTCAGCCTGCTCCGCGTCAGCGAGGCCACCTGGGACGGCCGGCTGACGGCGGTGCCCTTCGGCTCGCCGGTGCTGGTCTGCTACTATCGGCCCGACCTGCTCAAGACGCTGGGCCGCGAGCCTCCGGCCACCTGGCGAGAGTACGGCGAGTTGGCCTCGTTGCTGGCCGACCGCCACGCGCTGGGCGACGCGGCGCCCCCCGACCAGGCGCCCTGGTGCGGGGCGCTGGAACCGCTGGGCCCTGGCTGGGCGGGCGTGATGCTGCTGGCCCGGGCCGCGCCCTATGCGGTCCATCGCGAGAATTATTCCTGCCTGTTCAACATCGACACGATGGAGCCGTTGATCGCCGGTCCGCCGTTCGTTCGGGCCCTGGAGGAGTTGGTGGCGGCGGCCGGTTCGGGGGCGGCCGACCGGCTGGCGATGGACCCGGCGGCGGTGCGGGCGGCGTTCTGGCGAGGCGAGGCGGCGCTGGCGATCTCCTGGCCCACGGCCGCCGACCACGCGCTAGAGGGAATAGAAGCCGATTTTCCCGTTTGCTTCGCCGAGTTGCCCGGCTCGAAGCAGGTCTTCGACGTCGGCCATGCCGCTTGGGAAAAACGCGGCCCGGAGGAAGACTCCAGGGTGCCCCTGTTGGGCGTGGCGGGACGGATCGGTTTGGTCACTGCGGGTTGCCCCTGGCCGGAGACCGCGTTTCGACTCCTCTTGTGGCTGACCGACGAACAGTGGAGCCTTCAGGTCAGCACGGCCAGCCCGGCGACCACGTTGTTTCGAGAGAGCCACCTGGCCGGCGCCGAGGCATGGGTGGAAAGGCCGTTGGACGCATCGGCGGCCACCGCATACGCCGGCGTCGTCGAGCAGGCGTTGTCGCGGGCGCGAGGGTTGACGGCCCTGCGGCTGCCCGGCCGCGCCGAGTACCTGGCCGCCTTGGACGCCGCCGTCGAGGCGTCCGTGCGGGGTGAGAAGTCGCCCCAGGAGTCGCTCGACGAGGCCGCCGCGGCCTGGCGAGAAATCACCCAAAAGCACGGCCTCGACGCGCAAAAGACGGCCTACTGGCAAAGCCTGGGATTGTAGCACGCGGGTGGCCCCGATAGCTCTGCTATCGGGGTGCCGGAGGCACGGGAGGAGCGTAGGCCGGATCGCGATCCGGCAATGTTGGCATCCCGAACTTCACAGTTCCGCCTGGTGCGGCTCGTGCAGAAAGCCGGCCAGGTGCCAGCGATCGGGCCCCAACTGCCGGGCTTGCTCGAAGAACAGCCGGGCTCGATCCGGCTGCCCGTCGAAGTGAAGGTAGACGCCCAACAGAAACAGCAGGTTCCCGTTCCGTTCGTCCTTGTCGGCGGCTTGGGCCAGGGCCTCGACGTGGGCGGCCTTCTCGGCTTGATGCTGCCCGTAGAGGTCGTCCAGTTGAAACCCCGACTGGGCCCAATCGGGATCGTATCGCAGACCCTTCTTCAGCACGTCGGCCGCCAGGTGATAATTGCCCACGGCCATCAGGGCGATCCCCTGGCGAAAGTAGGCCTGGGCCAAGCCGGGTGCCGCCTGGGCCGCCTTCTTGTAGCGGCGATAGGCGTCGGCAAAACGGCCCTCGCGAAAATGCGCGTCGCCGAAGGCGATGAACCGGCGGCCCAAGGCGATCGCCCTTTCGTTCGATTTCGGCGCGGGCGTGGGAATCGTCTCGGGCAAGGGATCGTCGCCGGCGCGGGGGGCCTGGGCCGCCTCGCCACGGGGCGGCGCCGGCAGGGGAACCTCGCCGGGAAAACGCCCTACCACCGACGGTCCGTAGAGGACCTCGGCCGGCGGATACCAGGGACCGAAGTAGAAGTACGTGTAATCGCGGAAGTAGCCGGGACGATCGAAGAAGGGGAAAAACGGATCGGCGTAGTAGACGCCGCCGGGCGGGCGCCACGCGCGTTCGGGTCCAAAGCCCCAGTAGCGTCGCCGGTAGCGGCTGCCGCGATCCGGATGCGCGGCCGCCCGCCGCGCTGCCGGCCGATCGACCGCCCTGGGAGCGAGATCGTCGGCCGCCGCAAGGCTTATCGAACCGGCACAAAACGCCGTGGCAACCAGGCCGTGGATGACAAGACGAACCATCGATCGCGATCCTCGCCCCGCTAACGCCCCAGCATGAAACGCAGCGACGCCCGCGGGCCGAACAGTTGTTCGGCCGGAAATGCCACCGGCGGAAGGTAGTAGTAGGGACTGCCGTAGTAGACGCGGGGATAGACAGAATAGTAGCCGGGGTAGTAGCGCGGTCCGTAGTAGGAACCGTAGCCCGGCGGATAGTAGCCGTAGCCGCGATCGTAGCATCCGCCCGGATAGACCGGCGCCACAACCACCGGCGACGACCGAGCGGACCGGGCCTGCCTGGCCCGCGCGGCCTGGCCGGCGGAGCCGTTCTCGGGCAGCAAGTTGCCCATGCTGCGGCGAAGATTGGGAGTGGGGCGGCTGGGCCGCAGGTTTCCCATGCTGCGGCGCAGATCGTTGTTGGTTCCCTGGGCCCAGCACCAGCCCGCGCCCAGGGCCGCTACGGAAAAAACGATCGCCGCCAGCAAGGTCGACCAACGCATGGCAATACCTCCTCCTGTTTCCCACTGGCCCATGGGTACCCCTATACTCTATTATCTTGCGTTCCGCGAAGCTGGGCAAGCTCTTTGTCGCCTCTCCGGGAGAATCCAGGCTTGTAGGCCGGATCGTGATCCGGCATGGTAGAACGAACGCGGATGGCCCTGATAGCTCGCCTATCAGGGCGGCGCAGCCGCAAGAGGCACCTGTTCGTCGCGGGTCGCCCCTGTTCGGCGAGGGTCTCCTGACCCCGCCGTCCGTGGGTGGCAGTCCGGCGCCGCAATCCTCGCCTCCCGTGCCCGCGGCACCCCGATAGCAGAGCTATCGGGGCCACCCGCGAGAACGCGACCCCGTGCCGAACCGCCCTGTTTCAACGGGATTGCCGCTAGCCCAGCCCCAGCCGGCCGCCGATCTCGGCCGTGCATTCTTCCCGCTTGATCCGCCATTGTCGCAGCGTGTCGCGGTCGCGGACGGTCACCGTGCCGTCGTCCAGGGTCTGGCCGTCGACGGTGATGCAGAAGGGGGTGCCCACCTCGTCCTGCCGCCGGTAGCGCCGCCCCACCGCCCCTTTCTCGTCGTAAAACGCGGTCATCCGGCGTTTCAACTCGCCGTAGATTTCCCTGGCGATTTCGGGCATCCCGTCCTTCTTCACCA
Source organism: uncultured Planctomycetaceae bacterium (assembly GCA_964481605.1). Taxonomy (GTDB): domain Bacteria; phylum Planctomycetota; class Planctomycetia; order Pirellulales; family Thermoguttaceae; genus CAYZWG01. The sequence continues at coordinate 9,263 of CAYZWG010000121.1, forward strand.
GGGGAAAGACGGCCACCTTGATCGGCGCCAGCCGCGGGTGGAATTTCATGAACACCCGCCTGGTCGGCTTTCCCTTGTCGTCGGGCACTTCGTCCTCGCGATAGGCTTCGCAGAGGAACGCCAAGGTGGCACGGTCGGCCCCGGCCGAGGGCTCGATCACGTGGGGAACGTAACGTTCCTTCGTCTGGTCGTCAAAGTAGCTCAGGTCCTTGCCGCTGCCACGGTGGCGCGGCTGGCCGTGTTCGTCCGTTTCGACCACCAGCTTGTCGCCCTGGCGGACCAGCTTTCCTTCCATGTGGCTGCGGAGGTCGAAGTCGCCGCGGTGGGCGATGCCCTCCAACTCGCCAAACTGCCCCGGCGGCAGAAAGGGAAAGGCGTATTCGATATCGGCCGTGCCGCAGGAGTAGTGGCTCAACTCCTTGGCGTCGTGGTCGCGCAGACGGAGCCGCTCGCCGGCCAGCCCCAGTTCGAGATACCACCGGTAGCGGCGGTCGCGCCAGAACGTGTACCACTGGGGCGACGTCTCGGGGCGGCAGAAGAACTCGATCTCCATCTGCTCGAATTCCCGCGAGCGGAAAGTGAAGTTCCGCGGCGTGATCTCGTTGCGAAAGCTTTTGCCCACCTGGGCGATGCCGAAGGGGACCTTCACCCGGGTGCTGTCGAGCACGTTCTTGAAATTGACGAAAATCCCCTGCGCCGTTTCGGGGCGGAGAAAGGCCGCGTCCTCCTCGCCGCCGAGGGCCCCCACGATCGTCTTGAACATCAGGTTGAACTCGCGGGGCGGGGTGAGCGTGCCCAGTTGCTTGGCGTCGGGGCCCAGCACCCGGCTGAAATCCTCCACCGTGGTGAGCGAGACCACCGGCCCCTCCCACTGGAGCCGGTCGGCGTGCTTCTTCCGCAGGTTGAAGAACCGGAGCGCCTTCTGCTCGGTGTGTGCCAGGGCCTCGTCTCCATCGGCTTCCGTGGCCACAAAGATTCGCCGCCCTTCGGCCTCGACCCAGCGGCCCTGCACCTGGTCGTGCCGGTAGCGGCGTTTCGACTCGCGGCAGTCGACCATGAAGTCGCAAAACAGATCGTAGTGGCCCGAGCACTTCCAAACCTGGGGGTGCATGATGATCGTGCAGTCCAGCCCGGTCATTTCGTAGCCGCCGGGGGCGCCCTCGGGCACCACCAGTTCGTTGTGCGAGGTGACCATGTCGTGCCACCAGGCCTGGCGAACGTTCCGCTTCAACTGGACCCCCAGCGGGCCGTAGTCCCAGAAGCCGGCCAGGCCGCCGTAAATCTCGCTCGACGGGAAGAGAAAACCACGCCGCTTACAAAGGGCTACAAGCTGTTCCATTTCCATGACGGATGCCGGCTTTCGGAGGGTCGAAGGTTCGGGGGTCAGGCGGGGCAGGTTCGGGTCATCACCTGGTTCCCAAGCTCCAGCTTTCACCTGGTTCCCAAGCTCCAGCTTTCACCTGGTTCCCAAGCTCCAGCTTGGGAACCCACGGGCGGGAAGTTCCGTAGGGCCGGCTGTTGGAGACCGAGACATTGCCACCAGCCATAAACGTCCCAGTCTACTGCGCTGGCATGGCACGGGTCCACGGGGGGGCGATCGGCCGAGCGACTCTAGCGCTCACTCCGCCCGGCGAATGTGGCCCGTGGCCCGGTCCACCTCCGGCACGCAGTGGAACCGGTCCAACCGCGACGCGGTGAGAATGTCCTCTTCGCGGCCGATGGCGGTGACGTTCCGCCCGGCAATGCTCTTGCGCAGCTCGGCGGCTAGTCTTTCCGGCTCCAGCGACTCGGCCCCGATCGTGTAGGGCACGGCGAACGAACTGGCCCAATTCTCCTTGGCGGTCACCGCCTGGGCGTTCAGCCGGTAGCTCATCCCGGCCGAGCGCTGGAGCCGCTCGACCAGCAAGCCGGCCAGAAGGACATCGTCCCGGCTGTATGCTCCTCGCGTGCCGGCACAGAGCAGGTGGACCCCGCTGGAGCCGGCCAATTCCTCGAAGATCGCCGTGGCGTTGACAAAGGCTCCGATCAACACCCGCTTGGCCCGGCCACACATCGCCAGGGCCCGGGTGCCGTTGGTGGTGGTGAAGACGACCGTTTTGCCCTCCACGCGGTCGGGCGTGTATTCGGTGGGAGAGTTCCCCAGGTCGAACCCCTCGATCGGCAGCCCGTTGCGCTCGCCGCCCAGAACGACACGGCCGGGGGCCATCTCCGCGGCCAGCCGGCGAGCTTCCTCGACCTCCAGGCAGGGAATGATCTCGTCGGCCCCCGCCTCCAGGGCGTGGACGATCGTCGTCGCCGCCCGCAACACATCGATCACCACCGCGGTCCCACCGGCCATTTCTTCGGGGCGGACCACCGACGGGAGCGCGTAAACGTTCAATAGTTGAGTCATCTCGTGGTTTCCGTTCAGGCGGTCACTCGGTGGCGTTTTGTGGTTGGTCGCTTCCCTCCGACCCCTTGTGCAATCTACAATATCGCCATGATCTCGCCCGGGTTAGCTGAATTTCTCGAAGATCTCCAGCAGTCGGGCGAGTTGGTGCGCGTCGATGCGGAGGTCGACCCCAGGCTGGAAGCCAACGAAATCGCTCGGCGTACTGCCACTGCGGAGGGGAAGGCGGTCGTTTTTGGCCGGATTCGCGACTGCAGCGTACCCCTGGCGGCCAACCTGCTGGGTTCGCCCCGGCGAATCTGCCGGGCGGTGGCGGCCGGCTCGCTGGAGGAAGTGACCGCACGGCTGGAGGAGGCCACCCAGCGCCAGGGGGCGTCCGGCTGGCTCGCCCGTTTGACGTCGCCACCCTCTGGTGGGGGCACGGCGAAAAAGATGGCCCCGCGAGCGGTCCGCGCGGCCGCCGTCCAACAAGCGGTCCGCCTGGGAGGCGATGTGGACTTGGCCCAACTGCCGGTCCCCACCACCCAGCCCGAGGAGGGGGGACCCACGATCACCGCCGGGCGGCTGTTCACACCGCATCCCCGCACCGGCCGAACCCTGGTGGGACGATTTGATTTTCGCGTGCTGGATCGCAACCGGTTGGCCGCCTGCTGGCCGGCCGCCGACTTCCCGGCCACGCTGCTGGGCGACTACCATGCCCGCAAGGAACCCATGCCGGTGGCCATTGTGCTGGGCGGCCATCCGGCCGGCCTGGTTGCGGCGATGATGGCCGCGCCCGGGGGAACCGACCCGCTCTGGCTGGAGGCCCTGCTCCGCCGGCGCGGCCCCGAGGTGGTTCGGGCGAAGACCGTCGACGTGCAGGTCCCGGCCGACGCGGAGATGGTTCTGGAGGGCCTTCTCCAGCCGGACGACCCGCCGGTCGATCCGGGGCCGGTGGCCACCCCGGCGGGGCCGTGCGTTCGCTGGCCGGCGGCCCCGGTGGTTCGACTGACCGCCATCACCCATCGGGTCAACCCGGTCTTTCCGGCACTGGTCGGGGGCCCGCCGCCCGGCGAATGGAGCGTCTTGCGGGCGGCGCTGGCCCGTGTGGCGGTGCCGCTGCTCCGCGGGGTGATTCCCGAGCTGGTCGACTTGGATTTGCCGCTTTCCGGGGCGGCCCGGCACTTGGCCGTGCTCTCCATTCGCAAGACCTACGCCGGCCAGGCCCGCAAGGTGGCCCACGCCGCCTGGGGCCTGCGGGCGCTGATGTTCAGCCGGGTGTTGGTGATTGTCGACGAGCAGGTGGACGTTGCCCAGGGGGGCCAGGTCTGGGCGGC
>CAYZWG010000122.1:0-12949 GCA_964481605.1 uncultured Planctomycetaceae bacterium
TTGACGTGCCGCTTTTGACGCGGTTAGATGGGAGGATTCGTCGCCAGGCCCGCCTCCCCCGCAATCCCTCCCCCAGGCCACGCCCATGCCACGGCTTCTCCTCGCCGGCTTGCTTCTCGCCTTGCTGATCCTCCCGCCACCGGCCCAAGCGGCCCCCTGGTGGCTCCGGTACACGCCGGTCGTTTCCAGCCCCGCCCCCGCCGCCGATCTCGACGCCACCGCCGCCGGGGCCTCGCGGGGAGGAACCTATTTCGGCGGCTGGTACGGCTACTGGCACCTGGACGACCAGCGCCGCGGAGGCGCCGCCCAGCGCCGTTGGAAACGGCTCGACCGCCCCGGTCTGAAACGAGTGATCTACTACGACTCGGGCGAGGTGGGCGACTACGCCGGCTTTTTCGACGACCACGGGCAGATGATCTACAACGGCTGGAGCCTTCCCTGGTGGAAGGGCCAGCCGGTCGTGGCCCGGTGGTTCGGCCTGGCCGCCTTCATGGCCGACGTCGACTGGGCCCCCTGGCCCACCGCCAAGGATTACGGCCTCGCGGCCTTCACCCTGCCCGACGGCGGGCCCGCCGGCGATCTCTACGCGGTCCTCGCCGGGCGAACACTCGACGGCACCTGGAAATTCGACTATTCCGCCAACGCCCGCATCACCGACCGTGTGGCCCGGCAAAGTGGGCTGGCCAAGATCAGCTCCCGGCAGGAGGGAGGTAAAGACGTCGCCGGCAAGACCGGCTGGCGGACGGTCCGCCTGATCCACGTCGATTATTCGAATCCGCAACTCCGCGAGTATCGCTGCCGTGAATTGGCCCGGATGATCGAAATCGTCCGCCCCGACGGCGTCCACATCGACAACCACGGCGACTTGAACGTGCTCTATCCGCAGGCGGCGGCCTTCGGCCCGTGGTCCCTCTACGAGTTTCGCCGCTGGCTGAAAGAGCACTTCCGCACCGATCAGCTTGAAGCGATGGGCATCGACGACCCCGACCGGTTCGACCTGGCTGCTTACATTCGCCAGAAGCCTTACAAGTCGCGCGGCAAGCTGTGGCACACCCACAACCACCGCTGGACGGACGACCTCATTTGGAAGTGCTTTCTCATCAGCAAGATCGAGTCGGGACTCGAATTCCACCGGGCCGTGTACCGTGCGGCCAAGGACGCCGCCCGGCGGGCCGGCGTGGACTGCATGATCGGAGGAAACACCGCCCCCGCCTTCACCGGCCGCACCCTTCTGCGCGGCGCCTGCGACATCGCCTGCTTCGAGTGGAAGATCAAGCAGATAGGGCCGGCCCGAGGGTGTGGGCTGCCGCCCTCCGGACGCGTCGGCTACGTCACCCGCCTGGGCGCCGCGATCAGCGCCGCCGGCTACTGCTGGCCCAGCATCTACGTTCCCAAGCAACTTTCCGGCACGGGCCACGAAAACCTGCACAAGGTGCTCGCCTTCGACTGCCTGGCCAACCGCGGTCTGCTCGACTACGGCCACGCCTACCTGGACGGCTATTCGCCCGGCACGCCCCAAAGCGCCGGTTTCGTCAACCGCTTTGTCAACGCCCATGCGGACCGGATCAGCCGCCGCAAGTATTTGGCCGACGTGGGCCTGGTCTTTTGCCCCTGGACCGAGGCGGCGGCCACTACGGTTTTTTCCAGCGTGCCGGAGATGTTTTTCGACGAGTACGCCGGCTGGGCCAGGGCCCTCTCGCTTGAACATCGCCAGTGGGACGTGGTGCTCAGCCAGGATCTCACCGCCGACAAGCTGGCCCGGTTCCCCCTGCTCGTGCTGCCCTCCATCCTCGTCATCACCGACCGGCAGGCGGCCGAGCTGCGTCGCTACGTGGAGGCCGGCGGGCGGCTGGTGGCCACCGGGCGTTCCGGCAGCCGGTTCGGCCCGGAAGGCTACCTCATGCCGCGAGAGCAAAGCGCCCTCGAGTCCCTGGCCCACCATCCCCGCGTGCGGATCGTCGCCGGCAAACCCGGCTGCGACTACTGGTCCACCGATCGGCGGTCGCAGGCGGTCGAGCAAATCACCAAGCTGCTGGCCCTGGACGGGGCCGCTCCCCGGCTGACCACCGACGCGCCCCCCACGCTGAGCGTCAACGCCAGCCTCGGGCCAAGCGACGCTCCCCCCTTGCTGACGCTCGACCTGACCAATCACGACCTCGACGTCGCCTCGGACCGGCTGACGCCCGCGCCCCCCTGCGTGGTGACCCTCCGGCTGCCCACCCCGCTGGCCAGACGGGCCCTGCGGGCGTCCTATGCCTCTGCCCAGACGGACACCCCCGCCGATGCCGTGCCGCTGCCGGCCGACGCGGTTCGCGTCGACCGGCAAGCGGCGACGCTCACGCTCCATCTCCCCGGTTTCGACTACGCCATGCTCGTGTTTGTCGAGCCCGCCCACGGCTAGCGTTCGGCGCAGGGCTGCCGACCGCGTTCGGCACGGGGCTGCCGACCCCGCCGATGGCCTGACCAAAGGTCTCCCTGAATCACGGACAATCCACCCGCTCTGCCGTTTCCCGCGAGAATCTTCCATATTTTTTCACCACGGATGGCACGGATATCTCGGATCGACTCCGTCATCAAAGTGATTCGCCGTGCTGTGGTGTCCTATCCGTGTGATTCGTGTGATCCGTGGTTTCACAAGAAATATGCAATCCGCAAAGGCAAACCGTCCGGCTTGACGGTCTCTTTCAGGGGCCTTCCGCATACCTCCGGCAGAACGGGTGGTTCTGATTCTTGCGCAAACGGTTGATATGGGAGACCACCGGTCGGATTCCGTGCGGGGTCGGGAGACCCGCGCACAGCGTGTGTTGCGGAGTTGGGCCACCCGCACACAGCGTGTGTTGCAGCGCGCCGGCGCTTGGCGATAATGGAGAAGCGACCACGCCCGCCACCCAACCGCACTCATCCGAGGAGCCGAACCATGCGAGTTTCCAAACGTCTCCATGCCGCCACCTGGGCCCTGGGGCTTGGCTTGCTGGCGACCACCACCGCGACCGCGAGTTCCCCAGACGACCTGGCCCGGCAGATTCTCCAATCGACCGGCGTTCAAGGCGGCGTGATCGTGCAGCTTGGCTGTGGCGACGGCCGGCTCACCGCCGCGCTCGAGCAAGGCGACGGCTTCCTCGTCCAAGCCCTCGACACGGACGCCAACGCCGTGGGCACGGCCCGCCGGCAGGTGCAGTCGCAAGGGCTCTACGGCCCCGTCTCGGTCGACTGCTGGGACGGCCGGCACCTGCCCTACATCGACAACTTCGTCAACCTGCTGGTCAGCCAGCAGCCGGTCGAGGTGTCGGAGAAGGAAATCCGACGGGTGCTGGTGCCGGAAGGGGTGGCCTACTTGCAGGAAGGCGGCACCTGGCGGAAGATCGTCAAGCCGCGGCCCGAGAATATCGACGAGTGGACCCACTTCTGGCACGACGCCGGCGGCAACCCGGTGGCCCACGACACGGTCATCGGCCCGCCCCGCCGCTACCAGTGGATCGGCAGCCCCCGCTGGGCCCGCCACCACGATCACATGGCCAGCATGAGCGCGTTGGTGTCGGCCGGCGGCCGCGTGTTCTACATCATCGACGAAGGGTCGAAGGCCTCCATCCAGTTGCCGCCCAAGTGGTTCCTCGTCGCCCGCGACGCCTTCAACGGCACGGTCCTCTGGAAACGGCCCATCGCCCGATGGAACACCCACAAGTGGGCGCTCAAAAGCGGCCCTGCCCAAATCACCCGGCGGCTGGTCGCCGTGGGCAACACGGTCTACGTGACCCTCGGACTGGACGCCCCCCTGGAGGCGATCGACGCCGCCACCGGCAAGACGATCCGCACTTACCAAGGCACAGACAACACCGAGGAAGTGATCGTCTCCCACGGCGTCGCCCTGGCGCTGGTCAACAACTCGCCCTCCCGCTGGCCTGAGTATCGCCAGCAGTTCGCCTACACCTGGGCCAACACCCGGCACGCCAACGCCGACTGGGCTTGGGACGAAAAACCCCGCCACATCGTGGCCCTCGACACCCAGACGGGCAACACCCTCTGGAAGCGAGAGGCGACCGTGGCGCCGATGACCCTGGCGGCCGATGCCCAGCGGGTTTATTTCCACGACGGCCAGAAGGCCGTCGCCCTGGATCGCGCCGAGGGAAAGCCGCTTTGGGCTTCCCAGCCGATCGCCCGGCGGGAGCCGATCTTCGCCTGCTTTGGACCGCGGCTACTGGTGTGGAAAGACGTGGTCGTGTTTGCCGGCGGCACCCGCTCGATGACCGGGCTCGACGCCGCCACCGGCAAGACGCTCTGGACGGCCAAGCACGCCCGCTCCGGGCACCAGTCGCCCGAGGACCTGATGGTCGTCGACGGCCTGGTCTGGTCAGGGGCCACGGCCGGGGGCAAGGACTCGGGCATCTTCACCGGGCTCGATCCCCACACGGGCGAGGTGAAGAAGCAGTTCCCCCCGGACGTGAAAACCTACTGGTTCCACCAGCGCTGCTACCCCAGCAAGGCCACCGACCGGTTTCTCCTGCCTTCGCGGACGGGAATCGAATTCATCGACTACCAGACCGAGCACTGGACCACGCAGCACTGGGTTCGGGGCGGCTGCATTTACGGCATCTTGCCCGCCAACGGCCTGGTCTACGCCCCGCCACACGCCTGCGGCTGCTACCTGGAGTCGAAGCTCTGCGGCTTCAACGCCCTGGCGCCGGAATCCGACCTGCTCAAGCAGCGTCGCCAAGCGGTCGACGACGACACCCGGCTGGAGCGCGGCCCCGCCTTCGACGCGCCCCTGGCCGCCGTCTCCTCGCCGGCCGCGGACGCCTGGCCCACCTATCGCCACGACCCCGCCCGCAGCGGCTTCACCAAGGCCCCCGTCGCGACCCACCTGAAACCGGCCTGGCAGACCAAGCTGGGCGGGCGGCTGAGTGCCCCCGTGGTGGCCGAGGGCAAGCTGCTGGTGGCCTCGATCGACGCCCACACCGTCCATGCCCTCGACGCCGACTCGGGCCGGCCGCAGTGGAGCTATACGGCCGGCGGCCGCGTCGACAGCCCGCCCACGGTCTGGAGCGGAAGGGTGCTGTTCGGCTCGGCCGACGGCTGGGTTTATTGTCTCAGGGCCACCGACGGCCAGCTCGTGTGGCGGTTCCGCGCGGCCCCGGCCGATCTGCGGATGGCCGCCTACGAACAGATCGAATCGGTCTGGCCGGTCCACGGCAGCGTGCTGATCCACGACGGCGCGCTCTATTGCCTGGCCGGCCGCTCGATGTTTCTCGACGGCGGCCTGCGGCTGCTGAAGCTCGATCCGGCCACCGGCCGCAAGCTGGCCGAGGAGGTGCTCGACGACCGCGATCCCCAGTCGGGCGAGAATCTGCAAGTTTTCGTCAAGGGCCTGACCATGCCGGTGGCCCTGCCCGACGTCCTCTCCTGCGACGGCACCTCGCTCTACATGCGCTCGCAGCGGTTCGACCTCGACGGCAAGCGCCGGCCCGTGCAGCAGTTGCCCGTCGAGGACCAGGCGGGCGACGCGGCCCACCTTTTCTGCCAGGTCGGCTTCCTCGACGACTCCTGGTTCTTCCGCTCCTATTGGCTCTACGGCCAGGCGATGGGCGGCGGTTACGGCGGCTGGTTCAAGGCCGGCCGGATGGCGCCCTCCGGCAGAATCATGGTCTTCGACGACCAGAACGTCTACGGCTACGGCCGCAAGCCGGAGTACATGGTCAACGCCTCCGTGTTGGAGTATCAACTCTACGCCGCCGACCGGCGGGTCGACCCCGAGGCGATCCGCCGGGTGAGGCGGTCCAGCGGTCCCATCAACGCCACGAGCAAGCGGAAGAACGCCAACGCTTCCGACTGGGAAGTGAGGCAAGGGTTTTCGCCCCAGCAGCTTTGGGCGGCCAACGTCCATTGGTCCGATCAGCGGCCACCCCTGTTGGCCCGCGCCATGCTGCTCGCCCGGGGGACGTTGTTCCTGGCCGGCCCTCCCGACGTGGCCGACGAGAAGCGGGCCTTCTTCCACCCCGACGACCCCGCCGTCCGCCAGGCGCTGCTCAAGCAGCAAGCCGCCTGGGACGGTCGGGAAGGGGCGATCTTGATGGCCGTCTCCGCCGAAGACGGAAAAAAACAGGCCCAGCTCCAACTCGACGCGCCGCCCGTCTGGGACGGCATGGCCGCCGCCGCCGGCAAGCTCTACCTGGCCCTCCAAGACGGCACGGTGCTGAGCCTGGGCCCGGGCGAGTGAGTCCTGGCCAAGAGTGCGGGCAGCGACAGCGAGAGGCTCCTGCCGCACTTCCCGTGGCGGCTTCACGCCACCGGCCTTTTGCTTTGCACCCGGGATCGCAGAAACTTTTTGAAGGTGCTCCGCCGCCACTGGGTAAACTCGTCGCTGTAAAGCCGCACCGCCAACCGCCGGAATCCCTCCGCCAACTCGTCGGCGGTCATCTTGGCCGGACGGAAATTCACGTCGAACAGCGTGCACTTGTGCCACGCCGCCGGTTCCAGAATCCGCCCCTCACGCTCCAGCCGCGCGTACAGCGGTGTGCCCGGAAACGGCGTCAGAATCGTGATTTGCACCTCGTACAACGCGCTCCGGCGAACGAACTCGAACACCTGCTCGAAGACCTCCGGCCCTTGCCCGTCCAGGCCCAGTACAAAACATCCGTTGACCGTGATCCCGTGCGATTGAATCCGCCTGATTGCCTCCTCGTACTGCCCGAAGTGGCGAAACTTCCAATCCGCTCGAAGCTCAATCCCCCGCAAGCTGCCGGGAACCGGGCTTTCCAGCCCCACCAGTACCTGCGCGCAGCCCGATCGACCGATCAACTCCAGCAGCTCCTCGTCCTCGGCCACGGAAAGATCGGTCTCCGTAAACCAGCGCACCCGGCGCGCTTGCAGACCCCAGAGCAGCTCTTTCCAGTAGTCCTTGTCGACCATTGAGTTGTCGTCGGCGAACTCGATGAAGGGGTGCTCCCAGATTTCCAGAATCCGGTCGATCTCGGCCAGCACCTTGGCCACCGGCTTCTGCTTGTATTGCCGGGTGAGCACCACCGAGCTGGCGCAGAACTCGCAATGGTGGACGCACCCCCGGCTGGTCTGCACCGTGAGGCGGTTGTAGCGGGAAATATCGAGCAGGTCGAAGGCCGGCATGGGCGCGTCGGCCAGGTCGAAGGGCGCATCGACCGCACCATAGACCCCTTCCAGGCGCCCCGCGCGACAATCGTCGAGCACCTCCCGCCAGCAGGCCTCCCCTTCGCCCACCACCACCGCGTCGCCGTGCTGCAAGCCCTCTTGCGGCAGCGCTGTCACGTGTGGCCCGCCCAGCACCGTGGGCGTACCCCGCCGACCGTATCGCCGGGCAAGCTCGTAGGCCTCGCCGATCTGGGCGCTGTAACTGGAGATCGCCACCAGGTCGAACCCGCCCGGCAACTCCTCCAGCGCGGCCAGATGGGGAACCTCGATGTACTCCACCTCGTCTTCCGCGGGCGTCATTCCGGCCAGCGTGAGCAATCCCAAGCTGGGAAGCGAAGCGATCGTCTTGCTCCGCTCCACGAAGCCGGGCAAGGTCAACCCCAGCCGCAACAGCTCCTCGTCGCAGGCCCGAATCCCACTCATGGCAATCAGCGCGATTCTCATGGCATCAACATCCTCCCTACGATCATCGCCACGGCAATCGTGACCGAACCGGCCGGAATGAAGAACAGGTGGCGAAACGCCTTGCTGGCGGCCGAGAGATAGCAGACCGCCGGCATCGTCGCCGCGCCCACCAGCAGCAGCACCGAGGGGACGGCCAGCCCCCCGGACAAGTCGAGCGTCTCCACCGTGATGGCGAAGGCAAAGTTGATCGCGGCCAGCCCGAAGAAGGAGATGTGCCCCAGCCGGGTCATTCGCCGCTGCCAAGAACCGTAACCGCCCAGCCAATCCTGCCGATCAAAGAACAGCCCCGCCGCCACCCCGGCCAGGCAACCCAGCAGCACTCCCACCCACGCCGCATCGAGATGGATCGTGACCATGGCAAAACCTCCGAGCTGGTGCCGGTCCAACCCCTTGTCGGCCCCACGCCGCAGCCAGAAACGGACACCGCCAGCCCCTCTCGACGCGGGCATCACCCGAAGTGGTCGATGATTGGCTTCGCAACCATCAGCTAAGTCCTCAGGCGAGAATCGGCCGAGCGTATAACGGCCGAATTCCGAGATCGACTCGCTGTAGGGCCGGCTGTGCCGGCCGGTTGCCAGGTGGGCAGCAGCGGCGGGGTCGGGAGACCCGCGCCGAACAGCGTTTCGGCCGGCACAGCCGGCCCTACGGGGCTTCGTACCGCGTTGCGTTGGGGCAACGCGCCGGCAGGATCGATACGATCCGACCAACGCGACGGCTCCCCGGTGCAGCGGCTGGCCGTCCCTGTGGCTGGGGTCTGGGGGGCCGCCGGCGTGCCGCGGCATAAGGTGATTTGCCCCTTGGTCCGAGCTGACGTAGAGTTGTGCTGAGACGAGAGGTTGCCTCCGTGCGGCCCGCCCGGAGTCCGCGCCCGGCCGGCGTCGATCAGTCGGGGAAGCCGGCGGTCAGCGCGGCCTGCGCAGGCTGCCCCCGGGAAAACTTCCTCGTCGGCGTGTTCCTTACCAACTCGTTCCGGCCTTCGGCCAGGTCTCGAAACGTTCCAGCCGTGTCCGACGAAACGTCCTCCCCCGCCATCGATCCACACGCTCTCAGCGAGCCGCTGGCGCGGCTGACCGCAAGCCATGACGAGTTGGCCCGGTTTCTCGCCGAGGTCTTCGGCCAACTGGGCGAGCTGGCCGGCGAGCTGGCCCGGAGGCAGGAATGCTGGGATTCCGAGCGCTGCCGCCACGACGCATCGCTCCAGCAACGGCAGCAGCAATTGCAGTCGGAGCGGGAAGAGCTGGACGATCGCTGGAAAAAGCTGGAAACACGCTCTCGCGAAGTCCGCCACGAGGCCGCCGCGTCGGACCAGGGCGAGTCGCGAATCGCCGAAATGGTCACCGAGGTCTCTCAACAGCGGTCGGAAATGCTGACCGCCTTGGAGCAAACCCGGAATCAATTCGGCCAACTCACGGAGATTTCGCAACAACTGGCCGCAGCCCGGGAGGAACTGTCGCAAACCCGCCAGGATATCCGCCGGCAACAGGAGCAACTCGCCGCGCTCAGCGCCACCGCGTCGCCGCAGGCAAGCGGGGAAGCGTCCTCCCATGCCCTCGACTTTCAACGTGAACGCTCCGCCTGGGAACAGGAGCGGGCCGTGCTGGAGACGGAACTCGATTCGATCCGAAACCGGGCGGCCGACCTGGCCCAAACGCTGGAAGCCGAACGCCGCCAACTGGCCGAGCAGCGATCGCAGTGGACGGAGGAACTGAAACAGATGCGGCGGATGCTGGAAGAGCTTCGCCGACAACCCACCACCGGGCCAAGGCCGGTGGAAGCCGCGGCGCAACAGGCCCCCACCGAAGCCTCGCCGCCGGAACCATCCCAGGGCAAACCCGCCAACGAAGAAAACGATCCCGTGCTGGACTCGGTGATGGCCCAGTTCGAGATGCTCCAGAAAGACCTCGCCCGACGCCGAAAGGCGGAAGCGGTGTCCGACTGATCCAAGTCAACGTACGGTCCCGCGGCAGCCACCTTGATACGACCTTCTTGAGGCAGACCATGCGGTTGAAAAAACGAACCATCCTGCTGGGGGCCATTGCGGCCGCCGGGCTGCTCAACCTGGGACTGGGCCTGCTCCTGGGCGACCTGCTTCCGGTGGCGGGGGGCGCGGCGGCCCTGCTCTACCTGGTCGCCAGGGGCGTCTTCCACCGGCTCCACTCGTCTCGTCGGGTGCGGCGGTCCCAGTCGGCCTCGCTCCGGCCCCAGGACCGCCTCGCGGTAATGGCCGACCCCGGCGATTCCGAGGGGTTGGTCGAGCAGATGCTCTCCCAGGGTCGGTATACGCTGCTGTTGCGCCCCCAGATCGCCCAGGACCTTGGCCAGGAATGTTTCTGCCGCGCCCTGGAGGCACTGGAGAACGGCATGGCACTGGTCCCCGAGGGAGAAGTCATCGTGGGGATCGCCGAGGAGTTGGACGAAACCGGCGACCCGGACGACCGGCCCGATCCGTACGCCGAGCGAAGCATTCGGGTGGCGCCTTATTTTCTCGATCGCTACCCGGTCACGAATCGCGATTTTCTCGAGTTCGTGGCCTCTGGCGGATACGAGCAAATCTCCCTTTGGGACAAGACGATCTGGCCGGCCGTGCTGGAATTCGTCGACCGCACGCGCCACCCCGGTCCCCGCTTCTGGAGCAACGGGTGTTTTGCCGCCGGCGAGGAAGACCACCCCGTGGTGGGCGTCTGCTGGCACGAGGCATCGGCCTATGCCCGCTGGGTCGGCAAACGGCTCCCCAGCAACGCCGAGTGGATCAAGGCCGGCGCCTGGCCCGTCTCGCTTTCCAGCACCCGGCACTCGCAACGAAAATACCCCTGGGGCGAGACCATGGATCGCCGTCGTGCCAACCTCTGGGATTCGGGACCCGGCCGAACCGTCTCCGTCTACGAGCACGCCGACGGGGTGAGCGTGGGCGGCGTCTATCAGCTCATCGGCAACGTCTGGGAATGGACCTCGAGCAACTACAGTCTTGCCCATTTCCCCCCCGAGCAACTCCTCCTGGATACGCCCATGAAGAGCCTCCGGGGAGGCGCTTTCGATACCTATTTCGACAACCAGGCGACCTGCCAGTTTCAAACCGGCGACGTGCCCATCGCGCGGAAGCACAATATCGGCTTTCGCTGCGCGATCAACGTGGGCGACCTGGCTCTCCGCCAGGATCAGCCCCTGGAGCCCCCTTCCCCATGCCGGCCCGACGCCGTCGAGGAGATTGCCGTATGACCAAGGGCGTAATCGTACCTCTCGAATCGGCCCGCCTGGTGGAGTACGCGGTTCCCGTCGATTGCTATATCTGCGCGGGGCAAAACAACTTCGACGCGGAATACTGCCGCTATTGCTCCGCGCCGATGGCCCTGGCGCACCAGGCCCAGTCGCAGCAATCGCCACCCACCCTGCTTGCGGCGATGGGTGTCAGCGGGGTGGGAAAGACCGTCTACCTGGGCATGTTGATGGACATGCTCTCGCGAGGTTCGACGCCGCTGAAAACGCTCGCCCGCGGCGCCTTTTCCATCACCCTCCAGCAAACAACCCTCTTGGCCCTGGCCCGTTGCGGCTTTCCCGACAAGACACCCACCGAACCGGACCGCTGGAACTGGGTCCACTGCCAGGTCCGTTCGCCCCGTTTTCGCCACCCCCTCGAACTGATGATGCCCGATATGGCCGGCGAGGCCGTGCTGGAGGAAATGGACCACCCCCACAGCTTCCGCGTGATCAGCTCCTTCCTTACCAAATGCTCCGGCGTACTGATCCTGATCGACACCATGAAGATACTCCAAGGCGGCCGCGACCAGGAGTTCTTCACCATGAAACTGACCAGCTACCTGGGTGAACTGGGCGACAAGAAAAACGCCTGGACCAGGAAACCCGTGGCCCTCGTCTTCACCAAGGCGGATCAGTGCGATGAGTGCAGGGACGATCCCCAGGCCTTCGCCGCCAGACACACCACCGGGCTCTGGGAGCAATGCCGGGAACGTTTTCGCCAGCACAAGTTTTTCGCCGCCAGCGTGGCCGGCGCCTGCGCCTGGCGGAACGACCCCCACTGCGGCCGCGTGCAGGTGCCGATCCGCATCGAGCCCTACGGAATCGTCGAGCCGTTCCAGTGGCTACTGGATCGGGTCAAGCGTTAGACGCCTAAGCCCCGTAGGGCCGGCTGTGCCGGCCGAAACGTGGCCGGCGCTGCAAAACCCGGCAACCGGCCGGCACAGCCGGCCCTACAGCCCCTAAGGGGCGTTGTCCAACCAAGAAACTCGACAGGCCAGACCCGCCGGCGAATTCCGCGTCGGTTGGCGTGCGGCGACACACGGAACCGGTCCCATGGAGTTGATCGAACAGGCAATTTTCACCTCGGCGGAAACAAGCCGGGCGGCCGGCTATCAATTGGCGGCCACCAGCCCCGGACTGTGCGAGGCCGACGCCCGCGAGTTGACCGCTTGGGGGCCCTCTCACGATTCCCTCCTGGATCCCGGCCCCCAGGCATCGAGTATCAATTTCCACCCCCTCCCCAGCGGCGCCTTCTGTATCGGCCGGACCACGCCCGGTGGGAGCGAATACAGCGGCCGCCGCGGGTTCCGCGTGTATACCCAGTGCCTGGTCGTTTCTCCCCAAACGCTGGCACGTTTCGCCAACAATCCCTTTGCCGTGGTTCGCGCCGCCGCCGGCAGCGGCTGGCTTCGCCAGTACGACCGAGTACCCCCACGCCTGGACGCACTGCGACTGGTGGGACGGACCCCCGCGGTCGACTCGGCCCTGCTGGCGCGGCTCACCGGCGACCTGGGGGCCGAGCGGCTGGCCGCCCTGGTCCAGGTGGCCCTGGGAACCACCTCCATGGCGATTGCCGGGGGTCCTCCCGCCGAAGAGGTGATTGCCGGGCTGTTGAACTGTCTGCCCCCCTCTTGCCGCACCGAATTCTCCTTCTCCACCGGATTGAAATTCTCCTCCCGCCGGCCGTTTCGCGTGGTGGCGCTGAACGACCATCCCGAGGAGCAACGCCGGGTCCGCCGGGTCTACCACCTCACTCTGCTCGATCTCTCCGGCGAATTGCCCGAGGAATACGGCGCGATCGACAGTTGGCCCCGGCTGATCGAGAAGGTCCTCCGCCTGCGGCGGTCGGCCGCGTTGAACCGGTACTTCTGCCGTTGCCAACAAGAACTCGCCCCCGGGGACCTGCCCGCCCTGGGCCTTCAACTCCTCGATCAACTCGATCAAGCCTCGCTGGCCGATCCCCAACCGGAAACCGGCCGCGGCGACCCTTCGCCCTGCTTGCCCCCCCCCCCCCCGCCCCCACCCCCCCCCCCCCCCCCCCCCCCCCCCCCCCCCCCCCCCCCCCCCCCCC
>CAYZWG010000123.1:0-7164 GCA_964481605.1 uncultured Planctomycetaceae bacterium
GAGGCGAAGCCTCGTCAGAACAACTGTTTCTGTTTCTCCTGCTCGGCCGAGCCGTTGAGCCGGGCTCGCGCCAAGAGCATTTCCTCGGCATGGCCGGGGTCGACGATCAGCACGTTGTCGCCGAACGAATCGCTCTCCAGCGGCTCCTCGATGGGCCGACCGTGATCGTCGAGCTTGACGTCCGCCTCGGCCGTTCTCTGCCTGGCCACCATCAGGAGTTGATCGTAGAGGACGTCGCGATCGGCACGGTTGATTTCGCTCACCGCGGTGGCTACCTCGCCCAGGTAGCGGAGGAACATGTTGCGGCGCTCGCCTTCGTGTTTCACACGGCGGCGACGGCGGAGATACATTCCCAGCTTTCGCCCCACCGATTGAAGCGCCAGCCGCAGCTCCTTCTGAATCTCCGGATAGGAAGCAATCGCTTCCTTCGACTCGCTGGTAAAGGGCACCCACACGCTGGCCATGTGGACCATCACGGTGACCGGACCGCGGGGCAGTTGGCCTCGCGACTGGCCCAGGCCGTAGGAACGCCAGTTGGTGGACATCACCGTCTGGGTGATCGCGCACCCGCCGGCCTGAAACTGCAACGGCACGCGGTTGGCATAGCGCAGCACGTTCATCGTCTGGCCGTCGCTGAGGTTGACGTTCCGCATCGCCTCGAGCAGCTTGTCGACCTGCGTGGCCTTGAGCTTGCCGGGCGAGACCCGTGTCTTCAGGGCGGCCTCCTTGAGAATCCGGTCGGCGGCGTCGGTGCCCACGCCGTCGAACGTGGTGTAGAGGAACTGGCGGAGCGTGCGGGCGTCGGTCTGCTCGATCAGCTCCACCAACGTCTCGCGGGAGACGCGATGCGCGGTGGAGGCGCCGCCGTAGGCCAGGCCCACCTCGATCTGAAACGGGTTGCCCCGATAGACCGAGGGCGGCCGGGTGGCGGCGGCGTAGAACTCACCCGGCACCACCTGGCGAAGCCCCTTGAGAATCAATTCCTCGCCGATGGGCGAAATGCAATCCGTGGTGGGACTCTTGATCTTCGTCTTCTGGATCGCCTGGTAGACCAGGTCGGCCTCGTGGCGGCCGATCTTTCGGCTGCTGGCCCGAGTGCTCACGCCGGCCCCCTCGCAAATTCGCCGGGCCACGGCCGGGCTGACGCGAGAGAACGACTTGGTGAGGAACTGGGTAATCGTCGGTTCCTTGGTCTCCTTGAGCATCGCCACCAGCCGGCCCAACTCGACGCCATAGGGATGCGGCTTGATCTCCCGCGGTTCCGGCGGCAGCACCTCGGCCACCCGCTCATAGTCGCGGCGGCCCCCGTCGGGATCCTGGTAGTGGAGCGAGACGTGCGGGTTGGCGATGGCCGTCTCCTCCAGATACTCGTCGACGCTGCCCCGGCCTCGCTGGTAACGAGCCTCCAATTCGATCGTCACCCGGGTGCCGTGGTCGAGCGGAATCCACTCGATGCCGTGTTTCTCGATCACCTTCTCGCCACGCGCCCCCGGCGGGATGTCGACGCCCTCGCCGCGGCCGTTGATGATCTCGGGCCGGTTGCGCTTGGTGTCGATCTGTACCTGGTAGTAATGGGCCGGCTTGCGCTGGGAAACCTTCGACATGATCGTGACCGGCTTCCCCGTGGTCAACAGGCCATACATTCCCGCCGCCGAGATGCCGATCCCCTGTTGTCCGCGGCTCATCCTCAGGCGGTGGAACTTCGAGCCGTAGAGCAGCTTGCCGAAGATCAGGGGGATTTGCTTCTTCAGAATACCCGGGCCGTTGTCCTGCACGCCCACCTGGAAGCGATCCTGCCCGTTGCCGTTGGTGGTCCGCCGGATGTGGACCCAGATTTCGGGCAGGATGCCGGCCTCCTCGCAGGCGTCGAGGGCATTGTCGACCGCCTCCTTGACGGTGGTCAGCAACGCCTTGCGAGGGTTGTCGAAGCCCAGCAGGTGCCGGTTCTTGGCGAAAAACTCGCTCACGGAAATGTCGCGCTGGCTGGCGGCCATCGACTCGGCCGTGGCCCGGCGACGACGCGGCTTCGACGACGGCGCGCGACCGTTCGAGCCGGCTGACCCGGCCAAACGGACACGCGACGCGGTACGGCGTACCTTCTTGGCCAATCTCACCACTCCCTTACCCTCGAACACGAATCCAACCTATCCCTCGCAAAGACAGCGTTCGGCGCGGGTCTCCCGACCCCGCGGGTGGCCCCGATAGCTCTGCTATCGGGGTGCCGCAGGCACGGGAGGCGAGGATTGCGGCGTGCCGGACTGCCGCCCACGCGTGCGGCGGGGTCGGGAGACCCGCGCCGAACGTTGGCGGGAGACCCGCGCCGAACAGGTGCCTCTTGCGGCTACGCCGCCCTGATAGGCGAGCTATCAGGGCCACCCACGAAGTGCGGCAACCGGCCGGCACAGCCGGCCCTACGGCTTCCGACCCCTGCTGAAAGCGGCGAACAGCGTGAGTTCGGATTGGGCAGATTATAGCGACTTTTCGGGCGACTTCCCAGCCGGCTTTTCCCTCCCCATCGCGCAACCGCGGCTGTTTGCCACGACCGCTCCCAAAAGATTCACCCGCAACACCACCACAAGCCGACGATCAGTAGTGAGACCGCCCGTGGTCTCCGCCGCCGGGCCGTGGCCGGGCGGAGAATCCGTAACGGTGGGGGAGCAACGAGAAGGAGCCGCCCATGGTTCTTCGTGTGGTACGCGTGACCGTGTTCCTGGCAGCACTCGCGGCTTGCTGGGGCCTAACCCTCGACGACTCGGGCAGCACGTTGGCCGGCGGCCTGGTTCGCACCGCGCCCGACCTGTTCTACAACTACTACGTGGGCCCCGGTGCGTGCGGCGGTGCGGCGGTGCAGATGTACGTGGCTCCCCTACCGGTGCCGGCCAGGGTCGGCCATACGTACGTCCCCTATCAGCCCCTGCTGCCCCACGAGTTTCTCTATCGCCATCACCGCACCTACTACCGCCGCAATCCCAACGGCCGGGTGACGAGGACCGTGGTGATCTGGGAGTAGGCTTCTTCCTGCCCATCTGCCCCCCCCGGCGATCCCGATCCGCGGCGGGGCCAAACCATGGCAAAATCGACCGGTCCCAGCCGGTTCCACCTTCCAGCTTGAACAAAAGGGACCCACCCCCATGAAACCGATCTTGCTCACTTGCTGTGCGGCCGTGCTGCTGGGAAGCTTGGGTTTGGCGAGCGAGGCTTGGGCGGGCGGAGGGAGGTTCCGCGCCGGTCAAGGCTGCTGCGACGGAGCCGCCTGGCACGGAAACTACTACCACGCCGCCTGGGGGGCACCCGTGGCCCTGGTCGTGCCACCCAGGGCAACGCTCCAGACCCACTGGGGATGGGGTGTGGGCAACACCCGCGTGACCGGAATCTATCCCCAGTTCCGGCGCAACTTTCCCGGGCCGGTGGCCTACGATCGCAACCGCTTTGCCCCCACCCCGGCCTGGCCCGCCGACACGGACCAGTTTGGCGTCTATTACGTCCGTGCCCCCTGGTAGACGGGCCCGCACGAACAGGTCGCTCACCTTGCCAGCCTGTAGGCCGGCCCACGACCCGGCAGGGCGGAACCCGGTCCCGCACCGGCGAGGTCGGGAGACCTTCGCCGAACGAGGCCCGTCTCGGTCCTGAGCTCCAGCTTGGGACCGCATCTCCGCGCCGCTCCGCTTCGCCCGCAGCGAACCCCCTCTTCAGACGGGAATCTGCATTATTTCCTATTTTCTATGTCAGGAATGAGGGACCTGTGGTCTATAGGTATTGTAGAGAATGAGGACGTGTGGATGAATTGTATTTCGGCAACGATGTAGCACCATTGTGGGGGATGAGCCTATGATCCGTCGGAGCGATTGGACGCTGGCCCTGGCCTGCCTCGTGTTGTTGGCACTTCCCGCGACCAGCCAGGCCGCACTCGACGTGTTTCTGGACTACACGAACTTCACCACGCGGCTGGGGGAGCTTACCACCAGCGCGGGGGTCGGTGCCTTTACCGGCACCGAGGTGACCACGATCAAGAGTGGCATCAAGAGCCAGTTGGAGACGGCCTACAGCCACTTCACCGTGGGCTTTACCGAAACCAGTCCGGGCGGCTCGTTCGCCACGGTCAATTTCGGGCTGACCGCCGGTGCCGGTTCGCTGGGACTTGCCGATGGTATTGACTATCGGAATCAGACGATTGCGGATACCGCCCGGGTCTATAGTGCGAACTTCGCCTTCATTGTCGAATCGGGGGACCCTCGCGCGACGCAGATTGACGAGTTGACCACGGCGCTGGCGGGAACCGCCGCCCACGAACTGGGGCACAACCTGGGGCTGCGCCACCACGACGCCTACGGCGACGTGACCTTTACGGGGGCGGCGGTCACTACGGGCGGTGTCCAGAACGACCACATCATGGCGACCGGAAGTACCGGGCTGGGCGAAGTGGGCCGAGAAACACAGCGGGCCTTTACGGAGCACTCCGAGGTGAAGCTGGCGTTTGGCGCCGAACTGCTGGCGAGCACGCCGAGCTCGACGCTCGAATCGGGAGATGCCGGGGGGACCGCCGGCGGTGCCCAGGCCGTCTCGCTGGTGGCGCTACCCAATGTCGCCCGGTCGGCCGCGAATATTATTGGTGATCTGAGTTCGTCGGACGTTGACTTCTACAGCGTGAGCCTCGCCGCCGGCAGCTTGCTTACGGCGGATATCAACAACGAGTTGGTGGGAGCGGCCGCGGATACGATTGTCTCGATATTTGGCCCGGATGGGACGACCCTGCTGGCCTCGAACGATGACACCTATTATTCCTCAACCGAATGGGGTGGCGGTAGTTTCCGCTCCCTCGATTCAATCCTCACCAACGTTCCCATTTCGACGACGGACACGTACTTCGTGAAAGTCACGGGCTATAGCGGAGACTCGGGCGGCTACGAACTTCTGCTGCACTCCAGCACGGCGGTCCCCGAGCCGGCCTCGTGGCTGGTGTTTGCCGGGCTGTTCGGCGCGTGGGGATTTGTTCGTCGCCGGCGGCGCGGGCGACGCTCGACCGCCTGATGGGAATGACCGCCCCGACACCAACACCCGGAGACCTTCCGCTTGAAGGGAGGTCTCCGGTTTTTGCGCGGCTGGTGGTGCTGGCGGCGGTGGTCACGGCCGCCTACGCCACGTCGATCCCCGGCGGATTTGTCTGGATCGATCACGTGGAGATCGAGCAGGGGGGCTACCGGCTTACCGAGGGTGGCGATCCGGCACGGCTTTTCCGCTTGACGCTCGATCAATACCTGGCGAGAAACGAGGGGCCGGTTCCCAGCCACGGGGGCTATTGGCGGCCGTGCTATGCCGCCAGCATCTCGCTGGACTGGTGGGCCTGGGGGGCGAGGCCCTGGTGCGACCACCTGGAGAACATCCTCTGGCATCTGGCGGTTTGCGTCGGGCTGCTCTTTCTGGGACAACACTACGTGGCGGACGACCGGGCCGTCTTTTGGGCCACGCTGCTGTTTGCCGCCCATCCGCTGGGCGTCCATTCGGTGACCTGGATTTCCGGACGCAAGGACACGATGTGTGCGGCCTTCGGCGTGGCGGCGCTTTTGGCGTTTGCCCGGGCGGTGGAGAGCCGGCCCTCGTGGCGGGCCGGCGGCTGGTATCTGCTGGCGGCGGTGTCGGCTGCCGCGTCGGCTCTTTCCAAGGAGTTGGGAATGGTCGTGGCGGCCGCCGCGGCGTTGCTGCTGTGGTGCAAGTGGCCGCGGCTCTCCGGCCGCGGGGGCGATCGGCCGGCGGCCATCGCCGGCTGGGCGATGCTGTTGGCGGTTCCGTTGGCCGTGGCCTGGTACCGCCACGCGGTGCTGGGCGGATTCGGGCTGAACGCCCGCTATCCGGCCGCGTCGGTGCCGGCCAACATGGCCACGTTCTCCACGCTGATCTGGGAATACGCGGGCCGGGTGCTCTGGCCCAGAGTGCCGCGGATCAGCGACGCCTGGCCCGTCTGGGAGTCGATCGGCGCCGGGGGGGTCGCCGCCATGTTGGGCCTGGCCGCGGCGCTGGCGGCCACGGCGATGGGCTTGTTTCGACGGCGACCGTGGGCCGTGGCCGCGGCCTGGGCGTGGGTCTGGCTCTTGCCCGCCACGGGGATGATTCCCCTTCGCCACCTCCGCGCGGAACGGTACCTCTACCCGGCATCGTGGGGGTTGCTGCTGGTCGCGGTACTGGTGATCCTGCGACTCATGCACCGGCTGGGACAAAAGTGGGAGGGATTGCCGGCAAAGGTTGTTTTGACCACGGCCTGCGTGTGGGCCGTGCTGGTCACCGGCTACAGCAACACGAAGTGGTGGGACGACGAAACCCTGTTTCGCCAGGCCGTGGGGCAAGACCCCCATTTTGTCGAAGGGTGGATCGGTCTGGCCGACGTGGCCTTCCGCCGCGACGACTACGGCAAGGCGATCGAATATGGAGAAGAAGCCATCCGGCGGGCCGGCGATCCGCACTGGACCGCGTATTGGTCTCCCTGGGTCGCGCACACGAATCTCGGTCTGGCCTATTACCACCAGCGCGACTACCCGGCGGCGCTGGCAGAGTTGTCCACGGCGCTGTCCTACAGCCCCCACAGCGGCCTGGCCCATTATCACGTGGGCATGGCGGCGTTCGCGATGGGGGACTACGCGCTGGCCAGAGACGAGTACACCCGCAGCCTGGAGCTGCGTCCGGGCGACTTTCTCGCCCAGAGCAACCTGGCGGCGACGTATCTACGGCTGGGCGATTTTCGGCGCTCGGCCGAGTTGCTCGGGCCGCTGGTAAAACGGCGGCCGGACGACGCAATCAACCGCACCAACCTGGCCAGCGTGCTGCTGGCGATGCGGCGCTATGAAGACGCGATCCCGCACTTCCAGCGACTGATCGAGCAAAGGCCCGACGACCCCCTGGCCTTGGCCAAGCTGGCCTGGTGCCAATGGGAAGTCGGCCAGAAGGAGACGGCCCGGACGAACTGGCGCCGGGCCAGCCGAATCGCGCCGCAGTCGCCCGCCGTGCGGTCCATCGGGCGCCTGCTGGGCGAGTCTCCCTGAGGGTTTCGGTTCGCAGACGCGCCTGGCCGGAACTCGGTGCCGCACCGGCGAGGTCGGGAGACCTTCGCCGAACGCGACCCGGCGCGGTCCCGCCCGCTCAGTCCTTCAACTGAAACAGCTTGGAGAGGGCGTC
>CAYZWG010000123.1:7264-12890 GCA_964481605.1 uncultured Planctomycetaceae bacterium
CCGGCGCGGTCCCGCCCGCTCAGTCCTTCAACTGAAACAGCTTGGAGAGGGCGTCCATCAGTGCCCGCGGGATGCCGTGTTGCGATTCGTCGCGGAGCGACTCCATGGGCGGGTGCAAAAGCTTGTTCACCAGCCGGTCGAATGCCTGGCGGATTTCGGCCTCCGCCCGCTGGTCCAGATCGGGCAACTTGTTCAACAGCCTCCGCAGCTCCTCTTCCTTGGGCTTCTCCCATCCCTGTTTCAACCGCCGGATCACCGGGCCGGTGGCCCGATGGTGTAGCTCGGTGATGAAACGCCGCGTCTCCTGCTCGATGATTCGCCGGGCGGCGGGCAGTTGCTTGTCGCGTGCCCGGCGGTTGCGACGGCAGACTTCTTTCAGGTCGTCGATCGAGTAAAGGTAGACGCCGGGGCGGTCGCCGATGGCGGGGTCGAAATCGCGCGGCACGGCCAGGTCCAAGACAAACAGCGGTCGCCGGCCGCGGGCCGCCTCGACCCGGGCGAAGACCTCGGCCGTGACCACCGGCTGCTCGGACCGGGTGGTGCTGATCACCAGGTCGGCCTTGACCAGCGCCTCGACCAGCCGCGGCCAAGGGACCGCCAGCCCGTGCCATCGCCGGGCCAGTTCCCGTGCCCGCTCGGGGCTGCGGTTGACCACGCTCACGTCGCGGACGCCTGCATCGCGTAGATAGCGGAGGGTCTCCTCGGCCATCTCGCCGGCGCCCACGATCAACGTGTTTTTGTCGTCGAAGCGTTCGAATATCTGCTGGGCGAAGTCGGCCACGGCAACGCTGGGGATGCTCACTCGGCGGTGGTGGATGGTGGTCTCGCCGGCCACCCGCCGGGCGACCTTGCTGGCCGCTTGAAAGGCCGCGTGCATCAAGGGGCCGGTGCTCTCTTGGCCCGTGGCCAACTGGTAGGCCTGCTTGACCTGGGAGAGAATCTGCGGCTCGCCCACCACCATGCTGTCCAGGCTGGCGGCGACCGTGAACAGGTGCTCGACCGCCTTTTCCCCTTCATGGCTGAAGAGGTGTTCCTCGATTGCCGCCAGTTCCAGACCGTGAAAACAGCCCAAGAACTCGGCCATCTGGCGGTCGCCGGGAACCGAGGCGTTCTCCCCCGCGGCGTAGATTTCCGTGCGGTTGCAGGTGGACAAGAGCACCATCTCCGTACCGGGAAACTGCTCCCGCCAGCGAGCCACCGCCGAGCGGGTTTGCTGGGGGCTGAAGGCCAGCCGCTCGCGCACCGCGATGGGGGCGGTCAGATGGTTGCATCCCACCACGCGCACCTTCATGCCGGGCCTCCTTCACGGCACGAGGGGAAAAAGGGGCCAGGAGCCTTTTGTGCGAAGCACCCTACGGGCCTTTGAGGAAAAAGACTCCTGACCCCTTTTTTCATCTCCTCCACCGCCGGCCGAGAGAATCCGCTGTGGTGCCGACTGAACTCCCGGTGCCGTGTATCCAAGAAAAAGCGGGCCCCCAGCACCAGCACCAGGAACACGAAACTGAGCACGGTCAGATAGGCGACTTTGCGGCCCGCTCGGGTCGGCCGATAGAGGGCACTCACGCCGGCGGCGGCCACCAGCCAACAGAACATCAAGAGTGTGCCCAGCACCACTGGATCGTACCACGGGAGCCGGTCGACGCTGCGGCCGAAATAGATCGCGTTGAGGATCATCCCGGCGAGAATTCCAATCCCCAGCATCAGCATGGCCACGCCCGTGGCGCGGCTGTTGGCGCGGGAAAGCCACTCCAGGCTGGGCAGCCGCAGCCCCCGCGCGGGCAACCGCTTCCGCTTCAGCCGGCGGGCCTGGGCCAGGTACATCAGCCCCGTGGCAAAGCCGACCATCACCGACACCGTGGCCAGCAGAATCGAGATGCCGTGGACCAGGCCCCAGGCGTAGAGGGCCGGCTCGCGGGCAATGGGGGTCGGGTCGGCCAGCCAGGTCCCGGCCGCCACCAGCCCCAGCACCAGCGGAAGCAGGAACACGCCGAAGGCGTTCTCCGGATGGTACGACGTCAAATAGAGGTACATTGCCGCCAGAACCCAGGCTGCCACCAAGTACCAATCCTGCGTGCTGGAAAGGGGATAGCCCTGCGCGCCCACCGCCCGGTAGTAGAGGAACACCGTGTGGGCAAACAATCCGGCCCCGGCGAAGCCCAGCATCACCGCCCCGCGGATTCCGCTGCGGAACAGCAGCCGGCTGATCTCCAATCCCAGCGTCACGGCGTAACTGGCGGCAAAACAGGTAATGCTCACCCCGGACAACATGGCTGGCTCTCCGTGCTCGTAAAGAAGTTGAAACGAAAAAACGGCCGCAACCTGGTTCCCCAGCTCCAGCGCGACCCAACCCGGTTCGCGGGTGGCCCCGATAGCTTTGCTATCGGGGTGCCGCAGGCACGGGAGGCGAGGATTGCGGCGTGCGGACTGTCGGGACACGCGTGGACCGGGGTCGGCAGCTCCGCGCCGAACAGGTGCCTCTTGCGGCTACGCCGCCCTGATAGACGAGCTATCAGGGCCACCCGCGCGACCCAACGGCGACTTATTAACCCGACCTGGTTCCCAAGCTCCAGCTTGGGAACCGCTGCACCATCCGCGCCAACCGGCAGCAGAGACTCATTCCCCTGGCTCGCCCGCCACACCGTATTCCTCGCGAATCTTCTCGATCCGCTCGTCGTAGTGCTTCTTCATCTTGTCTTCCCACGGCCTGATGACCTCGGGTGGCTCGGGTGTTCGCCCTTGGTCATTCGTCTGGCTGATCCACCTCTCCAACGCCCGCCGCATCCGCCCGAGCACCTCCTGGTGCTGCCGCGAGTCGGCCAGGTTGTGGATTTCGTAAGGGTCGGCAACCACATCGTACAACTCCTCGGCCGGGCGGTGGGGGGCCAACAACCGGGCCTGGGGCTCGGTCAGCTTCCCTTCCGCCTGCAACTTCCGCATCAGCGGAATCATCGGGTAGCTGGCCTCCTTGTAACGGTTGATTTGCAGGAAAGGTCGCTCGGGCATGAAGTTGCGGATATAGCGATATCGCTTGTCGCGGGCCGTGCGGATGCGAAAAACCGTCTCGTCGCAACGATCCCGCGCGCCGAAGGCATACTCTCGCGGCGGATCGGTCCGGGGGCCGAGAAACACCCGCCCTTGGATCTTCGGCGGCTTCTCCACGCCGCAGATCGACAGCGTGGTGGCCGCCCAGTCGATCGCCAGCAAAAGCTGATCGTCGACCTTGCCGGGGGCGTATTGCGGCGGGGGGGGAAAATGCTTCGGCCAGCGGATCAGCAGCGGCACCCGCAGCCCGCTGTCGTAGCACCACTGCTTCGCGCGGACCATTGCCCGGCCGTGATCGGCGAAGAAGATCACCACGGTATCGTCGGCCAGCCCGTCCGCCTCCAGCTTTTCCAGAATCTTCCCCACCTTCTGGTCCAGCACGTTGACCGTCTCCAGGTAGAGTGCCCAGTCCCGGCGGGCAATCGGATGGTCGGGATAGTACGGTGGCAGCTTCACCGCGCCGGGGTCCACCGGGTGCTGGGGGCAATGCTCGAACTTGCGATGGGTCTCCTGGAAGTTGATCTGGGCAAAAAACGGCTGGTGTCCCTTCAGGTCCTCCCACCGGTTCGAGTCGAACGGCTTCTCGCCCGGGTCGAAGTTCCAGTCGGTCTTGGCCGTGCCGCGGGGCCCACCCGGAACGTTGCGAATGTTGGCCGTAAAGTAGCCTGCGTCCCGGGCCCAACCGGTAATCACCCGCACGCCCTGGGGCAGCTTGAACCCGTCGCCGCGGTGCGAGCGGTGATTGTGGGCCCCGATCGTCGTCTGGTACATCCCCGTCATCAAGGCCGACCGGCTGGCCGAGCAGACGGGTGCGGTGGTGAAGGCGTTGGTATAGCGGACTCCCCCGGCGGCCAGGGCGTCGATGTGGGGCGTGGTCACCTGGCGCAGCCCGTAGCAACCCAGGTCGCAGGACATATCCTCGGCGATGACCCAGAGCACGTTGGGACGCTTGCCGGCCGTTTGCCGAGTAGGGCCGGCCGTGCCGGCCGGCTTCCGGCCGGCGCCGCCCTTCCGGTCGCCCGCCTTGTTCTTCTCCCGAATCGTTGTCTTTGGCCGATAGTCCGGGTTGGGCTTGGGCATCTTGGCGCCGGTCGCCTTGAGCCATTGGACCAATTGGGCATCGAGCTGCCGAACTTTCTCCGGCATCTCTTCCGCCCGGTCGTGCGTTTCGCTCAAGTCCTCGGCCAGGTTGTAGAGCTCCCGCCGGCCGGTGGCGTAGCGTTTGATCAGTTTCCAGTCGCCGCGGCGGATGATGCTATAAGGGCCCAGGCTCCCGCGATAATGGGGAAAGTGCCAATAGAGGGCCTCCCGCTTGAGCTTGCCGGTCTGCTTCAAGAGCGGCACGATGCTCTGGCCGTCGATCGGCCGATCCGTGGGCAGCGGCACCCCGGCGATTTCCATCATGGTGGGGAAGAAGTCGACGCTGGTGACCGGCACGTCGCAGGTCGTGCCCGGCTTGACCACGCCCGGCCAGCGAACGATCAGCGGCACGCGGATGCCGCCCTCGTAGGGAAAGCCCTTGCCGCTGCGCAACGGCTCGTTGTTGGTCGGGCCCAGCAACCCGCCGTTGTCCGAGGTGAAAATCACCACCGTGCGGTCGGCAATGCCGCACCGGTCCAAGGCGGCCAGAATCTTGCCGGCGGCGTCGTCCACGCTTTCCACCATGGCGGCGTAAACGGCGTTGTTTTGCTTGGTCTTGGGCTTGGCCTGGTAGCGGGCGGTCACGTCCTCCTTGGCCTGCAAGGGCGTGTGCACGGCGTAGTGGCACATGTTCAAGTAGAACGGGCGGTGCTGGTTTCTCTCGATGAAACCGACCGCCTCGTCGGCCTCCCGGTCGGTAAGGTACTCGCCCGCTTTTCGCGGCGGTAAGTTGGGAATCTCGTAGTAGCGGCGGCCGGTGCGGTAGGGGTCGAAATAGCCGGGCGGCTGGCCCAGGTCGCATCCGCCGTGGTTTTCGTCGTAGCCCTGCTTCTCGGGAAATTGGTTCTCCTGGCCCAGGTGCCATTTGCCGATGTGGCAAGTGGTGTAGCCCGCCGGACCGAGCATCTCGGCCAGCGTGATCTCGTCCAGCTCCATGAAGAGGGCGTTCTTGGGACAGAGCACGGGGTCCTTGGGGCCGCCGGTATAGCCTTGGGGATTCTTCCCGTCGGCGCCGATGATGCCGCCCTGGAAGCGGCCGCGAATCCAGTCGGTCACCCCCAGCCGGACCGGATAACGCCCCGTCTGCACGGCCGCCCGGGTGGGCGAGCAGACGGCACAAGCGGCGTAGCCGTTGGTGAACCGCATCCCCTGGCGGGCCAGCCCGTCCACGTGGGGTGTCTCGTAATACCGGCTCCCCTGGCAGCCGAGGTCCATCCAGCCAAGGTCGTCAACCAGAATCATTACGATGTTGGGTACATTGCCATTCTTTGGTTGCGCATCGCATTTTACGGCGTCGATTGACAAAAATGCGGTGAGGAGGACAAGGATTGGTGTCGCCATTCCGCGTGGCAATGGACCTGGTGAATGCGAGGGGGCAGGCTTGCCACGGCTGGATGCGGGTCGCATCGGGATACCTCTGTCAGGTGGTGGGGGTCTTGGTTGT
>CAYZWG010000124.1:0-4329 GCA_964481605.1 uncultured Planctomycetaceae bacterium
CCAAGGAGAATCCCCACCGGGCTTGCCCCGGTGGACTGCGGGTTTGATAACTAGCTTCTGTTGCGGAAAGTCGGCAGTGCATGGTCCCCCCCTACCCTGCCCTACGGTAACTCAGGGTCCGCGGGTTCCCAAGCTGGAGCTTGGGAACCAGGTTAAGTCGGCAGCGCGAGGCTCCCCCCCCTGCCCTGCCCCGCCGTTTCCGTTTGCATCCTCGAAGAGCCTGTCCGTGAGCCGGTTGCCCGACGAAGGTGCCGAATATCTTTGCCCCGGCCAGCAAAAGCCGGTGGGTCGGGCGATTCATTTGGCCCGGCTTGCCGGCCACTATCCGGGCTGCCGGCAATGCGAGCATCGGCATGCCACGGGCAGCCTGTCGACGCGGCAACGCAGCCGGCTTTCCGAGGCGAGCAAGAAGGCGGTCCGGCCGCCGTTGTTTGGCGAGGAATATGCCGGCGGCGTGGTCCACAACGACCTTGACGCGCTCTCGGCGGGCAAGTTGGCGGCGGCGCTGGGGGTCTCGGTGCGGGCCGGGCACGCCGCCGCGGAGGGGCCCCGAGTCGTGCTCGGCTCCGACGGCCGGGCCATCCTCGCCGAACTGGTGGCCGCCGCCGCCGAAGGACTCCGCTGGGCCGGTTGCCGGGTGCTCGACATCGGCCCGGCCACCACGGGACTGGTGGAATTCGCCCAGGCCGAGGCTGCTGCCGGCGGCGCGCTGTTGGTGGGCAATCCGCCGGGACGCGCCCACACGGCGGGGCTCGGCTTTTGGGGCCCGGGCGGCAGCCCGGCCTCGGCCGGCGGCACTCTCGACTCGATCCGCCGGCATTACGAAACGCACCTGGACCGGCCGGGCCGCCGCTACGCCGACTTGGCTCGGCTCGAGGTTCGCTCCGCCTACCTGGCCTCGCTGGCGGCGGCCTACCATGGTCTGCGACCGCTGCGGTTCGTGCTCGACACGCCCAGTGGTCCGTTTGCCGATTTGCTCGAGCGGCTGACCGGGCCCACCGCCTGCCAGGTCTTGCGACGCGAGGCGCTGCCCGGCCGGATCGGCAAGCAGGTCGTCGCCGAGCAGGCGCATTTCGGGGTTTGCGTCGACGAGGACGGGCGGCGTTTGCGGATTTGGAACGAGCGCGGCCGGCCGGTCGAGCCCCATCGCTTGCTGCGGCTGCTGGTCGATCCGGTGGACGGCGAATCCGCCGCCCGCTCCGTGGTTGTCGAAGAGGGCGTGCCCCAGCGCACGGCCGACGCCATCCGGGCGTTGGGCAGCAAGGTGGTCGTCTGCCGGGCGCGGTGCCAAGAGGTTCACGCCGCGGTCGATCGGGAAAAGGCCTTGCTGGGTGGCGGGGTGAGCGGGCGGTGGTGGTTTGGTTTGCCCCGCGGCCGGGTTTCGGGCGACGCGATGTGGGCGCTGACCCGTCTGCTCGGCAAGCTCAGCGCCACGGATCGCCCGGCCAGCGAAGTCCTCGGCACGGCGGGCGACGACGGATAAGCTCGGCCGGAAAACAAGTTCACCGTGCGGTTACGCGCGGCGAATCAATAGCTGACGCGAAGTTGCCGTAGGGCCGGCTGTGCGGAGCCGAAACGCGGCTGGCGTTGCGAAACGCGGCAACCGGCCGGCACAGCCGGCCCTACGGCAACTGTTGTGGAAGACAGGACGGAAAACCGCACCGCCGACCGCCACGGTGATTGATTCCACGTCCCTTTGCTCCCCCGTCTTTCTGGCGTTATAATGGCCGCGGGTCAGGCGTCCACCCGGCACGCCGTGCCCCCCCAACGCGGCAACCTGGAAACGACGCCTTCCATGCCGCGCAGGGGATGACCCGCGAGGATGGGGGAGAGAGGACATGCCTCGCGCCCACTGCCGCAGTGCGATAGAGCGCCTGTTGTCCTCGGTCGACGTGGAGATCGGTGGGGACCGCCCTTGGGACCCCCAAGTCCACAACGAGGACTTTTACCCCAGAGTGCTGGCGGAAGGTTCGCTCGGTTTGGGCGAGTCCTACATGGACGGCTGGTGGGATTGCCGGCGGCTCGACGAGTTGTTCAACCGCATTCTGCGGGCCGAGTTGGATGCCCGGGTCAAAACGCGGACGGAGCTTTTCGCCGTTCTCAAATCCAAGCTGCTGAACGTGCAGAAGCGGTCGCGGGCCTTTGAGGTCGGACGGCGGCATTACGACATCGGCAACGACCTGTACCGGTTGATGCTGGGCGAGCGACTGATCTATAGCTGCGGCTATTGGAAGGATGCCTCCTCCCTGGAGGAGGCACAAGAAGCCAAGCTGGAACTGGTGTGCCGCAAACTGGGCCTTCGTGCGGGAATGCGGGTACTGGACATCGGTTGCGGCTGGGGTGGGGCCGCCCAGTTCGCCGCCCAGCGATACCAGGTCGAGGTGGTGGGGATCACCGTCTCCGAAGAACAGGCGAGATTCGCCACGGAGCTGTGCCGGGGACTGCCGGTGGAGATTCGCCTGCAAGACTATCGCGACCTGGGAGAAACCTTCGATCGCGTCTTTTCCCTGGGGATGTTCGAGCACGTCGGCCACAAGAACTACGCCACCTTCTTCCACGTGGTCAACCGTTGCCTGAAGGACGACGGGCTGTTCCTCTTGCACACCATCGGCTGCAACCGCTCCGCCACCAGGACGGACCCCTGGATCGAACGCTACATCTTTCCGAATTCCTTGATCCCTTCGGCCAGGCAGATCTGTACCCACATGGAAGGCTCGTTCGTGCTGGAAGACTGGCATGGCTTCGGTGCCGACTACGACAAGACGCTGATGCACTGGTTCGGGAATTTCGAGGCGAACTGGGATGCCATCAAGGACGATTACGGCGAGCGTTTTTACCGCATGTGGAAGTATTATCTCCTCTCCTGCGCCGGGTCGTTCCGGGCGAGGAAAAACCAGGTGTGGCAGATCGTCCTCTCGGCAAACGGCGTCCCCGGCGGGTACGCCCGGCCTGCGGCCGACACGTGTTCAAGCGGTGGCCGAGCGCCGTTGCAAAACCGTCGCTGGCGGTGAAACGCCGGCGCTTGCGCGATCGGCGATCGGCCGGGTCCTCGACGCCGCGTGCCGTGCCGGGTAGAATCGAACGGTTGCAGCCGGCCCATCCGGCCGGCTGCTTGCTCTCTCGATCCTACCCCTTCTCTTGCCAGGCACCCTGTCCATGCCGGATCATTGGATTGCCGAGCGAACCAGGTGTTTTGACTCCTCGGGCATTCGCAAGGTCTTCGACCTGGGGGCGAAGCTGGAGAACCCCATCAACCTCTCCATCGGCCAGCCCGATTTCGACGTGCCCGCGGTGGTTCGCAAGGCGGCCATCGAGGCCATCCAAAGCGGCAAGAACGGCTACGCGCTGACCCAGGGGATGCCCGTCTTGCGGGAGAAGCTGCAAGCACGCGTCGATGCCGAGTATGGCCACGATGACCGGGAGCTGTTCGTCACCAGCGGCACCAGCGGCGGCCTCGTGCTGGCGATGCTGGCGCTGGTCGACCCGGGCGACGAAGTGATCGTCTTCGACCCCTACTTCGTGATGTACGACGCCCTGGCCGGGCTGGTCGGCGGCCGGGTGGTGTATGTCGACACCTATCCCGACTTTCGTGTCGACCTGGACCGCCTGGCCGCCGCGATCACTCCCCGCACCAAGGCGATTCTCTTCAACAGCCCGGCCAACCCCACCGGCGTGGTGGCCGCCGAGGAGGAGGTGCGGGCGCTGGCCGAGTTGGCTGCCCAGCGCAACGTCGTGTTGGTCAGCGACGAGATCTACCGCCAGTTCTGCTACGACGCGGCGTTCGTCTCACCGGCCCGGTTCAACCCCCAAACGCTGGTGATCGACGGCTTCAGCAAGAGCCACGGGATGCCCGGCTGGCGGCTCGGTTTTGCCCACGGCCCGGGGGCGATCATCCGCGAGATGATCAAGCTCCAGCAGTACAGCTTCGTCTGCGCGCCGCATCCGGCGCAGTGGGCCGGGGCGGTGGCCATGGACACCGACGTGAGCCAGCAGATCGAGGCCTACCACCGCAAGCGGGACCTGCTGCTGGAGGGCCTCCGCGACAACTACGAGATCGTCCACCCCGCCGGCTCGTTCTACATCTTCCCCAAGGTCCCCTGGGGCACCGGCACGGAGTTCGTCACCCGGGCAATCGAGGAGCACCAGCTTCTGATTATTCCGGGCAACATCTTCAGCCACCGCGACACCCACTTCCGCCTCTCCTACGCGGCCACCGACGAGACGATCCGGCGGGGGATCGAGGCACTCGAAGAGCTCGCCGGGGCCGAATGATCGTCGCCGAGACGGCCGGCCGGATTGCCCGCGTTCGGCGCGGGGCTGCCGACCCCG
>CAYZWG010000124.1:4429-6499 GCA_964481605.1 uncultured Planctomycetaceae bacterium
CGTTCGGCGCGGGGCTGCCGACCCCGCCGCAGAGAACGTAGGCCGGATCACGATCCGGCACTGGTAGGACAACCCTTGGATGCCGGATCATGATCCGGCCTACGCTTGCGCGCCGCCGGCGCTACGCGCTCTTGTGCTTCGGCTCGGCAAGGGGGAACAGTTCCGCGCGGCCGTAAACAACGTCCTCGGTGACGCGGTACTTCTGGCCCGGTTCCTGGTCGGGCAAATCGAACATGATGTCCAGCATCACGTCCTCCACGATGGCCCGCAGGCCGCGGGCGCCGGTTTCCCGCTCCTTGGCCCGCTCGGCAATCGCCCTCAGGGCCGCGTCGGTGAACGACAGCTCGGCGTCCTCCATGCCGAACAGCTCCAAATACTGTTTGACCAGGGCGTTTTTCGGCTCGGTGAGCACGCGGACCAGGGCCTCCGTATCCAACGGCGTCAAGGCCGAGAGGATCGGCAGCCGGCCCACCAACTCGGGAATCAAGCCGAATTCGAGGATGTCGTCGCTGGTCACCAGGGGCAGGGCCTCGGCCAGTTCCAGATCGTGCTTGGTCTGGGCCTGCTGGCCGAAGCCGATCGTCTTCTTGCCCAGCCGCTTGCCGATGATATCCTCCAGGCCCACGAACGTTCCCCCGCAGATGAAGAGGATGTTGGTGGTGTCCATCTGGATGTATTGCTGCTCGGGATGCTTGCGTCCACCCTGGGGCGGCACATTGGCCATCGTGCCCTCGAGCATCTTCAGCAGGGCCTGCTGGACACCTTCGCCGGAGACGTCGCGGGTGATGGAGACGTTCTGGCTGGTCTTGCCGATCTTATCGATCTCGTCGATGTAGAGGATGCCCTTCTGGGCGGCCTCGATATCGAAGTCGGCCGCGTGGAGGAGCTTCAAGAGCAGGTTTTCCACGTCCTCGCCCACGTAGCCGGCCTCGGTCAGCGTGGTGGCGTCGCCGATGGCGAAGGGGACGTCGAGAATTCGGGCCAGGGTCTGGGCCAGCAGGGTCTTGCCGGAGCCGGTCGGACCGATCAGCAGAATATTCGACTTATCGATCACGATGTCCGAGTTTCCGGAGCTGTGCTGCAGCCGCTTGTAATGGCTGTGCACGGCGACGGCAAGAACCTTCTTGGCCTGGTCCTGGCCGATGACGAAATCGTCGAGGTTGGAGACGATTTCGCGGGGCCGGGGGATTCTCTGAAAGGGCTGTTTCGCCGTGCCCCGGCGGCGGCGTTCCTGCTCCAGGATGGATTGGCAGAGGTCGATGCACTCGCCACAAATATAGACGTCGCCGGGTCCCTCGACCAAGGGCCCCACGTCACGATAGCTTTTTCGGCAAAAGGAGCAAAAGGCGTTCTTCTTGGTCGTCCCGCCGCCACGGCGTCCAGAGCCAAAATCGCGTCCAGAGGGCATACTCCATCCTTTCCGTTGCCGTCGCCGCCGGACCATCGGCACCGGCCGCAAACGTTCGTTGTCTCTCCCGGTGTCGCTCGACGGGCCGTGCTTGGCGCCAGGCAAAACACGGGCCTTGGGGGCGTCCCTTTCCGCGATTCCTCGAGCACGCTCAACGCCAATGGTTCTTACGTATCGACAACTCCGGGGGTTTGCCGGCGCCATCCCTGCGCCAATCACGACGGCCGCTAGAATCGCCCGAACCGAACCGTTCATCCGCGTATCGGGCAATCGTGCTAACCTGTTTCGTCGTTCCCCTTTAACTCATCCTGGAGTTGATCGGCCAACGTCGTCTTAATTGTTCGGAATTCTGAGTCGGTGAGGTCACCCCGGGAGTGCAAATCGCGGAATTTTGATATCAATTCGCTGGCCGGGGGTTCGTTCTGTAGGGCCTCGGCACGGAATTTCTTCGCCACGTAGACGGCCACCGCCACTAGGTTCGCCAGAATGGCGGCGAGAATGACAAGCTGCGCGATCGGGTCTTTGAGAAGTTCCACCACGGTGCACTCCACCTGCTCGGCAGACTGGCCCCAATCCTGCCGATGCCGCCACCCGATTCATTATGCCCAGCCGCCAGAACTCCGTCCAGGATTGCCCGGGCGGAATGGTCGCCGACGCCCCCC
>CAYZWG010000124.1:6599-7780 GCA_964481605.1 uncultured Planctomycetaceae bacterium
CCAGTCGCAGCCACCGTCAATTCCGCTTCAAGTCGCGCCACCGGTATCGCCGATACGAATTCCGCAGACGTCTCGCCGTGCGCACTGCCTGCCGCCCGATTCGGCGGAATCCATTTCGCAGCCTCCGCGGCGGCCGTGGCGTGGCCGTGGGAGCCGGGACGACTGTTGACCGGGCCCGAGAACCAGCGGAGGGTTCTTCCCATGTGGCTGGCATCCATTGCCCAAGTGCTTACCGTGTCGGTCGTGGGAATCGGCAGCGCCGCTCAGCCTGCCATCGGGGCGGGCGGGCCGGCGGAGCCGCTTTCCACCAGGCAGACGTACTTCTCCATCCCGTTCGATATCGACCAGATCAATCATCCGGTGTTCAGCGCGGTCGAGGTCCAATTGCACGTCTCCACCGACCACGGGGCCACCTGGCAGCACTACAGCTCGGTGACGCCCGAAACACGGCATTTCCTTTTCCGCGCGGCGGCCGACGGCGAATACTGGTTCACGGTGCGAACCCGCGATCGGGCGGGCAACCTGCGGCCGCCCCAGGTTACCGAGCCGGGCCTGCGGGTGATCGTCGACACGACTCCGCCCGAATTGAAGCTGGAAGCCCAGCGGGGCGAGGCGGGAGAGATCCGCGTCGCCTGGCACGTGAACGAACCGAACCTCAAGCCCGAAAGCTTCAAGATCCAGTACCGCATTGGAGATCGGGTCACCTGGGAGACCGTGGCCGTCGACATGAACCAGTCGAGCGCGGGCGGGGCCGAACGATCGGGCGAGGTCTCCTGGTGGCCGCCGGCCGCCGAAGGGCGAGTGGAAATCCGTGCCGAAGCGGCCGACACGGCGGGCAACCGCAACGTGAGCCACGCCCAGGTCGGTCCCCCGGCGGCCCTGGCCGGCGGGCAGAGGACGAGGGTTTCGGCCGCCAGGGCCAACGGGCCGCGGCCCTCGGGCACCGGCGGCGATTCCGCCTGGCGAGCCGCCGACGAAAGCGGGCGGCCGTGGGCCGCCCCCGCCGCGACTGGCGACGCCGCCCCCAACGCGGCATCGCCATCCTACCCGTATTCTCCGCCCTATGCTTCCAGCTCTTCCGGACAGAACGTTTCCCCGTCGCCCGGCTTCACCCCGTCGCCCGGCTTCACCCCGCCGGCGGGAGGTGTCCCGGCGGCCCCTTACCAGTCCATCGGCAAGCC
>CAYZWG010000124.1:7880-12869 GCA_964481605.1 uncultured Planctomycetaceae bacterium
ATACAACCTGCCGCCGACCGACTCGTCCGGGGGCGGCAAGGTGGAGTTGTGGGCCACGCGCGACGGCGGAAGAAGCTGGACCAGCATGGGGCTGGACAGCGATAGCCAAAGCCCGATGCTGGTGACCGTCGCGGACGAGGGTCTCTACGGTTTCCGTTTCGTCTTTCACTCGGCCTACGGCCGGCCCACCCCGCCACCGCAAAGCGGCGACTCGCCCGATCTCTGGATCGCCGTCGACGTGACGGAGCCGCGAGCGCGAATCCTTTCGGTCGATCAGTCGGTCGACCGTCCCCGCCAGGTGACGATACGCTGGCAGGCCTCCGACCGGCAGTTGGCTGCCGCGCCGATCTCGCTCTATTACGGCGACCGGGCCGCCGGCCGTTGGGCGCCGATCGCCAAGGACCTGGCCAACTCGGGGCGATTCGATTGGACGATCCCGTCCGGGGTGCCGGACCAGGCTGACTTTCGCCTGGAGGTCCGCGACTCGGCGGGCAACCTCTCGGTGGCCGAGACGCCACGAGCCATTCCGTTGGCCCCGCCGCTCCGGGCCAGGCGAACCGAGCGTGCCCCCTCGCAGGTGCAAATCCGCGGCGTGCGTGCGGTGGGCCAATCCGCGCAGGCCTCGCCCCGCCGCTACTATTTTCGCTGATGGGCCACCCGCTCGACGGGGGCCGCATCCGCGGGCAAGCTGGGGGCGCTCGGGGCATGGATTCCGTTGCCGGGGCGGCGGCGGTATACTGATTTGATTGGTTCGTACCGATCCGCCACCTCTCATGAACGGGCTCGGCGAGAGCCTCGCGCCGCCGACCTTCCGCAAGTAACACTCATCAGCCGCGTTTGAACCGCGCGATGGCAAAAGCCCTGCACGCAATCGACTACCTGGCCGCGCCGCAAAAGCATCCCCCCGCGGCAGTCAACGTCGTATTCGGCGACGAGCCGTTTCTGAGGCACCGCGCGGTGGTGCAACTGAGGGCCGACGCGCTGGCCGGCCGCGATGCGGAGTTCTCCCTGGGCGTGTTCGAGGGTCCGGCGGTCGCCTGGCCCGACGTGTTCGAAGAGCTCTCCACAGTGGCCATGTTCGGCGGCGGCCGGCGGCTGGTGGTGGTGGAACAGGCCGACGACTTCGTTTCGCGTTGGCGGTCGGAGTTGGAGAACTACGTCACCCGGCCGAAGTCGAGCGGCCAGCTTCTTTTGGAAGTGCGTTCCTGGCCGTCCAATACGCGACTTTACAAGCGTGTGGCGGCGGAGGGTCTGGCCATCGACTGCCATGCCCCCAGAGCCGCGCAAATCGCCCGCTGGCTGGGCGGCTGGGCAAAGCAAGTCCACGGCGTGGAGTTGGCCTCGGCGGCCGCCGAGATGCTGGTCGAGTTGGTCGGGCCCGAGTTGGGCCTGTTGGACCAGGAGTTGGCCCGGCTGGCCCTGACCACCGAGCCGGGCGGAAAAATCACCGCCCCGACCGTTCAGCAGTCGGTGGGAAGTTGGCGTGCCCGGACGGCTTGGGAAATGCTCGACGCCACCTTGGGCGGCGACGCCCAGGCGGCGATTACCCAGTTGGATCGCCTGTTGTTGGCGGGGGAACACCCGGTGGGCGTGCTTGCCCAAATCTCCAGCTCGCTTCGCCGGCTGGCCGCCGCCACGCGGCTGGTGCTCGACGGCCAGCGGAACGGGCGACGAGTCGGCCTGAAGGAGGCCCTGCAAAAAAGCGGCGTGCGGAGCTTCGCGGTGGCCAAGTCCGAGCGGCAACTGCGGCATCTCGGGCGTCACCGCGGCGCCCAGCTCTATCAGTGGCTTCTGGAGGCCGACATCGACCTCAAAGGCGGCAGCGCCCTGCCCCCGCGAATCGTGCTGGAGCGACTGCTTCTCCGGCTGGCGGCGGACCAACGCGAGGCGGCTTCCGGCGGCCCCACGGTCGGGGCGACGCAATAGGCGGGCCCGCGGCCGCCGGGCGGCGTGGCTCCCACTCTTTTCGGTCAACCCGAATTGCGCAGACTGCGCTCTTTCCGGCCTGGGCGGCCGTGGTTCATCTTGCACGAGCGGGGTTTTTTCGCTACGATCCGCCCCCTCTTCTGCGAGAATCTTGTCGACACCTCGTTGGTCCGCCATGCTCACACTGCGTCGTTGGTCGATTCTGGCTGCCCTGGCCGCGTTTGGGGTCGGACACGCCGGGTGCACCACGGTGCCTCGGTCCGCCGAATCGATGCCCGTGCCGCAAGGGGCAGCCACCGCGGGGCCCGCCTCGGCCGCGGAAGGGGCGTCTGCCCATCCGACCGGCCGACCACCACTGCCGGCCGCAATCCCGTCGCGGCTTGCCGGCGGCCCCGGGCAAGCAGCAGCGGCAGCCCGGCCGCAACCGACCCGGCCCGCCGGAGCGGATCAACGGACCGCCGCCGACTCGCCCCAGTTGGCGGCCTTCCTGGCGGAACTCGAACGGTCCGATCAACTCGATCCCCAAGCACGGGGGGAGATCGCGGCGGTGCTTCGGGCGGAGCCGCTGCTTCAAACGCCACTGATCCGGCAATACCGGGCTCTGTTGGCCATGGCCCAGCGGAAGGAAGCATCCCGGCCGTCCGGGAGTTCGCCTCCGGCGGCCGGCAACGCGGCGGGGCGACCGCTGCCGCTTGCGTCCGGCCAGACCACGGCGAGCCGTCCGACGGCGTCCGTCGAGGGTACCGCTTCGCCGGCCCACCCGGCCGCCGCCGACCGGCCGACGGCGAATCAAGTGCCGGCGGCGAATCAGGTCGAGGAGATCGCCCAGGCGTTGGCCGCCGCCCTGCGGGTGGAACCACCGGAGCGGCCGGCATCGACGGTGGTGAAGGCCTCGGCACGCCAGGCGGCCTCCGCGTCGTCCGATTCCGCGGTCCGGACCGCCACCGCCAACACGGCGGTGCGGCCGCCCGCCGCGGACGGGCCTTCCGGCAAGAATTGGCACGATCCGCTCGACACGGCGATTGCCAGGCTGAAATCGGAGGTTTCGGACGAGGCGAAATCGGAGCGGGCCAAGGCCGACCAGGCACGCCTGCGGCTGCTCTACCTGGCGGCCGGGCACCGCGACGAGGCCGTGCGATCCATCCCCACCCTGGAGCCGGCCATGCAGGACTTCTGGTCGAAGGAGATGTTTGGGTTGGCGACGCTGTTGGATGCGGACCTGATTTCCGATTCCCGGCATCGCGCCGCCGAATCGAAACGGAGCCTGGGTGAAGCGCTCGCCCGACTGGGCGAAACCACGCCGCTGGTGGTCCGCAACCTGGCCTTTGTCACCAAGGTGGACAGCTTCGGCGTGTACGAACCGTTCGAGAACTACGAGTTTGAGCCGGGCCAGAAGGTGCTGCTTTACGCGGAAGTGGAGAATTATTGCAGCAAGCAGACCTCTCGCGGTTACCACACGGCGATGAGGAGCAGCTACCAAATCTTCGACAGCGCCGGCCGCCGCGTGGTCGACTACGAGTTCGACGTCAACGAGGAGTATTGCCGCAACCCCCGCCGCGACTTCTTCACCATCTGCGAATTCACCATGCCCAAGAACATCTACCCCGGCAGGCACGTGTTGCGGCTGACGATCACCGACGCCAACAGCGACAAGATCGGGCAGTCGTCGATCGAATTCCAGGTCAAGAGGCGGGCCGAGTGAGCCAGCGCAGCGTTTCGGCCGGCACAGCCGGCCCTACGGGGCTTGCCTCAGTCTTCCCAGCGAATGGTGAGCTGGTTTTTTCGCCCGTGGTAGCCGTTGTGCTTGGTCGTGAAAGCGTGCCGACGGCCGGCACCGAAGTAGCCCCACTGGAAAGCCGGCGCGGCGAAGCCGGAGCCGTAGGCGTACCACGGCTGAACTTCGGGGCGGAGGTGGGGCTGCTGGGGCACGGGGTGGAAACCATGCACGATGCCCCAGAGGGCGTGGTGGCCCACCGGCGCCGCTGCCGCCAGCGGCGGTGGCTGGCGGTAGGGCCCACCGGGGGCGGCCGCAGTGGCGACGGCCGCCGCCAGGGCGCAGGCCGAGACGGCCAACATCGCAATCCACGTGATTGACCTGCTGCGAACCACGGCGGAGATTCCTTTCGCGTAGCGGCCCGGGAAAGGCACGGGGGGTTGCCGCCTAAGTGTTTCATCGATCCGGGCGCAGCGCCGATTGCCGTGGTTGACGAGAAAGATTGCGGAATTGGGCGATTGCAAGGTCCGGTTGTAGCGAACGCGAAAGATGGGTAGCGGGAAAACCTCCCCCCGGCGAGCCGAGCCGGTTACGGCCCGGGTTTCCGGGCGACATTCGTGCGCGGGCCGGGAACTCCCTACTCGTAGCGGATCAGGCTGACGCGCTTGTAGCCCGCGATCCGGGCCGCTCCGCCCAGCGAAGCCAGCTCGATCAGGAAGGCACAGCCGACCACGGTGCCGCCGGCCTTTTCGACCAGCCGGCAACAGGCCTCCACGGTGCCGCCGGTGGCCAGCAGGTCGTCGACCACCAGCACCTTGGCCCCGGGCCGGACCGCGTCGGTGTGGATTTCCAGCGTGTCCGTGCCGTATTCCAGATCGTAGGTGTGGGCCACCGTCTCGTAGGGCAGCTTGCCCGGCTTGCGGATCGGCACCAGGCCGGCACCCAACTCCAAGGCCAGCGGCGCGGCGAAGAGGAAGCCTCGGGCTTCGGCCGCGGCAACGATTTCGGCGTCCAGGTCTCGCACCGCCTCGGCCAGGCGGCCCACCGCCTGGCGAAACGCTTCCGGATGTCCCAGCAGGGGGGTGATGTCGCGAAAGAGAATACCGGGCTTGGGAAAATCGGGAATCGAGCGGATGTGCTCGGCCAGGTCGAGTCGGGGTTGCTCGGTCATTGGTGGAAATCTCCTCGCGCGGACGAGACGGAACAGTCCCCGCCGGGGGCGATCATTCCCCGCCCTGGAGGGCAAGAGGGGATCGGCGGGGGGCCAGGTTCTTCGGCCCCGGACAAGGGCCGCGGTCGAGACAGGGTGAAATATAGCCGCTCCCCGTGGCCGAGAAAAGAGGAGCGGG
>CAYZWG010000125.1:0-12763 GCA_964481605.1 uncultured Planctomycetaceae bacterium
GCGACCGCGCCTTCAAGGCGTTCTTGAAGGAGCATTGGGAAGCCGTAGCCGGCAGCGGGAGTTAAGGCGTTACCCCTACCGGCCCCGTGCCGGTGAGGAAGAACCCAATCCACAAGCAATCATCCATCATGCCCCTCCTTCCCGCCCGATTCCTGTTTCGCTTCTCGCTGCCTTGCCGGCGAAGCGAACCGCTCTGGACGCCCCACGACGCCCGCCTCGATGCGCGCTACCGGTTGGCCGGCCTGGCCGAAATGGAAGGCAAGCCCACTTTTGCCGATGTGCGCGTCGCCTGGAGCGAAGAAGGACTGGCCCTGTCGGTCGAGGTTCGGGGCAAAAAGCAGTCACCCTGGTGCCGCACCAACCGGCCCGACGAAAGCGACGCGGTGCAGGTCTGGATCGACACTCGCGACGTGCACACCGTCCACCGGGCCGGCCGGTTCTGTCACCGGTTTCTCTTCATGCCGCTGGGCCAGGGCCCCCGAGCGGACCAGCCGGCAGCGCAGTGGATGCCCATCCACCGGGCGAAAGAGCACCCCCGGGCGATCCCCCACGGGGCGCTGAGGCTGCGAAGCAAGAAGCGCCCCGGCGGCTACCTGCTGGAGGCACTCATCGCAGCCGACGCGCTGACCGGTTTCGACCCTCGCGAACACCCCCGGCTGGGGTTCACCTACGCGGTGACCGACCGCGAGTTGGGCGAGCAAACGCTCGCCGTCGGCTCGCCCCTGCCCTACGCCGAGGACCCCAGCCTGTGGGCCACCCTGACGCTGGTCGACTGAAGGCGGAAAGCGACCACCCGTGAAGCCATCGGGCCCGCCCGAGGTGTACGGCGGAGAAAAATCCCCGCCGCCGGCGTTACTTGTTGGCGGCGTTCTCGCCCGGTATGCTACCGGGGTTGTGGCCTCAAACCGTCCCCATCCATGGCCCGTCGCAAAAAATATGCAACACGAACCCGAAGCGCCAGCGAGGGACGAAAACGCACGAATGGCGTCCCTCGTTGACGCTTCGGGCTAGTGTGGCCAAATCGCGAAACGTTGCCGTTTTTTTCGGACGGGCCATATTCCAGGCCACTTGACTCATCCGGCGCAACTTTGGACATACCAAGAAAACCAGCCGTCCTCCGCTCACCCCTGGAGTCGAGTCCCGCTCGAGACCGGCCATGCCCGACACGCAACCTTGCACCTCGCGCCGAGCGGACGGCTGCGTCCTCCTGCTGGCCCTGCTCTTCCCCCTGCTGATCACCTGGCTCTACTTTGTGCTGCTGGCGGACTGGCCCACCGCCATACAACAGTCGGCCTACGGCGTGGGCAAGTGTCTCCAGTTCGGCCTGCCGATTTACTGGGTCTTCCTGGTGCAAAGGCAGCGGTTTCGTCTTTCCCGCCCCACGGCCAGGGGCATTCCCGTCAACGTGGCCTTTGGCCTGGCGGTGGTCGTGGCGACGCTGCTGTTGTATCACTGTTGGCTCAAGCCGGTCGGCTACCTGGGGCCGGACAGCGCCGCCGCGGGGGCCATTTACGCCAAGGTCGAAGGGCTCGGCCTGGACAGCCCTTGGAAGTACGCCGCCTTCGCGGCCTTCTGCTCGATCATTCATTCCGGCCTGGAGGAATACTACTGGCGGTGGTTCGTCTTCGGCCGGCTTCGCCGCCTGCTGCCGCTGGGGGCGGCGATTGTCGTCTCCAGCCTCGGCTTCATGCTCCACCACGTGCTGCTGCTGGGCACCTACTTCGATTGGGAC
Source organism: uncultured Planctomycetaceae bacterium (assembly GCA_964481605.1). Classification (GTDB taxonomy): domain Bacteria; phylum Planctomycetota; class Planctomycetia; order Pirellulales; family Thermoguttaceae; genus CAYZWG01. The sequence goes on from CAYZWG010000125.1 coordinate 1,733, forward strand.
CCCCTGGCCACGGGCCTGTTTTCTCTCTGCGTGGCCGCGGGCGGGGGCGTTTGGGCCTGGTTCTACCATCGCAGCGGATCACTGCTGGGGCCCTGGCTGGGCCACCTGCTGGTCGACATCGGCATCTTTCTCGTCGGCTACGACCTGGTCGCGTCTCTGTTTTAATGGGACAATGCCGCTTGACGCGGGCCGAAGAACGTAACACATAACCTGGTTCCCAAGCTCCAGCTTGGGAACCCGCGGACCGAACGCCAAGGCGGGGTCGCCAGACCCACGCCGAACGATCCATGCCGGGTCGCGACCCGGCCTACAGACTTCTTCGCCCACCCCGGACGTGTTCTCTCGCCAAGGAGAAAATCGACATGAAACACGCACTTCTGTCTTGCCTCGCGTTTCTCGTCGTGGTGCCGACGGTTCGAGCCCAGCCGCCGGCGGTGTCCACGGACCACACCCAGCAGCGAAAGGTGCAAGCCGTGATCGACGAAGTGGAAAAGGCCTGCATCGACCGCACGATCTACATGATCGGCCGCAAGAAAGCGATTCGCCTGGCCGAGTTGGTCCGGCAGCGGAAGCCCAGGCTCGTGCTCGAATGCGGCACCGCCGTGGGATACTCGGGACTGTGGATCGCCCGCGAGTTGAAAAACGCCGGCGGCGGCAAGCTGATCTCCGTGGAGATTGATCGCCGGCGAGCCGAAGAGGCTCGGGCGAACTTTCGCCGCGCCGGCCTGGAGAAATTCGTCACCGTCAAGGTGGGCGATGCCCGCCAGGTCGCCCGGGAGTTGAAAGGCCCCTTCGACTTCGCCTTCATCGACTGCGGCTTTTCCAACTATGCGGCGATCCTCGCGGCGATCGAGGACAAGCTCGCCCCGGGTGCGGTGCTGGTGGCCGACAACGTGGGCATTGGGAAAAGCGAGATGAGCGACTACCTCAAGGCGGTTCGCGCCAAGTACGACAGCCACACCGAGTGGTTTGACGTGGAGTTGCCCTGGGCCAAGCGCGACGCCATCGAGGTGAGCATCGTGCCCACGGATTAGCCACGGCCGGACGTGGCGTTTTACCCGTGGGGCCACTCGCGGATAACTGTCTCGGAACGGTTCCGAGACCCTTGAACGGTCATCAAGAATTCGTGATTCGGGAGAAGAACCATGAAGCGTATCACCGTTGTGCTTGTTGCTTTCGGGTGTGGGCTCATCAGTGCCGCGGCGCGGGCCGACGATGTTACTCTCGCATCCGTGCCCCCGGTGGTGGTGAAGACCGTCCCCGCGGCAGGAACCGCCAAGGTGGACCCGAAGCTGACCGAGATCAAGGTCACTTTCAGCAAAGACATGCGGAACGCGTCTTGGTCGTGGTCCACACTCTCGAAACAGAGTTTCCCCAAGGTGGTTGGCAAGCCGAGGTACCTTGCCGACAAGCGGACCTGCGTGCTGCCGGTCGAGTTCGAGCCAGCAAAGACGTACGCCATCTGGGTAAACAGCGCGAAGTTCAGAAACTTCAAGGACACCGATGGCCGGTCCGCCGTCCCCTACCTGCTGGTGTTCAAGACCAAGGAGTAGGAAGAGAGGAGGGGGGGAAAGGATAGGGTGACGAAATGTAGCATGGTGGGAGCGGGACGTTTATCCGGGGTGCCCCCAAAGCCGTTTCATCAATCCACCCCTCCCGGGCATTCAAGGTCCACGTCGTACTTTCCCAACTCCAACGGGTAGCTGCCGTATTGACGCACCAGTTGGATCACGTAGTCGTAGGTGGCCGGGTCGACGTTGTCGGGTATGGAGTGGTCCGACTGGAGGATATATCCCCCACCCTTGGCCGCGTTGAGCTTGCGCAGCACCTCGGCCCGAACCACTCGGCGGTCGTTGCACGCCAGCAGCCGGGCGTCGACGTTGCCGTCGAAGGCCAGCCGGTCGCCGAAGCGGCGCTTCAACTCGATCACGTCCAGCCCGGCCTTGGCTTCCAAGGGGTTGTAGCCGTCCACGCCGACCTCGATCAGGTCCTCAAACAAACTCACGGCGTTTCCGCAGCCGTGGTAGATCACCTTCAGCCCGGCCGCGTGGATCGTTTCACAGATGCGCCGCAGTTGCGGCTTGTGCAGCCGGCGCCAAAGCTCCGGCGAGAAGAGCATCCCCTGCGTGCAGGCGACGTCGCCCCAGACGTAGATGCCGCTCAGCTTGTCGCCCGCCGCGGCCACCTGGCCCTCCACGATCCCCACCAGGAAGTCGCCCAGCCGCCGGGCAAACCGGGCCAGGCGGTCGGGGTCTTCCCCCATCTTGTAATACACGTTGGCCGGCCCGATAATTCGCCAAAGTTCCTCCTGCACCTCGCACACGCTGCCAAACACGCAGAAGTCGTCGGCATAAGCGTTGACCCGGTCCACAAACGACGGCAACCCCAGGTTCAGCTCGTCGCCCACGGCGTTGATCTGGTCGTCGACCGCCTCGTAATACCGCCGCCGGTCCCCCGGATCGTCAAACTCCAACGCCTCCATCTCGTCGTAGCTCTCCGTCTCGAAGGAGACGAAATGCGGCATGGGGTAATTGCTCTTTCGCTCGATCGTGGCCCCAAAACCGGTTCGCACCACCTTCCGCCCGGCCGTGTCCTCCAGCACCTCGATACCCGTCACGTGGGGGTCCATGTTGGGATTGACCACGATCAGGTCCAGGTCCCAGTAGCGGTAGGGATCGAAGTCTTCGCCCACGTCCAGCTCTGCCTTGCACCGCCGTACGAAGTTCGTCCAGAAAAACTCGCCCACCGGCACCCGGTCCGCTTCCTCATGGTTCAATGCCGCCAGAACCCGGTCGATCTTCGCTTGTGCGTTGGCCACCACCACTCCTTTACGATTTACGAGTTTCCGTGGCGGAAAGTCGGCAGCGCGAGGCTCCCGCCGAGCCGCGAGGGGGCGGCACTGACCGTGATTTCCCGGCTCGGCAGGAGCCTCGCCCTCCCGTGTGTGGACTAACGAGTCGCCGGGCCCCCGGTGGTCGTCCTCCAGGTCGATCGATTCCACCCGGCCCGGCCGGCCCTACGAATCACCCAGCGTTTTCATCCCCGGCAGGTTGCCCTCCGCGTCCAGCGGCAGCGGCCTGGGCGGCGTGAGAATCTCCAGATCGTCGCGTCGCCGCGTCGCCTCCAGGTAGGCCACCGAACACTCCACCTCGACCAACTCCAGCGTGTTGCTGATCCACAGCAGCTTGCAGTCGGGCGGCTCCACCAGCCCCATTGTCTGCATCGCCACGTCGAGAATCTCCCTGTCCGTCTCGTAGTCTAGCGGGGGCATCGCCGCCGGCAGGTGGCTGGCGGTGATCGCGTTCAGCCGCGTCGCCTCCAGATCCGTCTGCCGCAACATGCTGCTCTTGCACAACTCGGCCAGGCCCATTCCCACCGCGTTGCCGTGTGTCTCGGGTGTGAGACCGCGGAGGGCAATCGCCCTCACCTTGGGGGTTTCCCCCTCCACCGCCCGGTGGTCCTCGAACTTGCGGCCCACCACGTTCGTGTCCATCCCCGTACCGCTGATGTTCTTGCCCATCTCGTCGATCAGCAGCAGGTCGACCTGGTCGAACGGTACCCGGGGCATCCACCCCTTGGCCAATTTGAGCAACTCCTTTTCCCGCCTGGCAAAATCCTCCGGCAAAACAGCCTCCACCCGCGCCGTCTGGTCATAGGCGTTCTCCACCACGGCCAGGCCGGCCAGAATGTTGCAATGGCGAAACACGGCCTCCACCACGCTGCCGATGATCTGCTCGAAGCTGTAGTCCACGATCGCCCGGTGATAGACCAGCGCCCCCTCGCGCTTCCCCAACCCGATCAACATCATCTTCATCAGCCCGCTTTCGATCGGGCCGTTGAAGCGGGTGTGCGGCTTGATCCGGTTGCAGACCACCACGTGGTCCGCCTCCAGGGCGTGCCGATCGAAGTGAACCGCGATCCCCTCGGCCGTGCGGCCCACCACGGCGGTCTCCATGCTGGAGCGGATCGGGCAACCCAGAAACGACTCCGTGATGCCGTAGGTGCGGAGCACCTCGAGCTGCCCCCGGGCGGTGCCGCCGCCGTGGCTCCCCATGGCGGGCACAATCAGCGGCTCGGCGCCCAGCCCCCGAAAATACTCCACCATCGCCCGAAGAATCTGCGGCATGTTGGCAATCCCCCGACTGCCGGCGGTAATCGCCACGGACTCGCCCGCCGCGACCTTCCGCCCCAGCTCGAGCCCGGCCAGTTGCCGCCTCACTTCGCCGGCCACGTCCTCCACCCGGGTGGTCTCAAAACGCTGACGAAGACGAAATATCTGGGGATATTCAGGCATGAAATGGGGTCCTCAACAGCAACGGGCCAAAAGGCATCTTACCGGTTTGGTCGCTGGTCTTCCAAGCCGGTGCCGCGGCTCCCTCATCCCGGCACGCGTCCTGGCAGGAACACGAGGAGGCATGGTTTCGCCACAACACCCTTTCAAGGAAGGACTTACGACGACTTTCCTGCCGACCGGTCGCGTCCTTGCGGGTGGCAAAAGCCGCTCTGGCCCCCTGGCGGCACTTGCGGCTACAATGCCCCACCTTTTCCCGATTTCCCGATCACGCCCTTTTCCGATTTGCTCGCGGGGGAAATGTGCCATGTCGACGGCCACCAGACGATGGAAGCGACGGCCGAGCGAACTGCTCTCGGGCGAACCGGCCAACCAGCCGCCCAAACCGCGGCGGCGATGGATTTGGCCAACGGCCATGGTGGCCGGCTTCGCCGTGCTGCTCTGGCTGCTGCCGGCCATCGTCGCCCACAGCGGGCTGCCCCAGTCGGTCCTTCGCCGGGCCGCCTCCGACCTCGACGGCAGCGTGGCGTTGGGATCGATCGAGTTGGGATGGCTCTCCGCCCCCCGATTGTCCACCATCGAAATCCGCGATCCGCAGGGCCAGCCGGTGATCCAGGTCGAGGCGATCACCCTGGGCCGGTCGCTGGCAGCGCTGGTTTGGGACCACTCCAACCTGGGGCACGTTCGGATCGAGCGGCCCCGGGCCCACGTCGTTCTCGGCCCCGGCCCCAGCAACCTGGAAACGCTGTTTGCCAAGTACCTCGATTCCGACACGGCCGCCCCCCTCGACGTCCGCTTCGACCTCGAAGTGACCGACGCCGCCTGCTCCATCACGGACGGTCGCACCGGCACAAGCTGGCGGATCGAGCCCCTGGCGCTTTCGGTTCAGATGCCCGACGGGCCCCAGGGGGCGATCAAGATCGACGTCCAAGGCCAACTGGCCGGCGACACCGGGCCGGGCAAGCTCGACCTGGCGCTGGAGTGCAACCCGGCAGCCGCCGGAAAGCCCCAGGCCTGGCTCAAGTCGCTCACGGCGGGGCTGGAAGACGTGCCCTTGGCGATGCTCGCGCCCCTGCTAGGGCGCGCCGTTGAAGGGACGCGGCTCTCCGGCCGGGCCGATGCCACCCTCCGCTGCGCTTCCCAACTCGAAGACGGCCGGCCCGAAATCGCCTTCGCCGGCGACGTCTCCTTGACGTCGCTCGATTTTTCCGCCATGGCCTTAAACGGCGACACCATCCAATTGGCCACCGCCCACGCAACCTGCCAGGGCAACTGGTCGCCCGATCGGATCGTGATCGACCAGGTCGCCGTCCAGACGGAACCCGCCCGGGCCACCCTCCAAGGGCCGCTGGCGCTGGCCGGCGGATCGCCCCGCCAACGGCTCGACGCCCTGGCCGCGCAGCCTTGCCGCCTGGAGGCCGATGCCGACCTGGCCCAACTGGCCGCCATGCTGCCGGCCACCCTCCACCTTCGCCAGTCCACGCGGATCACCTCCGGCAAGGCCCAACTGGAGCTGTCCAGCCGGGCGGAAGCCGGCACTGCCGGCGCCGAGGGACACCTGGAAGTCACCGGCCTGGCCGCCGAGCGGGAAGGCCACACGATCGACTGGCCCCAGCCCCTTCGCGCCGTCTTCTCCGTTCACCGCGCCGCCGGCACCCTGGTGGTCGACAAGGCCCACTTCGCCTCCGATTTCTTCCAGGTCGATGCTTCCGGCACGACCCGGCAGGGGACCGCCGGCGTCCAGTTCGACCTCGACCGGCTGGCCCAACAGATGGGCGAGTTGTTCGACCTGGACCGTCTCGCGCTGGCCGGCCAGGGCGACGGAAAGCTCGATTGGAACCTCGACGAAACGCAGAAATTCAGCACCCGCGCCGATTTCCACCTGCACGACTTCCGGCTCGCCTGGGACGAACAACCCCCGTGGACCGAGCCCCAAGTCGATGCCCTGCTGGAAGCCGCCGGCCAGATCGAGCCTTCCGGCGCCGTTCGCCTGGACCAGGCCCGGCTGGAGACCACCGCCGGCGACGATCGGCTCGAAGCACGGCTGGCCCAACCCCTGGCCGATCTGGCCCACGACCGCTCCTGGCCGGTCCACATCGAGTCCTCCGGCGACTTGGCACGCTGGCAAACACGCCTCGGCGGCTGGATCGATTCGACCGGCTGGCAATTCCAAGGCAATCTCCAACTCGTCGCCCAGGCCGACCTGTCGCCGGCGGCAATCCGCCTTCGCCATGCCAAGCTCAACACCGCCAAGTTGGCCATCCAAGGCCCCAGCCTGAATCTCCATGAACCAAGCTGCGAGTTGGTCCTCTCCCAGGCCGCCTGGCTCCCCGCCCAGGACCGGCTGGAGTTGGATTGGGCGACCTATAGCGGGCACGGCCTGGGAGCCCGCCTCGAAGCCCTGCGCTGGAACCCGCACAAACACCCCTACGCCCTGGCCGGTCGCATTGCCGCCCAGGGTGGCGTCGACCGGCTGCAGCAGTGGGCCACCGCCACGCTCACCGCCCCGCCCAAGTGGCGGCTGGCCGGGCAATGGAACGCGGCCGCCGAACTTCTGCCCGAAAACGAAAAAACCACCGTCCGATTCGACGCCCGGGCAGAGAACCTCACCGCCGTGCACGCCTCCGGCCAAACCATCCAGGAACCGGTCGTTCGCCTGGCCGGTCGGGGCACCTTCGACACCCAACAACGTATCCTCCAACTGCAAACGGCCAAGCTGCAATCGGGCATCCTCGGCGCCGACCTGCAAGGGCAACTCGACTTCAGCGGCGACGTGCCCCAGGCCCAACTTGGCGGGCAGGTCGACTACGACCTGGTCCGCCTCAGCGAGTTGTTTCGCTTGAGCACGGGGCTGCCCCTGTTCGTCGCCGGCCACAACACCGGGCCGCTCTCCTATCGCGGCTGGCTGCGGGGCGACGCGGCCGAGGGGGCCGCCTCGATCCGCTGGGACGGGGCCGACCTGTTTGGCTTCCTCATCGGCCCCGGCACACTCGACGCCCAACTCAGCCAAGGCGTGTTGCACGCCCGGCCCATCCAGGTGGAGGTCAACCACGGCCGCATGGAACTCACGCCCGAGGTGCGGTTCGCCGGGCAGTCCGGCGAGTTGCTCCTGGCACCGGGAAAATTGGCCCAAGAGGTGCAAATCACCCCACGCATGTGTGCCGGCGCGCTACAATACATTGCCCCCGTCCTGGCCGGCGTCGCCTCGGCCGAGGGCACCTTCTCGATCGAGCTGGACGCCTGCCGGATTCCCCTGGCCAACCCGGCCGCGGGCGATCTTTCCGGCCGGTTCATCATTCACTCGGTGCAGGTTGCGCCCGGGCCGCTGGTGCGGCAGTTGGCCCTCGCCCTGGGCTACCGCCGCCCGGCCGAGTTGGCCCGCCAATCGGTGGTCTCCTTCCGCATGGTCCAGGGCCGCGTCTACCATCGCGACCTGCAACTGGTGTTTCCCGACCTCACGGTGCGGACCTACGGCTCGGTGGGGTTGGACCAGTCGCTGGCCCTGATTGCCGAAATGCCCGTCCCGCCCAAGTGGCGCACGCCCAACGAAACGGTCAACCTGGCGCTGAAGGACCAGGTGATCCGCCTGCCGGTCGGCGGCACCCTCGCCAAACCGGTGCTCGATCAGCGGGAGTTGGAGCGATTCAGTCGGCAGTTCATGCAGAAGGCGGTCGAAAACGTGATCGGCAACGAGCTCAACCGGCAGTTCGACCGGCTCTTCCAGCCGCAGCCGCCGCCGTCGCGGTAATCCAAGTCCCGTAGGCCGGATCGTGATCCGGCACCAGGAGTCTCGTAGTGATCCGGCATCAGGATCCTTTTCGGTCCGTTCGGGCCGCGCTCGTGCCGATCGGCCTGATCCTGGTGATGCTGCTGGCCGCCGGGGCGATGTCCGCACGCTGCTGGTCGCTGGCCCTGAACACCCTGCTCTTGGCCGGAGCAACTTGCGCGATCAGCCTGCTGGTGGGAATTCCCCTGGCGGCACTGCTCTTGCGGACCGATTTGCCCGGCCGGCGGCCGGCCTTGGCCCTGCTGGGGGCCATGCTGCTGGTGCCGGTCTATCTCCAGGCGGCCGCCTGGCAGGCGGGCTTCGGCCTGCAGGGCTGGGCCACCCTGGCCGCCGGCGGCTCCGGCGTCTGGCCGGTGGTGCTCCACGGCTGGACCGGCGCCCTCTGGGTCCATGCCGCCGCCGCGCTGCCCTGGGTGGTGCTCATCGTGGGCGCGGGCTTGCGGCTGATCGAGCCCGAGCTCGAGGAGCAAGCCCTCCTGGACGGCCGGCCCGCCGCCGTTTTCCTCCGCGTGACGCTCCCCGCGGCGGCCGCGGCGATCGGCGTGGCCGCCCTCTGGATCGCCATCCTCACCGCCGGCCAGATCGCCGCCACCGACCTCTTCGGCGTGCGTACCTTTGCCGAGGAAATCTACACCCAGGCGGCGCTGGGGCCGCAGCCGCAGGGCAGCGGCTGGCGCGGCCTGCCCGACGCCCTCTCCGGCACCGTCCTCGTCCTCTGGCTCGTGCTCGCCGGCCTCTTGCTCCTGGACCGTCTCACCCGCGGCCATCGTCCCCCCAGCCTGCGGCGGCAATGGGTCTTTTCGCTGGGGCGGTTTCGCCTGCCGGCGGCCGTGCTGGTTGCCTTGCTGCTGCTGGTGATCGTGGCCGTGCCGCTGGGCAACCTGGTCTACAAGGCCGGAATTGTGGTGGCCCAGACCGACGCCGGCCGCCTCCGCTGGTGGTCGCCCGCAAAATGTCTCCAGATCGTGGCCGAAAGCCCCTGGCGCTACCGGCGTGAGTTCGGCTGGTCCCTGCTGATCGGGTCGCTCGCCGCCGCCGCGGCCACCGTGGCGGCCGCGGGCCTGGCCTGGATCGCACGCGGCGGCCGATGGAAAACACGAGCGGTCTTCCTGGCAATGGCCGTCTGCCTGGCGACCCCTGGACCCGTGCTGGGCCTGGCGCTGATCCGGTTCTTCAACCGCCCCGAGTTGCCGCCGCTGGTCTATCTCTACGATCAGTCCATCGCCGCCCCCTGGCTGGCGCAGACGATTCGCGCTTTGCCGCTGGCCACCTTGGTGCTCTGGTACGCCATGCGATCCATTCCGCAAACGCAACTCGACGCCTCCCGGATCGACGGTGCCGGCCCCTTTCGCCGCTGGTGGTACATAGCCCTGGGCTCGCGTCTTCCGGCGATCGGGCTGGCCTGGCTGGTGGCCTTCGTGGTGGCCCTGGGCGACCTCTCCGCCACCCTGCTGGTGGTGCCGCCCGGCGTCAATACCCTACCGATCCGAATCTTCGGGCTGTTGCACTACGGCGTGGAAGACCAGGTGGCCGGGATTTGCCTCGTGTTGGCGATCTTGTTCGCGGTGCTCACGTTTGCCGCCGTGTGGCTGGCCGCCCGCTCGGGCCTGTGGCGCCGGTCGTCGCGGAGGCTATAATAGTGGCAAAGCGTCCCCTTCCGCTGACGCCCCGCCGGCCTTGCACCGGTGGGAAAAGTGAGGTCCCATGGTGCGTGCGACAAATCGGGCGGCCGCATTCCTGCTCCTGCCGGCCGTGGTGCTGGCCTGGTCTGGCCCCGCGCGCGGACTCGACCACCTGGTGCTCCAGCGTCAGGGACGTCAACTGCAACTCCAGGGGCGCAACCTGCTGGTCGCCCGCGACGGCGGCACCATGCTGCAAACCCGCGACGGCACGATCTGGATCGCCCAGCCGAAGGAGATCGTCGGCCGCAGTGCCGACGACCAGCCGTTCGTGCCCTACCGGCACGACGAGTTGGCCGATCGGCTTCTGCCCCAGCTTCCGCCCGGCTTCGACGTGCACCAGACGGCCCACTACGTCATTCTCTACAGCACGTCGCCGGCCTATGCGAGATGGTGCGGCGCGCTGTTCGAGCGGCTGCACATGGCCTTCACCAACTATTGGAAACGCAAGGGCTTCAAGCTCACCCAGCCCGAGTTCCCCCTGGTCGCCGTGGTGTTTGCCGACAAGGCCTCCTACGTCCGCTTCGCCCGCGACGAGGTGGGCCAGGCCGTCGGCTCCGTGGTGGCCTACTACAGCCTCCGCACTAACCGCATCACGATGTACGATCTGACCGGCGTGGAGGCCTACGGGGCCGCCGCCGGACGCACCAACACGGCGGCCCAGATCAACCGCATTCTCTCCCGCCCCGGCGCCATGCCCACCGTGGCCACCATCGTCCACGAAGCCACCCACCAAATCGCCTACAACAGCGGGCTGCAAACCCGCTACAGCGATTGTCCCCTCTGGGTCAGCGAGGGAATCGCCATGTATTTCGAGACCCCCGACCTGACGAGCTCACGCGGCTGGCGGGGGATCGGCCAGGTCAACACCTTGCGGCTGGATCGCTTTCGCCGGTACCTCTTCCACCGGCCGGCCGACTCGCTCGGGCAACTGTTGACCGACGACGATCGTCTGCGCGATAGCCAGTCGGCCGCCGACGCCTACGCGGAGACCTGGGCACTGACCTATTTTCTCATCCAGAAATACCCCCGCCAGTACGTCGCCTATCTGGAAGTGCTCTCCAAGAAAAAGCCCCAGGTCTGGGACGACGCCCCCACGCGGCTGAAAGAGTTTCGCCAGGCGTTTGGGCTGGAACCGGCCCGGATCGACCAGGAAATGGTGCGGTTCTATTCGCGCTGAGGGGCCGCCCGTGAGGCTCCCGCCCAGTTGCCGGCGAGAAGCGAGAACGAGCCGGTTGCCACGGCCGACCCCGCGCTGTAATATGGCCCGACTC
>CAYZWG010000126.1:0-6952 GCA_964481605.1 uncultured Planctomycetaceae bacterium
GCAGATCACTCCGCCCGCCGAATAGGAACGCCGTCTGGGAGTCACCACCCGCTCCGCTGACCTCTTGCCGGCTGCGCCGGGTGCAGGTTCAAGAACCTGGGCCACCCGTGGCCCTACGGGACTGAGCGCTCGGCACGGGTCTCCCGATCCCGCCCAGCTTGTGCGGCACCTCCTCCGCACGCGCCCCCACCCCGCCTCAATCCAAATCCTCTTCCTCCGACTCGTCGTACGGACTGCCTGCGCGCGGCATGAATCGACAGAACAATATCCCCAGGAAATACAGCCCGGTCAGCGGGATGGCCATCAGCAACATGCTCCACGGATCGGCCGGCGTAAGCAGCATCGAGGCGACGAAAATCACCAGGATCGCCACCCGCCATTTCCCCAAGTAGGACTCCACCGAGAAAATCCCGATCCGCTGGAGGAAAAGCATCACCAGCGGCAGTTGAAAGCTGATCCCAAACCCCAGCGGCAGCATCAGCACGAAGCCAATCCACTCGCTGATCCGCAGGTCGGGAGTGATCCCCAGCCACTCGTTGAAGCTGAAGAGGAACTTGAGCACGGGCTCCATCACGAAGAAGAAGGCCGTCGAGGCCCCGGTGAGGAAAAGGCCCAGGCTGATGGGCAGAAAAACGTGAATGTAGCGCTTTTCGCGGGGATACAGCCCGGCCGCCACGAACGCCCAAATCTGGTAGAAAACCCACGGGCTGGCGACCACGATGCCCACCACCAGGGCCGCCTTGATAAACACCGTAAAGGCCTCGTGGGCGCTCAGCGCGGTCGCTTTCGTCTCACGCGAGTCGGCGATATGATGCCAAATATACAACGGCATCAGATCACCCTGCAAAGACTCGCCCGGGGAATGTCCCGGCGACGACAACTCCCCGCTCACCGATCCCGGAAAACGCTGCTTGAGCTTGGCGGCGATTTCATGCGGGTTGACCAACACCTCTTCGGGCATCAAGTTCTGCCGGGCGATCAGTCGATCCAAATCCTTCTTCTTGGTCGGCAAGTGATATCCGGCCGCCTGAAACTCCTCCAGCCGCCCCTCGATCTTCTCGGCCGCCCGATGTTGGTAAAAAGCGGCCAACGCCCCCTCCAGCGGGGTCTGAATCTTTTCCACTACCGGGCCGCCGATCGCCAGCCCGATGAGAAATCCCCCCACCAGCCCCCACACCGACCGCCAAAGACATCCCCGCAGCTCCTCCAGGTGCTCCCCGAAGGTCATCGTCGACTCTCGAAACAGGTCCTCGCTGCGAGCGCGTTTCGCCATGGATGGGATTCAGCCGGAAAGGGAAAGTGTTTCGGGCTGGGCAGGGGGCCGCCGCCGCTGGACTGCCGAAACCGGCCCGCCCGCGATATAATCGCAGCGTCGCCCGCGCCCGGACAAAACTCCCATCATACCACTGCCGCCGGCCACCGGCAATCAACGCACCCACCCGCCGTGAAGCCCTCTTGATGACGTCCTTCTATCCGCTCCGATTCCGACCGGTCTACCGCGACTACCTCTGGGGGGGGCGCCGCTTCGCCACATCCCTCGGCCGAACGTTGCAACCCGGCAGGACTTACGCCGAATCCTGGGAGCTGGCCGACCACCCGGACGGCCAGAGCGTGGTGGCGGCCGGCCCAATGACCGGCCTGACCCTCGGCCAGTTGGTTCGCCGACACGGCGCGGAACTGCTCGGCCGCCACCACCCCCAAAAGCGATTCCCCCTCCTGCTAAAATACCTCGACGCCCAACGGCGGCTCTCTCTCCAAGTCCATCCCACCGACCGGTTGGCCGCCGAAATGGGGCTCTCCGATCCGGGCAAGACCGAAGCCTGGGTGGTCCTGGAGGCCGACCCGGGAAGCCGCATTTGGGCCGGCTTTCGCCAACCCGTCGATCGTGCCCGGGTCGAAGCCGCGCTGGCCGACGGCGTCCTGCCCGAGTTGCTCCACACCTTCCAGCCGGCCCCGGGCGACTGCCTCCTCCTCCCCGCCGGAACCGTCCACGCCCTGGGTGCGGGGCTCCTGGTCGCCGAAATCCAGCAAACCAGCAACAACACCTTCCGGCTGTTCGACTGGAACCGCCTCGGCCCGGACGGCAACCCCCGACCGCTGCACATCGCCCAGGGCCTGGCGGCGATCGACTACCACCAGGGCCCCGTCTCCCCCCGGCCCCCACGCGCCACCGAGACCCCCGGCCTCCAGCGGCTGGTCGACTGCGACAAGTTCGTCCTCAACCGCTGCCGGCTGGCCGGAGAGATCGAGCTCGGGGGCGACAACCGGCTGCGAATTCTCACCGTGATCGAAGGGAGCCTGCAAGTTGTCGGCGATCCGTCGCCCCAGCCCCTCGGTCGCGGCGGCACGGTCCTCCTGCCGGCCGCGTGCGGCCCGGTCGCCTTGCGGCCCCTGGCCGGACCCAACCCAGTCCTCCTCCAGGCACATCTCCCCTGAGTTCGTAGTGACCACATTGATGCGGTCTTTTCCGGAAGCCAGGCGCAGGGCCCCGATGAATCGGGGCACGACGAACGGGTTGGGCGAATGTTTACTCCCAGCGGTCCATCAACGCCAGGTCGAACGCCCGTTGGACCGCCGTGTCCGCACCGTGGTGCCGGGACCCGTCGCCCGAGCCCGTGGAATGGAACGACCTCGCCGCGTCGAAGGCCATCACGCGATACAGAAGCTCCCGCTCGTCGTGATTCTGCGACCAGTCACCCCCGGCGGTCCGCAGTGCGAGTTCGTCGCCAAGAATCGTATCGTGCAGCCTTGCCGCCTCTGGCGCGTTGGTCGGGCCAACCGGGTCGAAGTTGCCCGGGGTGATTTCGGGCAAGAGCGACCACAGCTTGGGGTAATCGGTCGACCACGGCACCCCCTGGGGAGGTTTCTGCAGGAGTCCGTGCTTCCAGGAGAAGTGCCGCGGATTCGCCCCGCCGTCGTGGTAAGAGACGTCCGCCCCAAGCGGACGATAGGCGGAGGCGATGAGCGAATCGTGGCCGAACACGTCGAACTTGGTGGCCGGTAGTTGCTCGCTGGTGGCTACCGCGGCGGCGGCGAAAACCGCGGCCGCGGCCGGCGGGGCAAGGGGCGCCAGTGAGGGAAGCTGGAAAGCGTGCTCGTAGGCCACGAACAGGTCATTGTAGTCGACCACCGCGTTGCGGTCGATATCCAGCGGATCGCTGATGTCGGAAGCCGACTGAAAGGCCGATTGATGAATGGCGAACACGTCGTTGAAGTCGACCACGAAGTTTTCGTCGGCGTCGCCGATCGCGGCCCCGAAATAGAAGACGTCGTCCGCCGCCAGGCCGGTATCGGCCGTGGCCTTGACGGTCACCTGCAGCCAGTTGCGGGCAGGAATGGCGTCTTCCGCCCAGATCAAGGTGATCCGGTCCGAGCCGCCCACGCCTGCCCCTTTTCGCACGGCGATCTCCGCCGCGGCGATGGAGGTCCAACCGCTGGGCGTATTGTCGTTGCCGTAGGCGAAAGCGAAATCGGCCGCGTCGATGCCCGCCGGATTGGCCAGGCCCGTCACGTCGACCATGATCCCGGTGACGCCGCCGCTGGTCAGGCCGGTGGCCGCGTCATATCGACCGAAGGTGATGAAGTTAGCCGCGGTGGCGGTCTGGCCGGGCAGCAGTGCCGTCTTGCCGGGGTCGATCGCGCCGTCGTCCTGGGCATCGGCGCCTGGGGTGTGGCCGTCGTAGGACGTGTCGTTGTAGAAAATATGCCGGCCGGCCACCTGGGTGACCGCCACGTCGTTGTCCTCCACGTTGACCGTCAGCACGGTCTTTCCCAGCAGCGGATTCACGAGGTTATTGGCGTCGTTCACCTCGTGCACCACGTGGGCCTGATGCGGCCCTTCCACGATCGTGTCGTCCACCGCCGTGACCACTACCGTCTGCGGCTGGTTCCAGTTGGAACTGTTGAACACGAAAATGTTGTGGTAGGGGTCCGTCGGGTCGGGCTTGGCCTGGTTGACCACCTGAACCTGGCCCGCAGGGTCATCGAACTGGACCCAGATTTCGGAAGTCGTCGCTTGGGCCAGCCGCACCGTGTAGGTGTCTTGCCCGCCCGCCTCGGAAACATCCGTCGAGCCGCCCGTCTGCTCGATCACCAAGAGCGACGTATCGTTGTCCAGCACCTTCACGTCCACGTCCGGCCCGGTCAATCCCTGGTAGCCGGGATCCGCGCTGGAAATCGTGTGGGTGATCGTGACCCAGTGCGGCACCTCGGCGACCCCATTGTCCGCCGCCTTGACCACCACCGTCTGGGGCACGTTCCAGTTCTGCGGGGTAAACGTGAGAAAGCTGTTGGCCGGGTTCGCCTCGTCGGTGGCGGTGACCTGTCCCGGGGGCACGCCCATTTGCACGGTCACGTTGGCCGTCGGTTGTTCGGTCAGCACGATCCGATAAAAGTCGTCGGGTCCGCCCTCGATCACCTCGGTGTAGCCCAGCGATTCCAGCACGCGCATCCCCGGTCCCGGAGGAGTCACGTTGTCGTGGGCCGGGGTAAGGTCGAGATTGAGGGTTCCCTGGCCCAGCGTTTCCATGTCGCGGAAGTCGAAGCGAACCTGCTGGAAATACCCGTCCGGGCCGCCGTTAAAAAACGCCTCGGCCCAGCCGCTGGTCAGCAGGTCGCTGCCGAACACTCCGTCCAAGGTGGTCACCTCGCCGGGAACCGCGATATCCAGGACGAGCCATTGCAAATCGGTCCAGACAAGGTCGACCCCCTCGGTCGTCGGCACCCGGACTTCGTCGATGGCCAGAACCGGAGCGGTCACCGTGCCGCCCACGCCGCCCACGGTCTCGAACCGAACCGCTTCGTTGGTGAAGTTGCCATCGCCGTCGGTATCCAGCCCCAGATCAAACGCCAGGCTCTCGGAGATCACGCTGAGCTGGGCGCCCGTATCGAGGAGAAAATTCGCCGGTTGGCCCACTCCGTTGTGTGTGGGGACCGCCGTCAGGAAGGGGATGTCGGCCCAGATGGGAGGATCGCCCGAGGTGGTTTGCGGCAGCGGATCGAACGCCAGGCGGTTGTCCAACGCCACGGAATAGCGGTGACCGTTGTCGGCCGGCAGGGTGTCGCTAAAATCCGTGTGCATGAAAAGATCCGGCTGAGTGCTGCTCTGGGACCACACGCTCATGTCGAGCGAGGTCACCCGGTTGACCATGGCCGGCATTCCGGCCAGCCCCCACGGACCGAACATGGAAAAGTCGTTGTTCGCGTCCGACTGGATTCGAGCCACCGGCAGGGTGTTGCGAATCCCGCTGGTGCCGGCAAAATCGAAGCGGTAAGGCACCGAGATGTCCATCAAGTGATCGCCGGCGACGCCCTGCTCAACGAACGTCCCCTGCGTCTGGTACGGATAGGGTGGCTGGGCCATGTCGGCCACGGCCGTCGCCATCGCCAGGATGCTGTTGGCGCCTGTGTCCAGCAGGAACGTATTGAACATGCTGGGTCCCACGCTACCCCAGTCGTCCGGCCCCGGCCCGGTCGATTCCAACAACTCGACCGCCACCCGCGGCTGGTCGATCGCTATGTTGTCGGAGGGCCCCAGATCGATGAACCCCAGCGACAACAGCCTTCGGGGTTCCAGCGATTCGAAGCTTCCCAGGCGTCGGCCCGCCCCGGCGGCCCGGTGCTTGATTGTCGACAGCGGCCGGCGAGATCGTTTTCGCTGGCGCTTGAGTTTCTCGGCCAAAATGCCGCCCGGCATATCCCCGCTCCTCCGGGCCCCAGAGACCTGGCCCTTTCCGGCCCTGGACCCGCTCGCACTAGCCCTCTACCCTTCCTTGTAGCCGATTACGCCACTTGGTCCATACCCAATCTCGGGGGGGCGTGGCAATCGGCCAGGAGTTCGACATCAGGCCATCCGCCTGCTAAACTTCGTCCGCCACGCCCCATCACGGCCCGCGAACACACCCGGCGCCTGGTCGCGGCGCCTGGTCGGCGCCTGGTCGGCGCCTGGTTCCCAAGCTGTTGTGCGCGGGTCTCCCGACCCCGCACTGTGGTGCCTGGTTCCCAAGCTCCAGCTTGGGAACCTACTGGGCGAAACGCTTGCCACACGGTTCCCAAGCTGGAGCTTGGGAACCAGGCCTCGGTCAGGCCATCGGCGGGGTCAGCAGCCCCGCGCCGAACGTGGCGGGGTGAGGAGCCCCGCGCCGAACGTGGCGGGGTCGGCAGCCCCGCGCCGAACGCTTCATTCAACGGTATTGCCTTTAGGGCCGGCCGTGCATCGTTTGGGCCTCCTGCCGTGGTCGAACCAGACAGCACGCAACGCATCGAGATACTCTCCAACGGCCAGGTTTCTCCGGCCCTGGACGCGGCCATTCGCGCCCTCTTGTGCGAGTGTTTTCCCCAGCACCGGGAGGACTTCGCCGGATGCCGTTGGTGGCACGAATCGGTGCCCCGGTACGTTGCCCTCTGTCGCCGCGAAAACCGCCTGGCGGCCCACGTGGCGATGGTCCTGCGGGAGATCGCGGTGGCCGGTCGCCGCGTTCTCGTGGCGGGTCCCCAGTGCGTCGCCACGGCGCCGAGGTTCCGCGGACGACGGCTCTCGATTTGCCTCTTGGACGCGGCGCTTGCCGCCGCCCGGAAACAGCACGCCCAACACGGACTGCTGTTTTGTCTGCCGGAATTGGAACCGCTCTACGCTTCCGTGGGTTGGCGGACGCTCAAGCAACCGATGGTGATGCGAGCGCCGTCGGGCCGAGCCCTGCCGCTGCCGGAAAAGAACATCGGCATGGCGATTGCTTTGACCGATGAGCCCTTTCCCCACGGCCCCGTCGACCTGATGGGCCCGGACTGGTGAATCGGCCGCCGAAGTTGGGGGTGTGCCACGGCCCGCAAGCACACCCGCGGCGCCCAATCACGGCGCCTGCTCACGGTGCCGCGCCTGGTTCCCAAGCTCCAGCTTGGGAACCGTGTGGGGAGCGCTCCGCCCAGTGGGTTCCCAAGCTGGAGCTTGGGAACC
>CAYZWG010000126.1:7052-12738 GCA_964481605.1 uncultured Planctomycetaceae bacterium
GCCCCACGAAATGGCGGCCGATCCCTTTCCCCGGTTGCCCGATTGGCCTACACTCAGAGGCAAGGGGGAGTAACCCGTGGCAACCGCATTCATGCCGTCCAGACAGTCGCGCCGGTTTTCTCGGCCTCTTCGGCTGGGGGCGATCTCCCTTACCATGTGCGCGCTGGCGTTGGTTTCCGTGCCGGGTTGCGGAGGATGCGGGTGCAACCGGGGGAAGCCGAAAACGGCGGAAGAGTTGGCGAAGGAACGGGCGGAGCGGCGGGCACGATTGCGCCAGCAAGAAAAGAAAAAGAAGAAGCCGCTGGAGGTGACCCGATTCGTCTCCCTGCCCTACGAGCCCCGCCGCCAGACCGAGGGGACGGAGGAGACCCCGGCCTGCTTTTTCAAGCCCGGCCACTGGACCACCACCCTGTTTTCGGCCAAGGCCAACCGTGTCAATATCATGGGCGACTTGTGGCTCACGGCGACCAACGGTGGGGGGCGGCCGCTGGGCCTGGAGGGCACGCCCTTCGCCATCACCGCCCGCCGCCGGGTCGCCTTGCCCAAGGGGCAGCAGAAGACGTTCCGGTCGGTGCTGTTCGTGCCCGAGTCGGCCCCGGAGGCCTGGGCCGCCGCGCGGATCGAAGCCCGCCAGAGCGCCGGTCTCGTCCAGCAGCAAAGATATCGAGTGGGGCCCATGCCCTTCTACCAGTATTACTTCGTCGTGCTGGCGCGGTATCCCGAGTGGTACACCTACCTGAAGACGCTCGATTCGCTCCACTGCCCCACGCAGTTGGTGGTGCGGGACCCCAGCCAGCGGTACGCTTACTACCGCGTTGCCCTGGTCCCCGCCGGCCGGCGGACGCCGCTTCCCTCTTACGGGCTTTTCTGGACGAGCATCGCCTACGTGCTCTGGGACGACATCGACCCCGATTCGCTCAGCCTGGATCAGCAGGTGGCATTGCTCGACTGGCTGCATTGGGGCGGGCAACTGATTCTCAGCGGCCCGGACACGCTGGACGGCCTGCGCGACAGTTTTCTGGCCGACTACCTGCCGGCCACGGCCGCCGGCCGGCGGAGCCTCTCGGCCGCCGACCTGGAAGAGATCAACCGGCATTGGTCCTTGCCGCTGGGGAACAAGCCGGGCCGCAAGCTGGCCCCGGTGGGAACCTGGTCGGCCGTGCAATTGGAAAAACGCCCCCAGGCCCGCTTCGTTCCCAACACGGGCGAGCTGCTCGCCCAGCGGCGGGTCGGTCGAGGCCGCGTGGTCGTCTCGGCGTTCAAGCTCAGCGGGCGGGAGTTGACCGGCTGGCCCGGCTTCGATGGGTTCTTCAACGGATGCCTTCTGGGGCGTCCACCCCGAAGGTTCCGCGGATCGCCCGAGGAGTTCGACGTGACCTGGGCCGACGATCCCGCAGGGCAACCGTTCTCGCCCGGCCTGCAATATGCCACGGAGCGGCTTTGTCGCTTGCACTACTTCTCTCGCGACGAAGGACGACAGCCGACCACCTGCCGCTCGGGCCAGGAACCGGTCGTCTCCCTGAACTTCGAGCCCCGGCAGATCGAAGGTTTGAACCTGGCCTCGTGGAACGATTTCAGCGCCACCGCGACTGCCGCCCGCCAGTGCCTGCAAGACGCCGCCGGGATCGAGGTCCCCAAGCGAAGTTTCATCGTCTGGGTGGTCGGTGTCTACCTGCTGGTACTGGTGCCCGTCAATTGGCTGGTCTTCCGGCTGATCGATCGGGTGGAATGGGCATGGCTGGCGGCGCCGGCGGTGGCCATCGCCTGCACGCTGCTGGTGATCCAGCTTGCCCAGCTCGATATCGGGTTCGCCCGCTCCCGAAACGAAATTGCCGTGGTGGAGCTCCAGGGCGACTACCCCAGGGCCCACGTGACCCGCTACACGGCCCTCTACACCTCCCTGGCCAGCGGCTACGATTTTCACTTCGACGATCCGGGGGCGCAGATTCTGCCCTTCCCTTCCAGCGACAATCGCGGCGACAGCGGCCTGCTCCTGGGCGACCAACCGAGGCCGCTGGAATATCGCCACGGCGCGGAGGTGGCGCTGGACCATCTCCCCGTTCGCTCCAGTTTTACCCAATTGATGCACAGCGAGCAGATGGTCGACCTGGGTGGCCCGATCGCGCTCGTGAAAACCTCCGCCGGCTCCCTCCGGCTGGTCAATCGCACGGGCCTGGCGCTGGACGGCGCCGGGCTGATTCGTTGTGACCGGGAGGGTCGCGTCGAGTCGGCCTGGGTCGGGTCGCTGGAGCCGGAGGAGACGGTCCCGCTGGACGACCGCTGGCGAGCGGTTTCCGCCGAGCAACGACAGGGACCCTGCTTCGCCCCGCAGCGCCGGCGCGACCCCCTCACGGCGCCCTCCGGCACGGGCGGCGGCTTGAACATCGGCCGCCTGGTTCAACTGGCCGAAGCGCCCCAAGCCCTGCGGCCCGGCGACGTGCGCCTGGTGGCCTGGGCCAAGCAGGATATTGCCGGGCTGAAGATCAAGCCCGCCTCGGCCCAATCGTTGACCGTGGCCCTGGTGGTGGCCAACCTGCGTTACGGTCCGATCGACGATCCCCGGCCGGACAAGAACCTTCGGCTGGCCGTGGCGCGCGAACCGATCAGAACCGTGCCGGTGCCGAGTGGTGCCGGCCGAGAAACAACCTTGCCAACCAAGACCGAGGGCCGGCCCCAGGCGCCGGCGCCGTCTCTCGGAGGGGTCAGGAGACCCGCGCCGAACGCAACCAAGACCGAGGGCCGGCCCCAACCACCGGCGTCACCAGAACCATGATTGAACTGATCGACTTCACCAAACGCTACGGCGACCTCGTGGCCGTCGACCACTTGACCCTGAAGATCGCCCCCGGCGAGACCTTCGGCTTCATCGGACCCAACGGGGCGGGCAAGAGCACCACCATCCGTTTCCTCGCCACGCTGCTGAAGGCCACCGGCGGCGAGGGCATCGTCAACGGCAAGAGCGTCAGCCGGCAGCCGCTGGAGGTCCGCCGCAACATCGGCTACATGCCCGACAGCTTCGGCGTCTACGACGGCATGAAGGTGTGGGAATTTCTCGACTTTTTCGCCGTGGCCTATCGCATCCGGCGGAGCCAGCGGAAGCAGGTGATCGGCGACGTGCTGGAGCTGCTCGACCTGGCCGGCAAGCGGAACGACTTCGTCAACAGCCTCTCGCGGGGGATGAAGCAGCGGCTCTGCCTGGCGAAGACCCTGGTTCACGACCCGCCCGTGCTGATCCTGGACGAGCCGGCCAGCGGCCTGGACCCCCGGGCCCGAGTCGAGGTGAAGGAGTTGTTGAAGGAATTGCGGCGGATGGGCAAGACGATCCTCATTTCCAGCCACATCCTCACCGAGTTGGCCGACTGCTGCACCTCGATCGGCATCATCGAGCGGGGGAAATTGCTGATGCACGGGCCGATCGACGAAGTGTACCGGCGGATTCGCGCCAACCCCACCGTGGAGATCAAGTTTCTCGAGCACCAGGACCTGGGCGTGTCGATCATCCGCAGCCTTCCCCAAACCCGCCAGGTGCGGATCGAGGGCAACAAGGTGACGATCGAATTGGAGGCCGACCAGCGGCAGGTGTCCGCATTGATGGAGCGGCTGGTGGGCGAAGGCGTGCGAATGCACTCGTTCGCCGAAAAGGAGCCCACCCTGGAAGACGTCTTCATGCTGGTCACCAAGGGGGCCGTGGCGTAGTGAGGCGGCCGACCCGTAGGGCCGGCTGTGCCGGCGAAGGGCGGCAACCGGCCGGCCGAACAACCTGGTTCCCAAGCCGTAGGGTGCGTGCTTGCACGCACGTCGTCAATCTGGTTCCCAAGCTGGAGCTTGGGACCGAGACACGGCAAACAACCTGGTTCCCAAGCTCCAGCTTGGGAACCCGCGGAGCGAGAGTTTTGCTCCACCGCGGGCGAAGCGGGGCTTCGCGCTGGATGCAGAGCCAAGCTGGAGCTTGGGACCGAGACGAGGCGCATTTTTCCCAAACAACAGCCATTACTCCTCGATTCCCATGTACCTCTTCGACAACCCCGTGCTGCAGCGCGAGCTGCTGGTCAACCTGCGGATGCGGCGGGCGTTTGTGCTGTTGTTTGCCTACGTGGGACTTTTGGGGGTGGTGGTGTACGCGGCCTGGCCGCAGGCCGACCGGATCGACCTCACGCGCACGCCGGAAGAGGCCCGGCTGCTGGTGAACATGTTCTTTCTGGGCCAATACGCGCTGTTGTCGCTGATGGCGCCGAGCTTTGCCGCCGGCACGATCAGTGGCGAAAAGGAGCGGAAGACCTACGAGATGCTGTTGGCCAGCCCGATGCGCCCCGGGGCGATCGTGGTGGGTAAGCTGCTGGCCTCGCTCTCCCACCTGGCCGTGTTGGTGTTCTGCTCGCTGCCGATCGTAATGCTCTGCCTGCCGCTGGGCGGGGTTCACTACTCGGAGGTGCTGGCCACCTACGTGGCGATGGCCGCCTCGGTGACCACCTTCGGCATGATCAGCCTGGCCGCCAGCGCCTATTTCCCCCGCACGGTGGCCGCCCAACTCGTCTCCTACCTGATTATTTTGCCCCTGGCGCTGACGGGAATCATCTTTTTCCGCGTGTTCCAGGAATTCGGCACGTTTCGGCTGGCGGTCCTGCTGGGTGTCTTCCCGGCCGGGTGCCTGGTGGTCTGCGGCCTGCTGGCCAGGGCGATCAGCGCCCGCCTGATGCACCCGCCCGACGTGGGCAGCACGGCCTCGGAAGTGGTCGATCTGGAAGCCGAACAGCGCGAAGCGGTGGGGATGGTGATCCAGAGCGACCAGTTTCCCGATAGCCTGTTCGCCCCCCCCAAGCAAATCGATCTGATGGCCGATTCGGCCAATCCGGTCTACGACAAGGAGATGCGAAGCGAGCTGTTCGGCCATGGTACGCTGATGCTGCGGCTGGTGATCCAGTTGAGCATGGCGCTGGCCCTGGTGGTGATGGCGGTCTGCCTCTACATCAGACCGGCCTGGGCCCCCTGGTACACCAGCTACGTGCTCCTGTTCAATATGCTGGTGGGCCCGGTCTTCGCCGCCGGTGCCATCACCAGCGAGCGGGAGCGACAGACGCTCGAGCTACTGCTGACCACCACCATCTCGCCCTGGCAGATTCTCACCGGCAAGCTTCTTTCCAGCCTGCGGGTGTCGCTCGTGCTCACGAGTTTCCTGGTCTGGCCGCTTTTGTTGGCATGGCTCTTGCCGCCGTGGACGTATTGGCCGGATACGCTCACGATGATCGGCTACCTGGCGATTATCCTGGTCACCTGCCTGACCACCACCAGCATGGCGATGTTCTCTTCGGTGCTGGCTCGCAAGACGTCGGTCAGCCTGATGATGTCCTACCTGGGCGTGATCGTGCTGTTTGCGCTGCCCGTGGCGGTGAAACTGTTTGCCGACCTCTTTTTCCCCCAGGCGGCGCTGGCCCACCATCTCTACGAGTTTCTCTTTTTCAGTCCGTTCGCGGCGGCGTTCAGCCTGCCGCTGGGCGGGGTGTCCGGGGCGGCCGGGCGGGTCTCCTCCTGGGCGGCCGGCACGACCACGGCCTTCCTGGCGTTCTACCTGGTGGTGGATGCGGTCCTGTTGAGCACGCTGGTCTTCCTGTTCAATCGCCGCTGGCGGGTGATGTGGTAGAACGGCCACGGGGACGCGCCCAACCTGTCCCCTCTCGGTCCCAAGCTC
>CAYZWG010000127.1:0-12711 GCA_964481605.1 uncultured Planctomycetaceae bacterium
TGGCTGGCGCCGCGAAGTGCGGCAACCGGCCGGCACAGCCGGCCCTACGGCAACTTTGGGCTCTCCCCCGCCGGCCCCGTGCCGGTGGATTACGGGTTTGGAAACTACGAGCTGCCCCCCCCCAACGGTTCCCCCTGGCCTCGCGTGGGTGGGGCGCGCGTGGGCGTGGTAGTTCTCAAACCCCTTTCCCACCGGCACGGGGCCGGCGGGGAAGAGTCCTGAGTGGCGCTGTCCAACGAAACAAGCGAAAGTGAATCGCGTTTTTTGCCTTGAAAACCGTCAGGCGGCTTTCGCTCTCGACCCGGACCCGGCGGCGTCTCTTCGCGCTGCCGCCAGTTCGGCCTCGCTCAGTTCGATCGCTCGCCGCATGGCCACAAACTCCGGCGCGGACGCGCGGCCCCTTGCTCGGGCCTCGCGATAGCAGGTCCGCCACTCCCGCAGCACGGCCAGCCCCGGGCGGACCGCGATAATCCGCCCCGGAACCAGCGGCGCCCGGAAGGCCCGCAAGTCGTCGATCCCGATGGCCTTCAGGCAGAGCATCTGGCGAACGCATTTCTCGCAACGCCCGCAGTTGCCCGCCAGGTCGTCGCCCTGCCAGCAGACACGGAGATTCTGCCGCAGCAGGGGACGATCACGGAGCATTTCCGACTTCTCCACGCGGGGCCTTCTGTCCTCATCGACAACAACGCGGAACGTGGCGGAGGAGAGAAAAGGGTCGGAAAACGATTTCCGGCCCAGCTTGGCCGCGAGTGCGTAGGGATCACCGTCCGTGGCGTCCGGGGCGATCAGCCCCGTGGTGAAACGGCGCTCGAAAAGCGAGAGCACCGCCGTCAGCGCGGCGGTGTGCGTGGTGCCCCAGAGGGGCAGCATCCGCTTCAGGTTGGTCCGCATCGGAACCAGCGTGCTGCCCAGCGCCGCGGTCATCCGCCCCGCACGCTCAAAGGCTGCCCCGTAGCAGGCATCGCCGAGGGGGATGTCGAACCCGTGCACGAAAACACACACCGGCAACCGCCGGGCGGTGCCGCCGGCAAGGCCCTGCTGGTGGCGGTAGAGCGTGTAGAGCGAGTCCAGCCCGCCCGAGAATCCCAGCAGGGCTTCGCGGCCGGGTCGGCGGTGAGGCCACTCGGCCCCGGAAATCTCCGCCTCGGCACACACCCGTACCGGCCGGTACTGCTCCGGCCACCAGGCGTGAATGATCCGCTGGAAGCGTTCCAGGTTCTCCAGCAGCGAGGTCGACACGCGGCCGTGAACCACCAGTTCGCGGCCGGCCTCCATCGCCGAGAAGATCACCGCGCGGAGAAAGGCGTCATGCAGATCGTCCGGCCGGTCTTTCATCACCAGCCATTCGGCCCGGGCCGCGGGAACCTCGAAGCGAAGCGTTCCGTTCCGCTTTCGCCAGGCCGGATGGCCCCGGATCGCCGCCGACAGCACGATCCACTCGCCGCGGAGTGTGGGCCGGTTCACCTTCAGGTGCATCCGACGAACCATCTGTGTGCCCCTATTATGGGTTATTCACGCCGTGCTTCGCGATAGGCCCCGGCTACGCCGCCGGCAAGCTCGCCGCGGGCGGCTCCAGCCACCGGCCGCGGAGGGCGTTGCGCCAGTGGGGCGAAAACCGGCAACCGAGGTCCGCCAGCCAGGTCTCCCACATGCTCCGGTTCTTGTGGTAACAGTTGGGCAGAAGGACCGTCTCCCGGCCCACGATCAACGCGGCGATGGCGAAATGGAGGCGGTCGGTGATGATCCGTTCGTACCGGGCCGCCAGCCGCAGGTACTCCTGCGGGGTGCGGCAGAGCTTGGCCGGGTCGCGGGCCCACCAGCGCCGCCGCCCCGGCCGCTCGGGGTCCTTCCGCAAGAACACACCGGTAGCTCGCCCGGGCGGCGCGACAGGTCGCCGCTGGTCGAATCCCAGCGCCAGGTCCGGCGTCAGGATGCCCTGGGGGCAAAACTTCAGACTGGCCCGCTCACGCACGTAGACCCGATGGTAGGGCCGGTCCTCCCGTGAAGTGAACGACTGGGGCAGAATCGTCACGGGCGTGCCCAGCCGCAGGCATTGCGCCCGCAGGCGCCAGTTGTTGCGATAGGCCGTGCCCATGTTGCCTCCCCCGCCGAACACAATCTGATCGACGGGGACGGGGTTGGCCGGGTCGTGGATCGTGTAGTCGATTTCGAAGGCCGCGAAGAGTTGCAACGTGGCGGCTTCGATCAGCGCATCGCCCACGTTGCCCAGCGGGCGGACGAAACCAACCCGTTTGCCTTCCAGCGGCGCGAACACGGGCCGGAAGGCCCGCAGGGGAAGTAGTCGCATGACGATCGGCAAACTCCACTGCCGGCGGCCGACGGGCGCCTCGCCCATGCTCGCCGTGGGCAGGTTCTCGGTCTTCTTCTCGGCGCCGCCACACGGCCGCGCCAAGCGTGGGCCGTCACACCGTCGGTTCAGGTAGGAACAGGGACGCTAGGCGACCGCTTTCAGCCCCGCGGAAAATGCTCGCAGCGGAAACCGCAACTCGGGCAGGACCGGCAGATCGTCGCGATCGGTAATCACGATGTGCGCCTGGCGCAGAAGAGCCATTTTCACGGGGCAATCCTCCGCCAAGACCAGCACGTTGCAGTCGGCCCGACCGCTGAAGCGGCCCTCGCCGGGCAGGAACAGGACCTCGACCTCGGGCCGTTCGTGCGGCACGGCATGGGCCCGGCCGGCGAACGCCTCGTGCCGAAGGATGCGCGGTGGCTGGTTGATCGTGCGAATCGCCACGTCTCCCAATTCCCGCTTGGCCAACCCGTTGCGGCAGCGGGTCAACCGTCCGCGGCGAGAGAAATAGTGCAAGTTGGGTGTTCCCTCTCCGTTTCGCGAAAACGTCGGATGCTGCGGGTGCCAAAGGTGACATGCGACGGTGTGATGGAGAATCGAGCGGAATCGTATCCCCTGCCGGCCAAGTCGTTGCTGAAGATCGTAGTCTTCCAGGCCCCAGCCTACGAAAGTCTGGTCGAAGCCGTTGACCCGTTCGTAGTCGTCACGCCAGAGGGAAAAATTGGCCCCCGTCAACCGCGGCCGCATCCGGCATCGCAGCAGCGAATAGGCCCGTCCGCGGCGAGCCTTGTTGGCGATCCGGTGTCGCTCGCGAGGCGGAACGAGGCGGAGAAACTGCCCGCTGCGAATGGCCTCTTCGGTGACCCGCCGCGATGTCGCTTGATCGAGCCGATAGCAGTCGCCGGCCGCCACGGTCCCTCGCCGGCGAAACGCCAGGTGGGCCGCCACGTGATCGGCAGGGAAGACGCAGTCGCCGTCCGAAAACAGCAGGTAGGGCGCGTGGCTGACGGCCACCCCCTCGTTGCGGCAGCGGGCCACCTGGAACCCATCGTGCCGGTGGGTGGTGAACTTGACCGGAAAATCGACCCCTTTTCCAAACTCTCGAACGACTTCCGCCGTCTCGTCGGTCGACCCATCGTCGGTCACAATCAGCTCAAACCGACCCTCCACGTCCCGCTGCAGGGCAATCGCCAGCAGGCATCGGCGGAGGTGGTCCGGCCTCTGGTACGTCGAGATAAGTATGGCAATCTGGGGAGACTGCATGGCAGCCCAGTCGCGACAGAATCCAAGAGTCGGCAGCCGACCAAACACGCATTCGTCTACTCATATTTCGGTATTTCGGGCTGGCCGACTTTGAGGGTTTTCGCGATGGCGCAAGCTTTTCCGCCGGCGCGTACCCTCGTACGCAGCGCGTAGGGCCGGCTGTGCCGGCCGGCGGCGAGTGCTCCGTTCGGCGCGGGTCTCCCCGTTCGGCGCGGGTCTCCCGACCCCGCCGTCCGTAGCTGTGGGCGCATTGCGGATCGTGATCCGGCCGGCACAGCCGGCCCTACGGCCCGCCCGACTCCCCCCTAACGCTCCCAAGGGAACCGCCGCCGGCCGGTGGACTGCTGGTAGGCGTCCCGCGTGGGGCTCCAGGATCGCAGCCGCACGGTGTCCACCGTCGATTCGAAAACCCCCCAGCCGGCCACCGACAAGCGTACGTGCAGCAATCCGTAAACCCCCGCTGCCGCGCCCCAACTCGGCGGAACCCTTTGATAGGACAACTGATATTGTGCTCCCGAGTATCCGAAATCGTCGGGGTGGACCTGTCGCACCCAACGCCCCAGTCGCTCCACGGGGCGGCTTCGTCCCCGGGCCGGGGAGAACGCTTGCACCAGGGTCGCTTCCACCGACCCGGTCACCGGGACCGTCGCGCCCGAACGTCCCAACGGCCGAATCTCCAGCACCAACCCGTCGATCGCGCTGTCGCCGTCCCAGTTGGCTGCCCAGGCCTCGACGGCGACGGAAACAACGCGGGGGATTTCTTCTCGGGCGTGCCGCTCCGGCCGAGTATCCTCAGCGGCGAAAACGGACGGAACCGAAGCGGACGACGGGGTATCCGCACTGTCCGCCGTGGCCCGCGGGTCGGTCTGGGCCGGCTGGCGGTCGCGGAATCGGCTCACTAGGGCGAGCAGTTCGTCTGCGGTGTACGTGGTCTGGCCCCAGGTCGCCTCCGTCACACGGTCCCACCGGATCGGCCGCGCGATGTACCCTCCGGCAAGCTCGGACCGCAGCCAGAGCCACTGGGCGTCGGACCGGGCGCCGGTCCGCCCGGTGAATTGCCGTCCGCTGGCGACCTTCACCGTCAACGGCCCCGTGGGCAATTCCGGCAAAACGCCCGTTTGGGGAAACGCGGCCGGCGCCGCGACGAGGCAGATCAATAGGCAGAGTGCGTTGGTGCGGAGATTCGATCGCATCGCCACGAGCAACTCCAGCGCGGGTCATTTCATCAGGAAGGTCGTTGCGGGTGATTCGTGCAAACCCCGTGCCCGGTGCTTCCGCGGCCGCCCTGTCGGCCGGAGCAAGTCGTTGGCGCACAAGCAGTTGCGGACCCCCAGCGGTGACCGATGGCTGTGCCGTCGCGGGACGGGAGCGTTGAGAAAAGACACCGCGGCGTGTCCCCTCGGCCTCCCAACCTTCCGCTTCGCCGGCGGGATTCCGGTCGTAGCGGCTTTGGCGACTGAATCTGGTGCCGCGGATTAGGTCGCGAGGGGAACCTCAAACACCGACAATGGCTCTGGAAGGCGTTTTTCCTTGTCGGAGCGACAGATATGTGGAAGTGGAGATCGTGGCTCGACACCGGCCGTGATCGCCTTGGCGGCCGTCGGCACGCCTGGGCGGCGTTGCTGGCCGCGGCGGCCGTTTCGCTGGGACTGACCCTGGCACCGGCCCAATCGCCGGACCCGCCCTCGCGACAAAGTTTCGCGGAACACGATCCGGTGGTCCGCCCTCAACGCCGCCAGGAGGATTCGATCAACCGGATTCGCGAGGGGACGGAGCTGGTCAACCAGCCCGGCTACTTTCGGGTCGTCGACGATCGCGTTACCTTCGCCGTGGCCGACGGATCGAAGCGATTTGTGACCTTGGAGAATCTCAACCTGGAACGCGTCGTCCACGCCATCTCCGCGAATCCCGGCCAATTGGAATGGAGCGTGTCGGGCGTCGTCACGGAATACCAGCAGAGCAACTACCTGCTCGTTCGGCGAGCCGTTCTGGCCAGCAAACCCAGCGATCGAGCCTCGAAGCGGCCGTGAGCGTGCGCAAATGGAGGGGCCCCCGCGTCGGACGAGGCAACAACCCCGGGCATCACGACGGGCAGATCGCCGGCATTCGACCCCGACACAGACGGCTCCGCACCCCCATCGGCGGGGTCAAAAAGACGCCGAAAGACTCTCCCTCAGACCGGCGAGTTGGTCGGCCTCACCGCTCTATTGACTCTGCGGGGGTATCGCCGGGCGGGGTGTCGCATGTCTACTGTCATCTTGACACCCAATCTGGTGGTTATATGATGTGGAGTAATTCGATGGCAGGAGTCCGTCTGGCGCGAGTCTCCCCGTTGTTCGACATGGATTTGCTGGCCCCGACGGCGGGCGGTCGCCAAAATGCCGGGGATGGGATGCGGGCGAAGTGAAACCCTGGGCAGACCGGCCGCGTAGCGAAGTCCGTGCCGGCGAAGCGATTCGCTTGGCGTTGCGATCGTTCGACCTGAGAGCAGCGCCGCCATTGTCGTGCAGACTGCCGGATCGGGCTCGGGGGCAAGCCGCGGGGCGCCCAGGCGCTGGGATTCCACGACGGCGTGATTGTTGATGGTTGCATGGCAAACGACCGACAGCTCCAGGCCGTGGCCTGAAACCCCGGGCTTTCGCTGAAAGCCCTGCGTGGATCGGCCGTGCAGGCGTCAATAAGATTCGGGGCTACCGAGGTTTTCGCCTGGATGGGCGGCCATGGCTGGTTCGCCTTCGAGTCGAAGCATCAGACAGTTTTTGTCAGAGGAGCCTGTCACATGGCCGGTTATCGGCGCATCGATGTCAACGAAGTCGGCGATGTCGCCGTCGTCCACTTCCGCGACCAAAAGATCATCGAAGACCTGGGGATTCAGGAACTCGGGCAGGAACTGTTCAAACTGGTCGAAGCGGAAAACCGAAGGAAGTTGGTGTTGAACTTCTCCTCGGTCGACTTTCTCTCTAGTGCCGCCCTGGGTAAGCTGATCACCCTGGACAAGAAGATGAAGGCCCACGACGGCACGCTGAAACTCTGCAACATTCGGCCTGAAATCTACGAAGTGTTCGCAATCACGCGGTTGAATCGCCTTTTCGATATCAAGGACGAAGAGGCGGACGCGCTGGCGGCCTTCTGATGGGGCCAGAACGAACCGAGTTTGCCCGATCGTTCCGTTTTCGGCCGACCCGTCCAGCACCTCCTCCGATTGCCTCCTCCGGCGGTGGTCTCCCTTAACTCGCCTCTGCTTTAGCCTGACGTCCATGACCGAGCCGAAATGGATTTGGACATCCGAACACTCGATCCCCAGTGAGGTGGAGGCCGGGCGCGACATCTTGCAGGAATTGCTCGACCAGTTGAAACAGTCCGGCTGGCCGGAACACGATGTGTTCGGCGTGCACCTGTCGGCCGAAGAGGCCCTGGTCAACGCCATTCGACACGGAAATCGGCTTGACCCCAAGAAAGCGGTGCAGGTGACTTGCCAGCTCTCCGACCGACTTCTGCGCATCCGCATCGCGGACGAAGGCGACGGCTTCAACTTGGAGGACGTGCCCGACCCCACGGACCCCGAACAACTTGAAGCCCCCAGCGGGAGGGGAATCATGCTGATGCGGAGCTTCATGTCCCGACTCGAGTTCAACGAAAAGGGCAACGTGGTCATCATGGAGAAGGACCGGACCACGGAACCATGACCCGGTCGCAGCCGGTGCCGTGAGCCTGGCGGGCTGGGCCGCGGAGACCTCTTCCTGCCGGAGGGCCGGGAATGCGGCCTGCTCGGCTCCGTCGACACGGCATGGCAGGCGGCGGCCAGACGGAGGATTGCGGTGGGCCGCGCTGGTGGCTCGATTGACAATCGCCGACCGAGCCCGATATGATAACTGGACTTTTGCAGAATGGCGACACAAGGTCCCCTCTCCCTCCGGGAGAGGGTTAGGGTGAGGGCGATTGGCGGAAGAAAGAATGTTTTGCCTTGCTTGCGCGCCTTCTCTCACCCCTCACCCTCGGCCCCTCTCCCTCTGGGAGAGGGGAGGAGTTTGCAAAAGTCCAGTTATAAGGGTTTTGCTCCCAGGTAACGGGGAAGGGACAGGTAGCTCAGTCGGTAGAGCACTGGACTGAAAATCCAGGTGTCGGCGGTTCAACCCCGCCCCTGTCCACTCGACTTAAAGCCTTCTGTAACAACTGGTTACAGAAGGCTTTTTCGTTAGCCAAAGAGGTCCCCATAGCCCTCCTGGGCCCTCATCGGACAGAGCGCCACTTAGCCCCGTAGGGCCCGGCTGTGCGGAGCCGAAACGTGGCTGGCGCGGTGAATCTGGGCTACCGTTGGAAGCCCTCCGTTGCTTGGCCATCCAGGCATCAATCGGGGCGGCCAGGGTGCGGACCGGCGACTACGGTTTTCGCGTCGACCAGGTCCAATGGCGGTCGCTGGTCATGCGGACTGTCTGGGCCGGGCAACCCAACTCGGCCACCCATTGGCCCATCTCCTCAACGGTCAGCGCCGCGTGAAACGAGTCGGCAAACATCTGCCGCTGGTGCTGGTTTTCCTTGCCCGCATAGGTGGCGATCAGGCGGGCCAGCGTGGCCTCGTCCGCCGGGCGGACCAAGTCGCGGACAAACATCAGGCCGCCCGGGGCCAGCACCCGCCAGGCCTCTCGCAGAACGACGGCCGGGTGGGGAACATGATGTACAATGCTGTTGGACATTACCGTGGCGAATCGCCCGTCGGCGTAGGGGAGCCGCTTGGCGTCGACGCGATGGACCTCGACCCGGCCGGTGAGCCGTTGGCGATCGAGATTCTCCCGGGCGACGCGGAGCATCTGGGCGGCCAGGTCGACGGCGACCACCCGTGCCTGGGGATCTTGCCGGCACAATTCGATGGGAATCCGTGCCGTGCCGGTCCCCAGGTCGAGGATTTCGCCCGCACCGCAATCCACTGAACCGGTTTCGGACCTTCCTCGCGAAGCGGCCAACAGGTCGGCCACGAAGGCGCGATTGACCTGGGCGTGGTCCATGGCGTCGTAGTCGACGGCCTCGTCCAAGGTATCCATCGCTTCGGTTTCGAGCACGCGGGGGAGCATGGTTGCGTCTCTCATGCCACGAAGCCAAGCCTGCTTTCGCAGTATTTCCTTGCCTTCCGGCTGGCGGAGTCGAAAGCGGCCGGGTCAAAGTTCGCGTCATGCGAGCCGGGAGCGAGCAGGCGCGGAATCGCCGCACCAAACAGCACAGCCGGCATCCGCAAGCATCTGGACGGAAACAGGGGAGACCTCTGATTGGGTTGTTTCCGTCCGGCTTTACTCCTCATAGTGCATCGCCTTGAGTTGTAAATCGAAATCGGCCGGCAGGTCGGCCGCCGGTTTGTCCGCGTCCCGTGCAGCGTAACGCAGCATGTTCCGCAACAGGCGTTCGGCGGCAGGATGGGTTCCCAGGTTGTCGCGGATCCGCAGGGTGTTGAGCACGAAGCGGCCTGCGCCCAAGGTGTAAACCGCCACCATCAGGCCGGAGGAATAGTCCTGCGACGCCTTGATCGCTCCCGCCACGGCTTCGGCGGGCGGGTCCTGCCCAATCCACACGAGGTCCGGGATGATCTCGCGGTAATAGGTGTAGTCCATCAGGCCGCCCGCGGGCAGGCCCTCGAAAATCGGATGGCGCTTCGCCCATTCGTCCTTCAGGTAAAGCCAGCCACGAATGGGCGCGAGGGTGCCCTTGTGGGCCAGCGGCAGCCAGGCAGTCGGCTGGTCCCCCTGGGCGAAGACTTTCGGTGAGAGGAAAACGACGGTTGAGCCGTGTGCGATGCGGCGTGCCAGATCGGCGAAGGCTTTGGGGCCGCCCGGCGGGGCCGGCTTGTCCGAGGCGAGAATCACCTCGCGCTCGGCGGGCGCTGCCGGTGAGAACGGCCGAGAGCGAATCTCATGTTCCGCCAGCCACTGGGTCAACCCCGGGTCGTCGCCCCAAAGGACCACTTCCGTCTGGACGGCCGGCATTTCCGCCGGATCGGTCATGTAGAACTCCGTGGCACCGCCGGCCGCGGCGGCGCCCCGTTGGAACGTGGCCAGAAAACGGTACTTGCCCGAAGGGCCATCGATCACCACGTCCTGGGCAAAACAGGGCCGGGCAAACGGAGGCTCCCGGTTGCCGTCCCGCCGGGGAACCGTGACGGTGATCGTGCGATCCAGCACGCGGGTCAGCTCGGGCCCGACCACCTGCAACCGCGCCGGGTACTGCCCGGGTGCCAGGGTGTCCTCGTCGGCCAGCACGGCCTCCAAGTGGACCTTGGCGCCACGGGCGACGTGAACCGGTTCGACGAACAGGCACCACCGTAGCGGCGCCCAGGCATCGAACAGGGCGTCGATCGTGCCAGGCTTCAACTCGCGGAACAGCGTGGTCAGGCCCTCGCCGCACATCACATGGTCGATCGCGCCGGTCAGGCTGTGGCCGACGATGTTCGGATTGGAACGGATGGCGTTCAGTCCCAGGGTCCGCTGCCCGGCCATCTTCTTCAGACTGGCCATGAAGAAGTCCTCGGGGCGGGCATACAGCTCGTCCAGCCGCCAGCTTTTCCAGTCGGCCAGGAAGCGGTTCAGTTTGTCTTGGAAGAATTGCGCGTCCTCCAGCTCCTCGGCGCCGCACTGCTCGAAGTGGCGCACGGCACGCCACAGATCCACCGCGCTGCCAATCCCGTATTCGGAAAGGAAAACCGGTTGCCCGGGACCTTTCAGCTCCCGCAGCGACCGGATGGTGCCGGCCGTGTGAGGGACGCGCGGGTAGACGTGTCGGTCGCTCAAGACGTCTTCCCAGACGCCGGAACCGGGGTTGGACAGGCTGCCGATGCCGAACGGAGCCTTGCCGTCCGCATAGAGGACAAAGGTCGACGCGTCGAGGGCCGACCCCGGCGCCATCCGGCCGTAGCTCCAAACGCCGTTGGGGTTGGCCTCGGTGGAGAACTGGCTGGTGGCGTCGTGCGTCTTGCCTCCCGAGTTGACGGTGAAAGTCAGCCCGGTGGTGTCGCCGCCGTAGTTCTTATTGCCCGACCCGACCACGCAGTCGATCGTGTCGCCCGGGGCAACGGAGAGCGTCTTGGTGAAGCTGGCTTCGTTGGGCGAGCCGTTGAGGTTCAGCAGCCCGTCGAAGAGTGAGCGGCCATTGTGGAGGACGTGCACGTCGGTCGTGGCCTGCTTGGCAAGCCCCGTGAACACGGCGCTCACCCGCGCTTCGCCGGCCGCCGGCGCGGTCCAGCGGACCACGCTGAACTCGTTCTTCGGGCCGGGGTGGAATGCCAGATGCCCGGGCGGCCAGGTAATGCCCAGCGCCTCGATCGTCTGCTTGGTGGGATTCAGCGCCACCCAGGGCTCGACCGGCCGTGTCTTCGGCCAGATGCGGATGCCCCACACGCTGCCGATACCACCACCACCGCCGGCGCCGCCGGTGACCTGGCCGTCATACCTGCCGGAGTTGAGTAATATCAAGCGACTCGGGTCGAGCGAGCGAACCAGCGGCAGCATCCCCAGGGCATGCCGGAACGCCGGGTTGTCCGGAGCCTCGTTCAACAGCCCCCAGATCACCACGCACGGGTGGTTCCGGTCGCGGCGGATCAACTCGCTCACGCCGCTGTCGAACCTTTCGGCCATCTGGGGCGAAGGGTCGATCCACATCGAGGCGTACGACTCCTCGTAGACCATCAGCCCGATCTCGTCGCAGAGGTCCAGTTGCACACGCGACGCGCCGCCCCAGATGAAGCGTATGGCGTTGAAGCCCATCACCTTCATATTCAGCATGTCGCGGCGCAACAGGTCGGGATCGCGGGGGAACTGCTGTCCGATGGGGTAATGGTTGCACGTGTGGCTGCACCGGAGGTAGATGCGGCGGCCGTTGAGGCGGAAATAGCCGCCCGAGAAGCGGAAGTCCCGGAACCCGCACCGCGTTGACCGCTCGTCGAAGGAGCCCGATCCCTCGATTCCCACCCGGGCCGTCACGCGGTAGAGATACGGGTCGTTCAACTCCCAGAGCCTGGGGTTGTCGATCGTCAGGTCGGCGTCGACCGGCGTGCTACCGGCGGGGAACTCCCGCTCGATGTGGAGGGCCGCCGTGGTCTGGCCACCGCGGGCCGATCCCAGCGTCAAGCCCACGGTCCCCTTTTTCGTCGCCGAGGCCGTATTGTGTACAACGACTTCGATGTGGACTTGGCCGGTCGAGCCGCCGGGAGTGGCGGTGACGAAGAGATCCTCGACGTAGACCTCGGGCACGCAGAGCAACTCGACCGAATCGGTGATTCCGCCGTGGTCGAACCCGGCACCGGCCCGGTAGGGAACGACCTTGCAACGGCGTGCCGTTTCGTTGAGCCGCACGCCGTCGATCGGCTCGTTGGTAGGATTCAGCACGCGCACGGCCAGGCAGTTCTTCCGGCCTGCCTTGATTGCCGCCGTGACATCGAGCACAAAGGGTGTTTCACCCCCCTCGTGTCCACCCACCGGCTGGCCGTTGAGCCAAACCTCGGCCAGGTAGTCGACCTGCCAGAAGCGGAGCAGATAACGCCCGCCGGAGTGGGGATTGGCCGGGGCGACGAACTCGCGCCAATACCAGGCCACGCCGTGATAGCCGGGGAACGCCTCCTGGATGATCCACGGCACCTTGGCTGGCTTCGCCTCGGGCCGCGAAGCCTGATACCACGATTGCTCGCGCCCCACGTTCCGCGGGTCCGTGGCCAAGCGCCAGTTCTCCCCGTCCAAGCACATCACCCTGCTCGTCGCCGGGCGGGCAGCGGCGCCGCCAAGGGAGGGAAACAGCACGCAAAACGCGACCACGCTGGCGATTCGCGTACACACGCCCATGATGTTCATCTCGGTTCTCCCGGCGGTAGCCGCTGACGAGTCGGGGAGCCATTCCGAGGCAATTGTCCGCGAACTGTACAAGTGACATTTTCGTTGAAGCGGTTGGGGTCGTCAAGACTCTGGCAGGGCCGGCTGTGCCGGCCGAAAGGTGGCTGGCACGCGAACGCGGCAACCGGCCGGCACAGCCGGCCCTACGGCAACTTCTGCGCACGGTGCGCGCATGTTTTCGGCGGCCAGGGTGGCGAGTATGGTCCGTCGCAAAAAATGTGCAACACGAACCCGAAGCGCCAGCGAGGGAAGAAAACGCACGAATGGCGTCCC
>CAYZWG010000128.1:0-11163 GCA_964481605.1 uncultured Planctomycetaceae bacterium
CTGAGCAAGCGGGCGCTGGACATCGGGGCGGATGGAGTTGTCATCCCCTGGGTTGAAACGGTCGAGCAACTGGAAGAAGCGATCTCCGACTGCCGCTATCCGCCTGAAGGTCGGCGAGGAATCGGTGGCGAGCGCGCCACCGTCTGGGGGCAGTGCTTTGCCGAGCATACCGCCGAGGCCAACGAGCAGGTGTTGGTTGTGCCGTTGGTCGAAAGCGTGGCGGCCATCCCCAACGTGGCGGCAATGTGCGACGTCGACGGGGCCGACGTCTTCTTCTTCGGCCCCGCGGATTTTTCGGCAACGGCTGGGTACCGAGGGCAATGGGAAGGTGCTGGAGTCGCCGAGCAGATTCTTCGCTTGAAGGACACGATCCATGCCGCCGGCAAGCACTGCGGCCTGATGGCGACCAGCGTTGACAATCTGCTTCAGCGTCGCCATCAGGGCTTTCGTATGCTGGGTTTGGGTGCCGACAGCGGACTGCTGCTGCGAGCGTTGCATCAGGCGCTTCAGGCCGTCGACCGCGACCGCATGCCCGCCACGAGTCTCCATCCCGCGGATGGTCGAGCTGTTCGCGCACCACTCCCGCAACCGCCGGAACGGATGCGACCGGATCGTGGCGAAGTCATCACGCCTGTTGGCCACGGCAAAACCGTGGAGCTCCAGTCGGGCGTCCGCTTCGAAGCGCTGGTGGGCGACTTCAATACGGCCCGCAATCTGACGACCGGTATCGTGACTTTCCAACCCGAGGCGTTTCTCGACCGTCACGCGCATCCCTGTAGCGAATCCATCACGGTGCTGGAGGGCGAGGCTGAGATCGCCGTGGAAGACCGTATCTATCGACTGGGTCGGCTGGACAACATCGTCATTCCGCGCTGGTTGCCTCACGCAGCCCGCAATCCCGATCTCATCAACGGCTCACGGCTGCACATCGCGATGGGAATGAGCGTGCCGGAACGCGAACTGGTGACCCGGCCGTTTGCTCGCACCCCCATGCCTGCCGATTCGACCGGAGTCGCCGGTGGGGAGCGTGTCACGCGGTTTGCCACCGCAAAACGATCGACGGGGGTCGGTCGGGGCGCTGAGTTTATTGATTTTTTCAACGCCGAGGTGGTTCCCGGAATGGAAATGAGCGGCGGGTTCGGGCGGTTTGAGCCGGGCGGAAGACTGCCCGCCCACTTGCACGACTTCGACGAGTCGATCTGCATTATCGACGGAGACGCGAGTTGCCTGGTGGAGGGACGTCGCTACGCATTGAACAACTGCGCCACGGCGATGGTGCCTCGCGGACGAGTTCACTACTTCGTCAACGAGTCCTCGACCACGATGGAGATGATCTGGGTTTATGCCGGCCCGATGCCGGAGAGAATTGTGGTTGACGCGAAATGTGCTGCCGAAAAAGGGACATCCCTGGAGTGAGCGGGAATGACTGAATTGCAACGACTTCCGTTTCGGGTTTCCTTGACCGCGGACTTCTATGACGAAGCCGGCCGGCCGAAGTTCGCCGACCTGGGACTTGCCCTGTTCGAGGGGCAGGACCACCTTGAGGTGTCGAGGTTTGCCCAACACCGGCCGGAAATAACGCCCGACCAATTGGCCGACTCTCAGGGCGTCATCGTATTGACGCCGCGGGTGACGGCCGACTCGCTGGCAGACTGTGCGAATCTGCTCGCCGTGGGCCGGTTCGGAGTCGGTTATGACAGCGTCGATGTGGATGCCTGCACCAGCAACGACGTGCTGGCAATGATCACCACCGGCGCCGTCGATCGGCCGGTTGCGGAAGCAACCATCGGCTGGATGTTGGCACTGACGCATCGGATGCTGGCGAAGGATCGACTCGTTCGCACCGGTCGCTGGGACGATCGAGCAAAGTACATGGGTTGCGAGCTACGCGACCGAACGCTTGGTGTGATCGGGCTGGGTGGCATCGGACGCACGTTGGTCGCCTTGCTGCGGGGATTCGGCATGCGGCAGCCGATCGCCTTCGATCCGTTCCTCACCGAGGAGATGGCTGAAGAGTTGGGAGTTCGCTCCGTCCCTCTTGACGAGCTGCTTTCGACGGCCGACTTCGTTTCCATCCATTGCCCGCTCAACGCGGAGACTCGCGGCCTGATCGGCGCGGCCCAGTTGCAGCGGATGAAGCGCGACGCATACCTCTTGAACACGGCTCGCGGCGGCATTGTCGACGAAGATGCGCTCTTCGACGCCATCCAAGGCGGCCGCATCGCTGGTGCGGCGCTGGACTGCTTTGAAGACGAACCGGTGACCGAGCCGCACCGATTGAGCGAATTTGAGAACGTGATTCTCGCGCCGCACTCCATCGCATGGACCGGCGAACTTTTCCGGGACATCGGGCGCACCGCCTGCCGCAGCATGCTGGACCTGTCCCTCGGCCGGCGACCCCAAGGCGTGCTCAATCCGCTGCTGTTCGAGCGGGAGAGCTTCCGCGCGAAGTGGTCGCGGCTGACCGGTATCGCGCGGCAGTCCTTGCCATGAGCGATCGGCTTTCCGGGCAGGTTGCATGGAACAACGGAGCGGCCTCGGGCATCGACCAGCGTCGTCCAGCCGGGACTCATGCCCGTGCCCGCCGCCAGTCCCGTGCCCGGCTTGACGTTGTCGTCCGGGGTGTGCGTGGCCGCATCGTGGTCGTTGGGGTCGGGCGTTCCCACCGGGTGATTTCGCTCGGGGAAGATGCGATTGCCCTGGAAGTTCGTCTGGCCGTCGCCCGCATCGACCCCCACCCACTCCACCTTGCCGATCGTGCACACGCCCTCATGGCCGGGCAAGACCATCTGGGCCACCACGCCTACCCTTCCTATCCCTTTTTTCACCCATGCCGGATCACGATCCGGCCTACGGAACTCATCCCTCTGTTTTCACGCGTTCACGCGAACAAACGCAAGAACGGCTCGCGTAGCAGAGGAAACACGTTGAACCTGATCCACTGGGCCGCGATCCACACGGAGATCATGACCAGCACTGTACCCGGCAGGACGCACAGCAGCCTGGAACGCCAATCACCATATCGGAGACAGACGGTAAACAACGCAACGCCGAGGAATGTCAGCAGACACGCCGTTACTGCTAATGCAGCGGGAATCCACGCAAGCCCCTGCTGGGAAACGCCGAGCCACGTGGGGTCTCCCACCCACCGGAAACCCGAATAAACCCAGAAAACATCGACGGCCAAGCAGACATAGATAGCCGCCACGCACAAGTACAGAATGGCTGCGCCTCGTCGACCGCCGACCACTGCTGCGAATCTGTTCGCACCACGCAGTCGGCAGACGCTCGATCGTTTCTCATGACCATTCGATTTTCTACTGTCCATGACACCATCGACCTCAACGAGGGACTTTCTGCTCTACGCGCATTTTCAAGAACTCCGTGACAATCACATCATCGTCAATTGTCGAGTGGTCAACGCCACGATAACTCCGATCGATGTTATCATCTCCACCAGACGGGCCTCCGGTCAACCAGAGACCTGTAGGCCGGGTGGCGACCCGGCGCGGCAGAACGACAGATCCATGCCGGGTCACGACCCGGCCTACAGACCTTGGAATTGCAAGAGGGGCCAGAGCAGTAACGTCACCGTTCGCCGGGCGGCGAAGGAAGATTCTCGGTTGGCAATTCGCCTGACTTCGCCGCTCCGGTGCAACGGATTGTTCGTTGCTTGATCTGTGCGATCGGGTGCCCCTCCGCTCTTAGCCGTTCAAACTGGCCATGGAGATAGCCCCTGAGATCATCACCATGTTCCTTGAGGATTTGGGAACGTATGCCATATAACTCACCAAGGATCGGGTTCTTCGTCATCGGACGGACCTCCGAGGAATTCCACCGGCGTGCAAATAAGCAATCCAGAAAGTCCCAGTTCGTCGAGTAATCGGTAGACACGCGGCAACACACGTGCGTTCGCAATATGCCGACAGTTTTGAGTCAACAGATATTGTACACCCGCCAATGCCGCGGTGGCCACATGCAAAGCGTCCAACCGAGCCACCCTGGGAATCAGCGAGTGGGAGATGAGTTCATCCGCGACAACATCAACGTCCGGATTTTCATCGAGAATGGGAATATCGGCCAATATCGCAAGTCGCCCAGATGCGGCATCAGGATCGCCCGCAGCCGCCTCGATCACAACCAATTCCGACGTGACGAGATCATAGTTTTGCCGTTGTTCGCTCATCCAACGCTTCGCTTGGCTCTGAGCCACTGCCGTCGCGGGATCAGAGCTGGGACGAGCGGTCGCGTGGCTCACGATTGACGTTTCGATGTAAACAATGTCCATCGCGAAATCCTAATGCAACGATGGCCTTCCCCAGGGATCGTGCATGCCCGAAAAAGGGGTTAGGCGGCCAACTCGCAATCGTCATGGCATCACTGGAGATTACCACTTGCCTTGCACCCCGTCAAGAATAAGGACTCCCGACCCAGCATGGTGGAACCGGCTCTTCGTGCTGTTGGCGGGCTTCGTGGTGAACACTGCCCGCGGTGAGCGCGGGTTCTGGAACCATTTCACCACGAAGCCCGCGAAAAGCACGAAGGAAGTAGCGCAGAGTTATGGCGTTTGAGTTTTTCCAAGCCGTGGAAGCATGGGGAGAATGCGAGGCGCGTGGGCCGGGTCGCCACCTGTGCGGCCGCCTTGGGCAACCCATTTTTGCCCCA
The DNA here is from genome assembly GCA_964481605.1 of uncultured Planctomycetaceae bacterium. Lineage (GTDB taxonomy): Bacteria > Planctomycetota > Planctomycetia > Pirellulales > Thermoguttaceae > CAYZWG01. The sequence continues at coordinate 4,666 of CAYZWG010000128.1, forward strand.
TTGCTAGCTGCCGCCTTGCAAAAAAGGTCCGTTCCCGCACCCCTTTTATGCTGGGTGGCGTTGTGCGGCCGAATCGTCAATAATTTGGCCTGGCGTGCAGCGCCGGTTTGCTTTCATCCGCACAGGCCACGGAAACGCCATGACCACCGACGGATTTCTCGACGACCGGGAACGCTTTCTTCCCATCAAACAGGCGGCCCTGCTCCGGCGGGCGTTGCAACATCCGCACTTGTCGGAGCAGGAACGCGAGCGGTTCAAGACGCTCCACAAGATGCTCCAATTGCGGTTCCACGTGGAGTTTTACGAGCAGCTCGCGCGGCTGAGGACGGTTTACGACCCCTTCGACCCGGACCGCGACACCTTGCCCCTGGCAGAGTGGGCGAGCGACCAGCGCGAGGCGATGCGGGCCGAGTTGATCGACGGCATCCGAACGCTGCTCAACGAGGGCAACTACGTGGAGATGACCCACGATCAGCTTATCCGCTGTCTGGAGCTCCAGACCTTCGGCGGCGTGTCGGTCAAGGTCGACCTCAACCGCTTCGAGGAACTCCACGTGCATTATCGCGGCGTCCGCCAGGAGCAGCGGACTCGCCGCTCGCCGGCCACCTTGTGGAGAAAGAGGACCTACAACGTGCGCGTGCTCAAGCGGGTGGCCGTGCTGGTCCGCGAGGACGGTCGCCAGAACGACACCATCCGGCTGAAACTGTTCAAGGACGTGGTGGTCGGCGACCTGAAAATGGTGTCGCCCAACGTGCGTATCCAAATGCGCCTGCTCGACAAGCTCAAGGTCGGGTCGAGCGTGGCGGGGGGGCTGTCCGCGCCCACCTTGAAGCTGCTGATGGCGGCGGCGATTTCCCCCCTGCTGATGCTCTTGTTGGCGGCCGGTTTCCTGGGCGCATTCGTGAAGGGAATCTTCAGCTTCCTCTCCAGCAAGACCAAGTACATGCAGACCCTCTCCTCGAGCCTCTACTTCCAGAACCTGGCCAACAACATGAGCGCGCTGACCCAACTGGTCGACGCCGCCGAGGCGGAAGAGGCCAAGGAGTTGCTGCTGGCCTATTTCATCCTCTACGTGGATCGCGACCGGAACTACACCGTGGAAGAACTGGATCGGCGGGTCGAGCAATGGTTGGGGGAGGAGTTCGGCCTGGACGTCGATTTTGAAGTCGGCGACGCCGTTCGCAAGCTGCGCGAGAAGGGCCTCGTGGTGACCCGCGAGGTCCCCGCCGGCCAGCACCGGCCGGGCGAGGTTCGCCGCGTCTTGAAGGTCTACGATCTGCCCTCGTCGCTGCGCAAGTTGGACCAGGTGTGGGACGGGTATTTCACCTGGAACGAGGAACATTCGGCCGACCAGGACCGCATTGCCGACGCCCACTGGCCACCCCCGGCGGCCCTGGCCCGCGGCCAGCAGACAGGCACCTCGTGAGGGCCGACCGCCGCTTCACAGCCCGGCGTTTTCAAGGAGCACGAACATGACAACGCGATCGCTCGAACGCACGCGCGGCAGGGCCGCGCGCTGGCCGTGGCTTGGCTTTCTCGTGTGGATCGGCTGCGTCTGCCCGGCGGCGGGGGCGGATTACTACGTGAGCCCATCCGGCGACGACGCCCGGCCCGGCAACACGCCCTCCCAGGCATGGCGGAGCCTGGCAAAAGTCAACGATTTTGCCTTTGCTCCCGGCGACTGCGTCCACTTTGCCCGCGGTGGCACCTGGCGGGGGCAGCTTGTGCCCCACGGCGGCAGCCCCCAGGGGTCCGTCACCTACACCTCGTACGGCGACGGGCCGAAACCGCTGCTGTTGGGCTCCCTGGAGAAGGACGACCCGCAAGGTTGGGAACAGGTCGAGACGAATCGTTGGCGGGCCGGCCCGTTTCCCTGCGACGTGGGCAACATCATCTTCGATGGTGGCCGCGCCTGCGGCGTGAAGGTGTGGAATGCCTCGGACGTCGACGGCCCCGACAAGTTCTGGTTCGACCAACAAACGAAAACAGTCTTGCTCCACGCGGCGGAAAACCCGGCCAGCCGATTCAACCAGGTCGAGTGTGCCCTCACCCGCCACATCATCTCCGAAGGCGGCAAGAGCTACGTGGTCTACGACGGCCTCCACCTGGCCTACGGGTCGGCGCACGGCATCGGCGGCGGCGGCACGCACCACATCATCGTGCGAAACTGCGATCTCTGTTTCATCGGCGGCGGCCATCAATACTCGAAAAAAACGCCCCGGGGCGTCCGCCACGTGCGCTACGGCAACGGCATCGAGTTCTGGTCCGGCGCCCACGACAACCTCGTCGAGGGTTGCCGCATCTGGGACATCTACGACGCCGGACTTACCAACCAGGGGTCCGGCAAGAATGCCCAGTACAACATCACCTATCGCAACAACCTGGTGTGGAACTGCGAATACTCCTTCGAATACTGGAATCGACCGGCCGAATCGACCACCCACGACATCCACTTCGAGGACAACCTCTGTTTCCACGCCGGCGGGGGATGGTCTCACGCCCAGCGGCCCTGGCCGGCCGGTGTCCACCTGATGTTTTTCAGCAACCAGGCGAAGACCGGCAGGTTCTTCGTGCGGCGAAACGTGTTTCACGGTGCCGAGAACTCGGCCATCAACATTCATGTTGCCCAGTGGAACGGGCTGGAGGGCCTGCTGCTGAGCGAAAACACCTACTGCCAGCCGCCGGAGAGCGTTCTGGTACGATGGGGCGACACCCCTTTCACCGCGGCCCGATTTGCCGACTACCAGCGAACCACGCACAAGGATGAGGATTCCCGGCTGGTTGCCCTGGGGGGTCTCACCCTCGAGCCGGCCGATGTTGTGCTCCGCACCGGCGCAGAGCAACCACTTCGCGCCACCGCCCGCTACACTTCGGGCGCTACCTGGGACGTTACCCCCATAGTCCGCTACGTTTCCTCGGACGATTCCGTGACCACGGTCAGCCGGCAGGGCGTGGTTCGCGGCGTGCGTCCGGGCAAGGTCAAGGTCGCGGCAACCCTCGATGGGCGGGAGGCCGAGGTTTCCGTGGCCGTGCGTCCCTGACGGGCGACAGGAGCGGGGCGAGCCGCGCCGGCGGTTTCCCATGACCCCCATGCGTGTGGGTCTAATGCCGTCCAAAGGAACTATGCCGGCCACCGTTCGGCGGGGTCAGGAGATCCGCGCCGAACGCTGAGTCGGCAGACCCGCGCCGAACGCTGAGTCGGGAGACCGTTGCACTACACGAAGTTCTCGCCGCCTCCCCGTTTTCAGGGGTTAAGGTTTGTGCGGCGCTGTGCTAATATGTTCCTGCCGCGAGAAAGCCGGCAGCCCGAGATCCGTGACAGACGCCCTGGCGGCCGAGGATTTTGAATTGGCCGGCTGTCACAGCCGCAACGTTGACCATTTATCTCAAGAGAGAATCCCTCCGTGGTCGGAGCAATAAGACACACTCTGGTGACATGCGTCGCCACCCTGCTGGTGGTGCCGCTGGCCGCGCTCGACGGCGCCCAGACGCAGGGGACGGCAGGCATCGACGGGGAGACGCTGGACCAATGGGCCGCGCCTTATCGCGGCTGGCATTACCAGCCCGAGCACGTCATTTCGGCCCGGCCGAACATTCCTGGTTACGAGCAGTTCCAAAACACGGACGCCCCCTGCGTCTATCAACTGCCCGGGCAGGCGGACAGATGGTTCATGAGCTTCATCGCCTTCAACGGCCAGGGCTACAACTCGTTCGTCGCTGAAAGCACGGACCTGGTCCATTGGACCCATCCCCGGCTGGCGATGGGCTTCGGCAAGGAAGGCGAGTTCGATTTCGGCGGATGCGTGATCGGTGCCTATCTCTATCAGTCCTACGACATCAAGGCACCGCGCCTGCTCAAGCGTCGCGACGGCAAGTATTGGACGCTCTATGGCTGTTACCCGCGTCAGGGCAGCTACGAATTGCGGCCCGGCTACGAGGGCGTGGCCTTTAGCGACGACGGGTTGACGTGGCGGCGGGCGAAGGACAGCCCGATCCTCTCCGTCCACGACCCGGACTGCGCCGACTGGGAGAAGAGCTGCATCTACCAGCCCTGGCTCGTTCAGCACGAGGGCCGCTTCTACGACTTCTATAACGCGGCCCACGGCGGCATCGAGCAGACGGGCCTGGCTACCTCCAGCGACCTGCTGAATTGGCAGCGATACGCGGGCAACCCCGTCGTCCGCAACCGCAAGGGAGGCTACGACGAGAACTTCTGTTCCGACCCCAAGGTGTTTCGCCACGGCGATCACTGGACGATGTTCTACTTCGGCGTGGGGCGCGGCGGCGCCCACGTGATGGTCGCCTTTTCGCGCGACCTGGTGCATTGGACGTCGCATCCGCAGCCGCTCTACAAGGCCGGCGGCAATCCCAGCGGTCTGGACAAACAATACGCCCACAAGATCTCGCTGGTTTACAACCCCAAGAATCAGACGTTCTACCTTTACTACTGCGCCTGCGGCAATCGGGGCCGCGGGATTGGGCTGATTACCAGCAAGCCGCTTAACGATGAGTGACAGCGGACCGTTCGCTTCGCACCGATACCCTGCAACTTGGCCGGCCAAGGCGACCGGACCGCAGATTTGGTAGGGACAGAGGCGTCTTGATTTGGCGCCGACCGGAACAACTGGAAAAACAAGGCGACGCGGGCAAACAGCGAGGTTGGGGGACTGGCTGATGGCTTTGGTCTTGTACGATCTCTTGTTGAGGCTCAAGTATCCCATCTTGGACAAGGAGATCGTCGTCTACGGCAAACCCGGCGGCGGCGACTGCGACGTCTACCTGGGCAGCAACGAGTACGATTCCACCCGCGTGCTCCAGGACGACGAAAAGATCGTGATGAACTTCGTCATGGCGTCCGTTTCGCACCAGCATTTCGCCATCCACCGCTGTGGGCAGGCGATGCTGGTGAAGGACCTCAGCCGCAACGGCACGTGCGTTAGCCGGGAAGGCGGAGAGTACCGGCGGGCCCAGCGGGTGCAAAACGGAGACTTCGACGCCACCGAGGGATTGCTGATCGAGAAAGGATCGCGAATTCGGCTGGGCGAGTCCTCGGACCACGTGCTCGAGTTGATGACCGATGAGCAGGCCAGCGAGTTGATCGTGCTCTTCGAATCGCTTCGCGACGTGACGGAGGAAACGCCGGAACCCAAGCCGGCGGCCAAACCCCCAAAGAAAAAGAAACGGCTGTTCGGGCTGTTCGGGCGATGATCGGGAAAAAGTCGGTAGGCCGGGTCGCGACGCGGCATGGAACCGTCGTTCACGCCGGTTGTTCATCGTCCGGAGATCGCAGGGCGAGGCTGAGGTAGCGGTCGTCGATATGCACCATCAGTCGCCGGCGGACCCAGTCGTCCAGCATTTCCACCAGGCGTGCCGCATCGGTGGGGCTATACTCCGACTGCCGCGCGAACCGCTCGATCGTGTGCAGCCGGCGGCCCGTGTCGCAGAACAGGTAGACCTCCCGTGCAAGCCCCCGCAGCCGCGTCTGCAATTGTCCCGCGCAGGGCCGAGTGTCGGTGAGAATCAGCACCCCGTCGTCCCGGTCGAACCGGCGCAGGGTGACCGAGCCCTTGAGGTCTTGCCAGCGGGCGATTTCCACCAGGGCAGCGGAGGCATAGTCCAGCGGGTTTCGCCCGTCGGCGTAGTCGTATTCGTAGTAGTAGGCCAGCCGGCGGAGCACGTCGTCGGCAAAGGGATAGACGAAGCGGAACGCCCGACTGGGCCGGGCACGAGTCATGCCCCAGCGGTCGGGGTCCTCGAAATAGGGCGAAAACCGGTCCATCCGCACACGGCCCGCGGCCAACGGCGGGGCCAGGTGAACCAGCGACGGGAGGAGATCGGCCAGGACGCGATAATCGTCTGGGTTTTCGCCGGGAAAGCCGTAGAGCACGTTCCATTTGACCTCAATCCCGGCCTCGGAGAACCACTTGAGTGTTTGCAGGTTCTGGCAGGCGGTGGCCCCTTTGTCAATCTGCTTGAGCACCGGCGTGATGAAGGTCTCGATGCCCAGTTGGGCGGCCCCCAGGCCGGCTGCCAGGAGCATTTCCACCTGCCGGCGGGTGATGTTGGTCTTCATCTCGAAAACGAAGGACAGCTCGAAGGGTGCCTCCCGGAGGAGGGGCAGAAACGTGCGGAAGTAGCGGTGGTCGAGGATGTTGTCCGAGGAGCAGGCCTGGTGGACGCCGTGCCGCTGGACCAGGTAGCGAAGCTCGTCGATCGCCCGCCGGGGGCTCTTGCTGCGATAGGTCAAGGTGCTGCCGTTGAGGCCGCAGAAGGCACAATGATGCTTCTGCCCCCACCAACAGCCGCGCGAGGTCTCGAAGAACAAGAGCGAGTGAACGTCGGGCCGTAGCGGCGAGGCGGCGGCCCGGGCAAAGTAGTCGTCGAAATCGGGATAGGGAAGCGCGTCCATGTCGCGGACCACAAACCGCGACGGATCGGCACATGCCGGCAGCGGGGCAGAGGCCGGCAGCGGGGCACGGGCCGGCGGCCGCGGGGCAC
>CAYZWG010000128.1:11263-12701 GCA_964481605.1 uncultured Planctomycetaceae bacterium
GCGGGGCACCAGCGCTATGGCGTCCGACCACGCCGGGCGGAAGGTCCGGCCGGCGACCCTCCAGAAGCTGCTCGACCACGGGGGGAAAGCTGCGGTCCGCTTCGCCCAGAAAAACGTAGTCGATTTCGGGAAATTGGGCCAATAGCTCGAGGCCCATCTCGCCTTCACAGGCGGCGCCGCCCAGCACGATCTGAATCTCGGGAGCGCGTTGCTTGATCCGCCGGGCGAGGCAGATTGAGGCCATCGTCTGCTGAAAGGAGGCGGCCAGGCCGACCACCGCGTAGCGCGACCAATCGACCGACTCGATGCAGTGCCGCAAGAACGGCCCAACGTGCTCGCCCACCGCCTCATAATCGCGGCGGTCGTCGTCGCAAAGCCCCGGGTCGACGGGAAACAGGACGTCGCTGGCGAAGGCGTCGTCGCCGGGCAGCCGGCGGCCGAAATAGTCCTTGGCGAAGAGCCGCTCGCCACCCAGCACGAAGGCGAAATGGTCGGCGATCCACTGGTAGCGATCGACCCCGATCCGCTCGGCCAGGTCGAAATTGAAGTAGGCCACGTCGCAGCCGATTCCCCGGCGGGCCAGGGCCGCCTTCAACAGGCTGGGCCCGATGTTGGGCCAGCGAAGGTTGAAAAACGGCATGTTCGCGATCAGTACGCCTGCCATGAACGTAGCCCGGTCGAAGTGGGTGCCGATGCGATCGAGGCCGGAACAAGACCTCGGCGGTCGCGAGATCAGCGCCGGGTCGCGACCCGGCATGGTGGAACTGGTCCTTCGTGCCTTTCGCGGGCTTCGTGGTAAAATCGTTCCAGAACCCGCAGTCACCGCGGGTAGTGTTCACCACGAAGCCCGCGAAGAACACGAAGAGTGTGAATAGAGGATTGCGGAATGCCGGGGAAGTGCCGTAGGGTGGTAAATAAATCCCTGTAGTTTCGCAGATGGAGAATGTCGCGATTCCGTAGCGCTTCGTGGTAAATCCCGATCCTGCCGTTCTCCGCGTGTTTTCTCTTGCCACCACCGATCGCTGCCAAGGCCGGAATTCAGCAAACGAACCGCTGGATCCCGTCTTTAAGCAACTTGACGTTGAAATTGATGAGTAGCCCGATCTTGACGTGGGCAAGTTTCATGTACGTCAGAAGCTGTGCTTCGTGAATGCCCAGAATCCGCTTGACGCTCTTCAACTCGACGATCAGTTCCTCTTCCACGAGCAAATCGACACGAAAGCCACAATCCAGTCGGGTTCCCTTATACTCGACGGGAAGCGGATGCTCGATCTTGAAGCCGATGCCCTGAAGCGCCAACTCGTGGGCCAGACACTGTTGGTATGTCGATTCCAGCAGCCCCGGTCCCAACGCGTGATGGACCTCGAGGGCACATCCAATCACCTGATGCGACAAAGGATCGAACTCCACGGCTCGCCTCCTCCGGCAAGTTCCAGGC
>CAYZWG010000129.1:0-3136 GCA_964481605.1 uncultured Planctomycetaceae bacterium
TCCGCGCCCAATGGCACCGGGGCAACATGCCGGGCACCGACAGTTGGCAGCAGCCGATGCCCAAGGAGGCCAAGCCGGGCGACCCGCAGGCGGGGAAGCTGGCCAAGGAACTGAAGAGTTGGGAAGGCCGCCTGGCCAAGGCCACCGGCCGCGACATCGACGCCTGGGCAAGGAAGGTCGCCCAGAAGCGGAAGCAGATCGAGGACGTGGTTCTCAAGGATACGGCCGAGCACTACGGCTACCGCCACGAGGTACTGGAAGGCGGGGGAAAACAATATGACCGGCCTCCGATCGAGGAGTTGATTCGCTGGCGGCTGTGGCAGCGGACGGGCGGCGGCTTGATGGTCGAACTGGGGAGCCATCAATTGGACGCCGCCGGCATTTTCATCTCCGCGATGCACGGCGGCGTGAAGCAGCATCCCTTGAACGTGGTGGCCGTTGCCAACCGACCCATCTTCCCCATGGATCGGGAGGCCGACGACCACGTCTGCTGCATCTTCGAGTTCGCCGCGCCCGGCTACCGCCCCGACAACAACCTCGACCGCCGGCGAAAGATCGGCGTCCAATACGCCTCCATCAACGGCAACGGATACGGCGGTTACGGCGAAATGGTGTTCGGCACCAAGGGCACCCTGATCCTCGAACGCGAGCAGGACGTGATGCTTTATCGCGGTCCTTCGGCCAGCAAGGTGAAGACCTCGGCCGGCGGCCCCACGATGGATACCCAGGCCAGCGGCGTGGTGCAGAAGGCCGAAGTCAGCGGGCCGGTCAACGTCAGCCGGGGCTACACCGAGGAGCTGGAACACTGGGCCTGGTGCATCCGCGAGAATCCCGACAATCTCGACCCGGATATCCACCCCCGCTGCTATCCCCCGGTGGCCCTGCCCGACGCGGTGGTCGCCCTGGTGACGAATCTGGCCGCCAGAGCGGGAAAGAAAGTTGAGTTCCAGCAGGCGTGGTTTGATGCCGACAGCGACGTGACGCCGGAAGGAGTCAAGCCCGACGTTTCGCGGTACACGTAGTTCGTTCTTGTTGCGGAAAGAGGATGTTTGGGCGCAGGCGGGTGGCCCAGGTTCTTGAACCTGGGCCGGCAGCAGGCGGCAAGAGGTCGCGTTCGGCGCGGGTCTCCCGACCCCGCTCGTACGCGGGTGGCGACGCTCAGGCGGTGTTCCTACTGGATGGGTGGAGTGATTTGTGCTGACCTCTTGTGGCTCCAGCCACACCGGTTCAAGAACCGGTGCTACCCACTGAAAACTACCAGCGGCCGTCACCCCTCACCGGCATAGAGCCGGCGACCGAGAGCAACCGAGACTCACGAGGCGATAGACGATGGACCTCAAACCCGAACAGAAGGCAATCGGCAAGGAGAACTTCCGCGCGGCCATCGGCAGCCCGCTGGTGCGGCGCGAATTCCTCCGGCGGGGCAACCAGCAGGATCTTTCCTCGGGCAAGGGTCTGGGACCCTACTACTACGGCTACGGCAAGTCGATCGACCGACCGATTCGAGTGGGCGTGATCGGCACCGGCGACGAGGGCAGCGTGCTGATCGGGGCGATCAACCCGGAGTTCGTCGAGGTCGCGGCGATCGCCGACATCCGCCCCTACAACGTCTGGCGAGCCTTCCATGGCGACTGGTACAGCGAGGCCGCCCGCAAGGCCCGCTGCGGCCTGATGGCCAAGTACGGCTGGCGGACCGAGGACGAAGCCCGCAAGCACGTCAAGGTCTACGGGCCGTACCAGCAGCTTCTGGAAGAGGCCGAGGACCTGGACGCGGTGATCCTGGCCTTGCCGCTTCACCTCCACGCCCCCGCGGCGATCGCCGCGATGCAGGCCGGCAAGCACGTGCTCACCGAGAAGCTGATGGCCCACAGCGTGGCCCAGTGCAAGCAGATGGCCCGTGCGGCAAAGGCCACCGCCAAGCACCTGGCCACCGGCCACCAGCGGCACTACAACATCCTTTACGACAACGCCGTGCACGCTATTTCCCAGGGTCTGTTGGGCGAGTTGCACTACATCCGCGCCCAATGGCACCGGGGCAACATGCCGGGCACCGACAGTTGGCAGCAGCCCATGCCCAAGGCGATCAAGCCGGAAGACCCGCAGGCGGAAAAGCTCTCTGCGGAACTCGCCGCGTGGGAGAAGAAACTGGCCGGCATGAAGAAAAAGCTCGACCAGGCGCAGGCGAAGAAGCAGGCCGGCGAGATTGCCAAGTGGGGGCAGGAATACCAGTTGTGGAAGAACAAGGTCGAGCAGAAGAGGGCCCAGATTTCGGACGCGGCGATCAAGGACGCCGTGAAGGACTACGGCTACGTGGACAAGCAGATCAAGGATGCCCAGGGCAAGGTCGTCTACCGTCGCCCCGCCCCGGAGGAGCTGATTCGCTGGCGATTGTGGAACCGCACCGGCGGCGGGCTGATGGCCGAGCTGGGGAGCCACCAGTTGGATGCGGCCAGCATCTTCATCTCGGCCATGTTTGGCGGGAAGAAGCAGTATCCGTTGAACGTGTCGGCGGCCAGCGGCCGGCCCATCTTTCCCCCCGACCGCGACGTCGACGACCACGTCTACTGCATGTTCGAGTTTGCCGCCCCCGACTACGATCCCCAGGATGCGCTGGGAAAGCGGAAGAAGATCACCGTCGCCTACGCCTCGATCAACGGCAACGGGTTTGGCGGCTACGGCGAAACGGTGTTCGGCACCAAGGGAACCTTGCTGCTGGAACGGGAAAAGGAGGCGATGCTCTTCCGCACCCACCTGGTCGAAAGCAAGATCAAGGTCGCCGGCAACGGGGACCACCCGGAACTGTCGCTCGCCGAGCACGGCGACGAGCTTTCGGCGGCCATCGGCACCCAGGCCACCGCCGGCGAGATCAGCCGCGGCTACACCGAGGAAATCGAGCACTGGGCCTATTGCGTTCGAGAGAACCCCGAGGTGAAGGACCCGAAAATGCTGCCGCTTTGCCATCCCCAGGTTGCCCTGGCCGATGCGGTGATCGCCCTGACGACGAATCTGGCCGCCAAGGGTCCGGGGCGGATCGACTTCAAGCAGGAGTGGTTCGATCCCGACAATCCGGCCACGCCCGAGGAGGATTACCAGGGCGTGCTGGATGGTTGAAGCGGAGGCTGGCCTGGGGTATGTT
>CAYZWG010000129.1:3236-12668 GCA_964481605.1 uncultured Planctomycetaceae bacterium
GAGGATTACCAGGGCGTGCTGGATGGTTGAAGCGGAGGCTGGCCTGGGGTATGTTGGGCCGGTTGCCGTAGGGCGTTCCTCCCGGATTTGTTTCGCTCGGGGCGAGGCTCCTGCCGAGCCGCGGGGGCGGCATTCACCCTCGCTGCCCGGCTCGGCAGGAGCCTCGCCCTCCCATGTCGTCTCCGACGCGAAACGAAAGTGACACAATACCCGATGCCCGAAACCCCGAGTCAAGATCAACTTTTCAACACCCCAGTTGTCGGGTGCGTGCGGAGCGGGCACCCTGCTTTTCTCGCGCAAGGGAAGGAGAATCCCCCGTGGACAAATGGCCGATCGGTGTGTTTGCCAGTATCGACGCCGGATTAGGTGTCAAGCTGGAAGTTGTCCGGGAGTTGGGCATTCCCACCATCCAGCTCCACGCCCCCAAGCGGCAGACCCGTACCCCCGAGAACGCCCGGCGATTTCTCCAACGGCTGGAGGAGTTGGGAATCCGCATCACCGTGGTGTTCGGTGGGTTTGAGGGGGAGAGCTACGCCGATATTCCCACTACCCAGCGGACCGTGGGGTTGGTGCCCCCCGAGAGTCGGGCCGAGCGGACCCGGGAACTTCAGGAGATTGCCGATTTCGCCAAGCTTTTGGGTGTCGATGCCATCGGGCTGCACGTGGGATTCATTCCCCACGACGCTGCCGACCCCCTTTACGGCGAGGTGGTGGAGGTGGTGCGGGTGGTTTGCGACCACTGCCGGTCCAACGGCCAGCGGCTCCACCTGGAAACTGGCCAGGAGACCGCCGAGGGACTGCTGCAATTCCTCCACCAGGTGGACCGCGACAACCTGTTCGTCAATTTCGACCCGGCCAACATGATTCTCTACGGCTCGGGCAAACCGATCGAGGCCCTGGGCAAGGTGGGCAAGTACGTCCGCAGTGTTCATTGCAAGGACGCCAAGTGGGCCGCCCACCCCGGCGTCGAGTGGGGCGCCGAAGTGGCGTTGGGCGAGGGGGACGTGGGGATGGAGGATTTCCTCCGCAAGCTTGAGGAGATCGGCTACGACGGACCCTTGACGATCGAGCGAGAGATTCCCGAGGATCCCCAGCGGCAGAAGGCCGAGATCGGCGGAGGGGCGGCGCTGCTGGGCAAGTTGAAGGCCAAGATTCTCGCCTGACGACCACGGCCGACCCAATCGGGCTGACCACCCACTTCTCGGCCGGCCGACCGATCCACGATTTTTTTCCTATTCGATTCCTTTCCGGGCACCAGGAGCCGCGCCATGCCGAAGATCGCGCTGGCCATTTCTCACAAGCTGGGACAAAACGAGGCCACCGACCGCTTGAAGAGCCGCTTTCGCTCGATCAAGGAACAGTTCGGCCAGAAGATCAACAACTTGGAGGAAGCGTGGGAAGGCGACACGCTCAACTTCCGTTTCACGACCTTCGGACTGTCGATCGGCGGATCGGTGGCGTCGGAGCCGTCGGCCGTGCGGGTCAGCGCGAAACTGCCGATGGCCGCCACGATGTTCAAGAGGACGATCGAGCAGACGATCCGCGACGAGCTGACGAAGATGCTCAGTTGAGGATTGCCGCGTGAACTATGGCTCATCGCGGGCGCGGCGGGCGGCTAGCCGTAATACCGTTGAAGGAAGCGTTCGGCGCGGGTCTCCTGACCCCGCCGGTGGCCTGACCGAAGGTCTCTCTTGATTTGCGTAAGCGGTTGATGTGGGAGACCATCGGTCCTTTCTCGGCGGGGTCAGGAGACCCGCGCCGAACGCGGATGGCCGCGCGAGCCGTGGCTTGTGGCCGACGTGGCGCGCCGCTAGCCGACTCCACTCTTGGCCGGCACCAACTGCTCCAGCGCGTTGATCAGGTCGTTCTTGTCGAAGGGTTTGACGAGGAAATCGGCGGCTCCCACCCGAAACGCCTCTTTGAGCACGTTCTTCTGGTCCAGCGCGCTGACCACCAGCACAGCGGCCTGGGGGTCGGCTTCCATAATGCCGCGGAGACCGTGCAGTCCGTCGTAGACGGGCATCACCAGGTCGAGCGTGCATGCGTCTGGCCGGAGCTCGACGAACCGGTCGATCGCTTCCTGTCCGTTGCTCGCCTCGCCGGCGATCTCCCACCCGGCCGAGAGGGCGGCGTCCTTGACGATTTCGCGAATGATGATGGCATCGTCCGTGACCAGGAGCGTTCTTGCCATGACCGATCCTCACCTTGCTTGCTTTTTCTCAATAGCGGCGTGGCCGAAGACGCTTCTTCGGCCTTGGGTTAGTTGGACAACGCCACTTTGGGCTGCTCCCCGCCGGCCCCACGCGAGGCCAGGGGGAACCGTTGGGGGTGGCAGCTCGTAGTTTCCAAACCCGCAACCCACCGGCACGGGGCCGGCGGGGGGTAACACCTGAAATCTCAATGCTTTACGTTCTTCGACCTACGCCCAAGTGGCGCTGTCACATTAGAGAATCTTCGCCGGCATCCCCACGACCTCTACTTTCAACTCGCCGGTAGCGCAGTCAAACGTCACACGTCTTCCTTTTTTCCCGCCGGTTTCCCTGGCCAGCAGCCGGATATTCCCCTTCAGCAGCAGGTTGCTCACCGCCTCGACGTTGGAATCCCCGATTTGCATTGGCCCCGGCTTGCCGAACATCTGCGCGCCGCCGGCGATCTTGGCCACCAGCCCTGCCCGCTGGGCCCCCAGATGCTGTAGCTCCCGCAGAAGGGCGGGGACCGCCAGGTTGGCGAACTTGCCGGGGAGTGTTCGGCACTCGCGCGAATGGGGAAGCACGACGTGGGCGAATCCCCCTATGTGGAGCCGGGGGTGATAAATGGCCAATCCCACGCAGGACCCCAGCACGGCGGTAAACCGGGCGGGGGCCCGGCGGGCGGCGATTTGGCCCATGCCCACGTTGTAACGGTTCTCGGCTTCCACGAACGTGCAGACACCCATTGATCCGTTTTCCCACAAATCCGCTGGTGTTGGTAATGTCAACGGTTGGTTTGCCGTCATCGACCCAGGTGAAGGGCCTGGCCCATGGCCTGCCGCATCGCGTCCGTGGGCACGAAGATCACTCGCCAATTCAAGTCTTCCCCTTGGCGGTGAAAGCCGGTCCGGCAGACCAGCACCAGGTCGCAGACGGTGGCCTGCGCGATCAGTGCCTGCTGGAGGACGCTGGCCCCGTAATCTTGCAGGAAGTAGGGCGCGGAGGGAACCAGTTCCGTACCGATCAGCCTGGTCAAGGCGTTCATGTAGGCGCAGGCGAGAATGTTGCCGGTCTCGGTCAGGGCCGACTGTTCCAGCTCCGACCATTCCTCGGCGGGGTTGACTTCGCGGGCCAAGAGCGACGCCGCAAGCTGCCGCCCGTTCGTTTCATCGAAGGTGAGAATCATGTCGCCGCCGATTTCGCCTTCCAGCGTGAGCACGACCATGGTCAACAACTCGTCGCCCAGGTTGAGTTCCTGGCAGGCTTCCTCCAGGGGTATCTCTCGCACCTCGTCCAGCGAAAGCGTGATCAGTCCGTTCGTCCATCGACACATCGCCGCCGAGGCGTCGTGGGTGGCGGAGGCGAGCAACTGGTGCAGCATCTCCAACTCGGGTTTGTCCGTTTTCAGTGCGTCGATCATGGAGTCGTCTCCTAGGAAACTCCGGCGGTTGCCTGGTTACTGGACATTGCAATCAACCCCGGCACGTCGAGTATCAACGACACCCGCCCGTCACCCAGGATGCTTGCGCCGGCAATGCCGGGCACGTTTCGGTAGTTTTCGGCCATCGATTTGATAACCACGTCCTCTTCGCCCAGCACGCGATCCACTTGCATCCCGATTTCGCGCCCGGCCTCACCCAGAATCACCAGCGTTTTCTCGGCATTCCGTTCTCGATCGGTGTTGGCCGACGACCGGTTCCAGGAGAAAACGTCGAGCAGGCTGACCATGGAAATCACGCGGCCGCGAACGGTGGCCGTCCAAAGGCCGTGGACGGTGGAGAGGTCCTTGGGTTGCACGCTCACGATCTCCACCACCGACTCCATCGGCATGGCGAACACGTCGCCCTCGATCTGAACCATCAGGCTGGGAAGAATCGCCAGCGTGAGCGGCAGCTTGATGGTGAACTTGCTGCCCTCGCCCGGTGTGCTCTCCACGTCGACCGTACCGTTGATCTCCTCGATCTTCGAGCGGACGATATCCATTCCCATGCCGCGGCCGGAGACCTCCGTCACCGTTTCGGCCGTGCTCAGGCCCGGCTCCCAGATCAACTGGTAGAGTTGCTGGGGCGTGAGTTTATCGGCCTCCGCCGGGGAAACGATCCCTTTTTCCAACGCCTTGCGAAGAATCCCCTCCTGGTCCAGCCCCTTGCCGTCGTCGGTCACTTCAATCACGATGCTGTTGCCGCGATGATAGGCGTCGAGCGTGACCGTGCCCTGCCTCGGCTTGCCGGCCGCCTCGCGCGTCTCGGGCAACTCCACGCCGTGGTCGGCCGAGTTGCGCACCATGTGGATCAGCGGATCACCCAACTCGTCGATCATCCGCTTGTCGAGTTCCGTCTTCTCACCCCGGATCACCAGGCGAATACTCTTTCCGTTGGAACGCGTGATGTCGCGAATCACCCGCTTGAAACGACCGAAGAGGGGTCCGATGGGAACCATCCGGGTATCCATCACGCTTTGCTGAATTCCGTCCGAGACACGTCCCAATTGGTGGATTGCCTCGCCCAGATCGTTGCTGGAACCGCGGATCGAGGTCATCACCTCGACGTCGCGACGGACCGATTCCAGTTCGGATTGGATGCGGCGAGCCTGGCTGCGGAGCAACTGGAGTTCCGCCATCAAGTGGCCTTTCTCGCTCTGGCCGTCCGTCCTCCCCGCGGCCATCTTTTCCAACATGCCAAACACGTTGTCCAACGTCTGCGTCGACTTCTTGCCCCCCAGGGCATGCCTCATCCGCTCGTCGATCTGCGCGAAACGGGCTCTGCTGATCACCAATTGGCCCGCCAGGTTCATCAGTTGGTCGAGCCGATCGATGTCCACGCGAAGCGTTTCCGTCGGCTTGTTTGTGGGCTCCGCCGCCGGGCGGCCGCGGCGGGGTTCCGCCGGGCGTTTCGGGCCGGCGCCGGCGGTCTTGGGTTTCTCTCGGCCGGCTGGTCCGCGGCCCTGCTTGCGGTCCGCGGTTTTTTGGGGGCCGCTGCTTGCCGCGCCGGTGGCGCCGGCCCCGGCCGGCGAGATTACCCGGACCGGTGGGGTCGCCTCGGCCGGTGGGGTCGCCTCGGCCGACTCGATTTTTACGTCGGCCACCCCTGCAATCCGCAACTGCCGGCGAACGACCTCCTCGGATTGCTCCGTAACGACGCCGAACGAGAGCACGTCGAGGCTCTCGATCTCGTCGATCGTTTCGACCGGGGGATCGAAATAGCAAACCTCGCCCAGGTTGGAGAGTTTCTCGTAAATCAGCCGGGCCTTGAGCCCAACCAGCGGCAACTGGGGCTGAAAACGAACGCGTCCCACGATGGAAGTCGTTCCCACCGGCGTCGCCTTGGCGACGGCGGCGCGGAGGGCTGAGTCGATCTCCATCGCCGAGGGCCCCGTCGTCTGGTGCCCGGTTGGGCCCGCCTCCGGCGGCCGGGACGAACTCCGCACGCGGTCGCCGTCCGTCCGCGGCTTGGCGGTGGCGGTCTGCCGCGCCGCCTGAAGGCCGGCTGCCAACTCGCGGAACTGATCCGAACCGGTGGTCCCCTTCTTCAGGTCGTCGACGAAAGCCCGCAGCCCGTCCGTGCAACGAAGCATCGCGTCGGTCAACTCCGCCGAGAGGGTGCCCTGGCGATCGACCAGCTCTTGCAGCAGGTCTTCCATCAGGTGGGCCAGCTTGGCGGCGCGATTCAGCCCTACCGATGCCGCCGAGCCCTTGATCCGGTGCGAGGTCACCAGCAGGCTCTCGATTTCCTCCCTGTTACCTCCCCCTTCCAAGGCCAGCAGGGTTTCCGTGAGGCTGTCCAGCGAGAGTTCGGTTTCGTCGATGAAGATCGACAGATACTTGTCCGAAATCTCCGATTCGTTCTCCAAGTCCTGAAAAGGATCGACCGGCGGGAGGTCCTTTGCGGACGGCGTATTGCCCTCCTCTTCCGCCGCGGCCCCGGCGTCTGGTTTGCCGTCCGGCGTGGGCTCCGGTTTTTCCTCGGCCGTGGCCGGCGAGCAGGCATCGGCCTCCCGGAGCTGGGAGATGCTGTCGGCCAGGGCTCGTTCCGCGTCGGCCTGGCTCGACTGGCCGCGCTCCGCGCCCGCCGTTTGCAACAGCTCTTGAATGCCCGCCAGCACGGAGTCGCAGTCGACGTGGCCCCCGTCCGGCTCTTTCAGCACATCGACCAGGGCTACCAGCCGATCGACCGA
This sequence comes from uncultured Planctomycetaceae bacterium, assembly GCA_964481605.1. Lineage (GTDB taxonomy): Bacteria > Planctomycetota > Planctomycetia > Pirellulales > Thermoguttaceae > CAYZWG01. The sequence continues at coordinate 9,599 of CAYZWG010000129.1, forward strand.
TTGAAACATCAGGTCGACGCAGTCGCCGGTGAACACGATATCGTCCTTGCGGGCCGCGTCGAAGACGTTTTCCACCTTGTGGGTAAGCTGATTGATTTCCGTCAGGCCCAACATCGCCGAGAGTCCCTTGAGGCTGTGGGCCGAACGAAACATTTCGTTCATCAACTCGTCGTCACAGCGCTCGTGGTGATCGTCCCCCAGGGAGCGAACCCATTCGTCCAGTTGGAGCAGATTCTCGTTCAGCCGATCGAGCAGTTGCTCCGACTCGTCGAGGAAATCACCCAGCAGACTATCGAAGAATTCATCTTGTGCTACAGCTTCCGAATCGCTCATGTTCCGCTCCAAAATGCACTTCAAGTCCCGGGGCCTTCGGCCCGGGACCCGGCTGTCTCATTTTGCTCCCGTGTGTCGTCCGCGGCCGGTCGAGCCTTCGCGCCCCGGGCGGCGAAAGAGCCACGGCTGCACGCGAATCAGGTCGGCCAGAAGGTCGGACACACCTTCGGCTGCCCCCACCAGCAGGTATCCGTTCTCGGCGATGACCGCCTGAAGGTTCTCCAACGCCCGCTTCTTGGATTTCCGATCGAAATAGATCAACACGTTTTTCAGCACCACCAGGTCGAACGGCTTCTCCCGCAACGGATCGAGCAGGTTGTGCTGCCGGTAGGTTGCCATTTTGGCAATCACCGGCTTGGCCTGCCACAATTGCGCGTCTTTGGCCTTGGTGAAGAATCGCCGCCGGTAGTCTTCGGGCACGAGCCGCATCGCTCGCTCTCCGAAGACGCCACCGCGGGCCTCCTCGATGGCCCCCGTGCCGATGTCGGTGGCCACGATCTCGATCTTCCACTGAGAAAAGGTGGGCAAACACGCCGCAATGCAGCAGGCCATGGTCATCGCCTCGTCGCCGGTGCTCGCCGCCGCCGACCAGATTCGCAGCGATCGGTTTGCCTGTTTGGAACGCGCGGCCGCGGCACGCTGGGGCAAGAACGTGTTGCGAAACCAGTCCCAATTCCCCTGGTCGCGAAACAGATAGGTTTCGTGCGTGGTGATCTCCTGCAGAAACGCATCCCACTCCGAATCCTTCGCCCGCAGGTTCCGCAGGTGGCGATAGTATTGCTCGAAATCCTTGATTCCCGTCTCTTTCAACCGCCGGCGAACCCGGTTCGACAGCAACGTCTTCTTCTGCGGCGAAACGCGGATCCCCGTGCGATCGTAGATCAGCCGCGCATAGCGCGCAAGTTGCACGTCGCTGACCTGGTCCAACTCGCCGGCCGGGATAATGGAAGCGATCGGTTCGGGCATCGGTGCTCTGCCTGTTTGCATTGTCTCACCATGCTTCTGAAGAAAGTCCGCCCGCAGTTCCCACCTGGAAAAACGCTACCCGGCTCGCGGTCCGCTCACGCCGAGTCCGCCGCGACCTGCTCCTCTTGGCCGAAAATCCGGTCGATGTCCAGCAGAATCAGCAGCCGTTGGCCCTGCTTCACCAGACCGGTCAAATACTCGCGTCCCAATCCGGCCACCGTCGCCGGCGGGGGTGCAATCTGATCCGCCGCAATCCGCAGAACCTCGCTCACTGCGTCCACCACGATTCCGATCGTCTTGCCCGCCACGTTGACCACCATGATCCGCGTCTGTTCGGTTGCGGCCGTCTGCGGCAACCCGAATCGGCAACGCAAATCGACAATCGGAATCACCATGTTGCGCAGATTGATCACTCCCTTGATGTACTCTGGAGCCTGGGGAATCTTGGTGAGTTCCCCCATGAGGATGATTTCCCGCACCCGCGTAATCTCGAAGCCGTACTCTTCCTGCCCCAGGCGGAAGCTCACCAATTGTGACGTTCCGCTGTGTTCGGCCTGGTCGGCAGTCTGCCCGGCAGTGTTTTGATCGACGGCTGACACGGGTTTGCTCCTTTGCTCGGCTGCTGGGTGTCGCTCGCATTTCGCTTGTTGCCGCCTGGGAATCCGGTGGGGCGAGGCCGGATGATTACGACCGGCGACGTGGTCGACAACGTTTGTCGCCGGCCAGGGTCCCACACTTCGCCCTCTTTCGTCGAATCCCGGCGGTCCGCGCCGGCCGCCGGGTCGGCGTTACACGGCAACTATAGGTCACGTTTCGGGGATGCCACCACGATTCGCCCAGGGTGTGGGGAATAGGGCGGCCTGTTGCGCACTGCGCGAGGTTGAGACGGCCGACCGACCCGTCTCACCCCCGAAGGAGCCGTACAGAGAGGTGCCCGGCAATTTGACTTGCACCCGGATCAACCTACGCTTGATTGATTCTTCCCCATCGGTTGCCCCGTTGTGAGGGCCACCTACGGGCCGTAGCGGGCCACCGCTCGACCAGTGGGTACGCTCCATTGGGGGGAGCGGGACAGTAACTTCCACGATCCCCGAACGATGCAGACAGACCACGAGGAAAAGCAATGAGCGCCAGAGTTCTTGTCGCCGACGACTCCAGCACGATGCGAAAAATCATTCTCCGATCGCTTCAGGCGGTCGGTGTGACGGAAACCACCGAGGCGGCCGACGGGACGGAAGCCGTCGCCCTGTTCAAGCCCGGCGGGTTCGACATGGTCCTCACCGACTGGAACATGCCGGGCAAGACCGGCCTGGAGGTGATTCAAGAAATCCGGGCCCAGGACGCCGACGTTCCCATCATCATGATCACCACCGAGGCGGAAAAGGGCCGAGTGATGCAGGCCATCCAAGCCGGCGTGTCCGATTATCTGGTCAAACCGTTCACGGCCGACACCCTCCGCGAGAAGCTCAACAAGCACGGCTGCTAGCGACAAACAGTCGTGGGCGCCCCGTACCGTAGGCCGGATCGCGACCCGGCACCGTGGGTGGCAGCGGTTCTTGAACCGGTGTGGCTGGTGCCACAAGAGGTCAGCACCCGTAGGCCGGATCGCGATCCGGCACCGTGGGGGCCCACGCGGGTGGCAGCGGCGGGGTCGGGAGACCCGCGCCGAACGCGAACAAAGCGGGTAGCACCGGTTCTTGAACCGGTGTGGCTGGAGCGGGTAGCACCGGTTCTTGAACCGGTGTGGCTGGAGCCACAAGAGGTCAGGGCA
>CAYZWG010000130.1:0-12645 GCA_964481605.1 uncultured Planctomycetaceae bacterium
CGTGGATCGTGCCGTTGACCTTGACCAGCCAGGAGCCGCGATCGGCCCCGGCAACGAACTCGAAGACGTCATCACCGGGCGTACCGGTAAGTGCCAATTCGGGCGAAGCCGCGGCGACGGGCGGGTCGAAGTTGCCCACCACGGGCACGGCGAACTCGTCGCCGAACTGGGCGAAGAGGTCGTCGCCGAAGGGTACCGGCTCCAGTTGGACCACCGAGTTGCCTCGGAGCGGATCGACGACGATCCGATCCAACACGGAGGCACCGCCGGAGATGAGGAAGTACCATTCCGAGCTTTCCCCGGGCGCGACGCCGGCACGATCGGGCACCCAGAGGCCGAGGTCGTCGAAGCCGTCCATATCCATGTCGGCGGCGACGGGCCGCTCGCGGACACCGATGAAGCCGAAATCAAACTCGAAGTCCACGACCCCGTCCCAACCCCGCCGCACGCCACCCGCGACGTCGACCTGGAAATGATCGTCGGTCCAGGTGGCCAGGTCGTCGAATCCGTCGCCGTCGAAGTCGCCCACGATGGGATAGCCGACCAGGTCGCTGGCAAGCGTGGTGTCGACGTTGAAGTCGTGATCCGTGTCGAAGTACCAGGTGCCGCCGGTAAACACACCCACTTCGTCGCCGTTGGCATCGCTGTCGTCGAACCGGCCGGCGACGGGCAGGCCGTTGATATTGGCGGGGTCGACCACGCTCAGATTGGGCACGCCGTCGTTATCCGTGTCGATCAGCCAGCGGAAGTCGCTGTCCAAGCGGCCATAAGCGGCCAGCTTGTCAAAACCATCGGCGGTGGAGAGCGGCGTCTGGGCGAAGTTGCCGGCGAACACATCATCGCTGGTGAAGTGGCCGGGCAGCGTGTAGACGATGTCGCGGTTGGTGAAGTCCTGGTTTTGCTCCTCGACTTGCGGGTCGAAGATGAAGTTTCCGTTGGTATCGACATAGATGCTGCCGGCGGCCCAGGCACCGATCTCGGGCCGGGTGTCGACGGTGAACCGGGCAATGAAGTCCTCGCCCGGGTCGCCATCGCCGCTGGGGAACAAGGGCACTTCCTGCGGTTCGGCGGTATTCGTCTCGCCGTCCAGGGCGTTGCCGGCGTCGTCCTTGACGCGGTCGAAGACGGTGAGAGTGAACCGGTCATCGGGCAGGGGGTCGAAGAAGTTGAGCCGCACCGTGGTGCGGCCGATGTCTCCGTCGACGGTTGCGTCGAGGAAGTCGATCGACTCGATGGGAATGATCCCCGAGTGATCCCCCACCACCTGGATATTGCCGGGCTGGGTGGCCAGGATCTCGTTCACGGCCGGGTAGATGAAACTGGCGGGGTCGATGAGGAACAGCGTCTCGGGAACATCGGCGCCGTCGCCCGACACACCGTAAAGGTTGCCGTCTGCGTCGAACGCCAAGCCGGCGAACGAGTCGCCCAGGTTACCCACCCTGGTGACCACTCCCGTGGCGGGATTGACGGTCACCAGGTCCCGCTCACCGCTGGGCGATCCGGCGAGCTTCAGGATCGCGTAGAGCTGGCCGGTTATGGGATTGGTCGCCAAGCCGGTGGCCCCGTTGATCGTATCGCCGGCCAGCGTCATGGTGACCGTGGTGAGGGTGGCGCCGGTGGCGGGATTCACCGTGCGCAGCACGTCATCGTTGCGAGCTACCGAGTAGAGCACGGTGCCGGCGGTGTTGAAGGCGAGTCCCTTGCTGAGATGATCCATCGTTCCCAGGTGGCTGACCGCGCCCCCCGTGGAGAGGCTGTAGAACTCGCTGTCCAGGTCGGCCACGAGGAAGCTTCCCACGAGCGCATCATAGGTGAAGCCGAGCGATTCCTCGGTGAAGGTGCCGGGACTATCCGCGTCAAAACCATTTCCCAGCAGGGGAATATTGCTGATCGCCAGAGTGGGGTCGATGGTTTCGAGTATCTGCCCATTGACGGGATCGTTCAGGTCGCCCGGCAAGTCGCCTCGTCCCGACAGGTGGTAGATCAGGCCGTCGTTGGAATTGAAGGCGATCACCTCACCGTCATCCCCATTGCCCAGCGGCAACACGGGCTGGGGTGTGAGCTGACGAACGGGCTGGTCGATGAAGGCGATGTCCAGCGACGCCACCAGCGGGGTGGGGCCGTCGGTCGAGGGCTTGGGGTCGAACAGGTCGTAGCCCGCATGGCCGGTGATGGAGACATCGTCGACCTGCGGGCCGCCGGTATCGACAAAAATGTTGAGAACGTCAATGTTCAGATCATCGGGATGGGTGAAGTTTCCGGCCACGTCCTCGGCGGTCGCGTAGAGGGTTCGCGCGCCGTCCAAGGGGAAGAAGTCCGGATCGTTCATGTCGATGGTGCTGGTCAACTTCCACGCGCCGCGGGGGAACTGATTGGTTCCGTCCTCGGGAATGGCCACGGTCTCGCCCAGAAACAAGTCGGAATTGGGGTCCAAGCCGGCAGTACCGTCGGTCTCGGCATAGACGCGAACGATCGCGTCGGCCTCGGCAATCCCCCACAACGTGGGCGTGGTGTCGCTGGTGATATTGTCGGTGAACAGCGCCGGCTGTCCCTCGATCCCGGTGTCGCTATCCGGGTGGAGTCCATCCGTCTGGGCCGGCACTCCGCCCAGGGCCGGGTCCTCGCCGAAGAAGACCGGTGGATCGATGGTGTCCACGACGATCTCCAGCGAGTCGCTGCGACCACCCCAGCCGGTCTGAGTGGAGTTGGCCGGATCGACCATCTGCACTCGCGCCGAGAGGAAGTGGCTGCCGTCGGTCAGCGAAAACGCGGTGGTCGGCCCGTTGGGATTGCCCGGATCGATCGCGTCGGTGCCGAAATCGAACACGTAGATCCCGTCCGGCAAGCCATCGAAGTCGATATCGACTTCTCGCGCGTAGCCGATGGGCACCTGGGGTTCGGTGGCCGGCTGCTGAGGCTCGCCCTCGTCGAAAATGCCGATGCGGTAGCCGGCGGTCGTCGTGTCCCGGGTCTGGTCCGTGTTGAAGGGGATGCGAATCACCTGGTCGGGAGGCGTATCGTCGGTCGCGTTGCCGGGCAGGTCCTGAAGGAGAATCCCGTCGTCCAGTCGCAGATAAATCTCGGGCGTATTGTCGCGAGTGATATTGTCCGTCTGGGAACGGCCGGTATCGCTGTTCAGCGGCACATCGTTGATCGTGTCGTCTCCCACCGGAAGATCATCGAGTTCGATGTCGTAAGGCACCGGCGGCGCCAGGTTGACGATGCTCAGGTCGTAGCCGTTGACAATGAACTGGGACGGGTCGGGCGAGGCGCCGCCGCCGCGGACTCGCAGATAGTAGGTCTGCCCGGCGACCGCGGGCATGCGCACCCGCTCGTCATTGTCGATCGGCCCTTCATTCGAACCGAACGCGCCCGTGCCGGCGATCAGGGTGCCGCCGGCGTCGTACACCTCGATGTCCAGGTCCCCGCCGTTGGGCATCAACTCGGGGTTATAGCCCTGGTGGTACAACTGAATATCGAGCGTGCCGGTGGTTTCGGCGACGAAACGGAACCAGTCGTTGTCGGCGGGGACGAAGCGGTGCTCGGCGGCATCGGGAAAGATGGACAGGTCGGTGAGGTTGATCGCCTCGCCCGAACCAACGTAGGCCGCCGTGTTGATAAACTCGTTCTGCTCGAACATGTCGGGCCCCAACACCAGCAGGTTGGGATCGCTGCCGGGTGGCGTGGGCGGAAAGATGGGGGAGACCACCTCGATGTCGGTGTAGTCGATATCGGGGAACTGGATGGGAGGCGTGACCGCGTTGGGGAACTCGTCGCCCACCACCCCGGTGGCATCGCGGAAAATCCGCACTGTGCCCTCGTCGGGCCGGCGGCTGTGCTTGATCACCACGAAATCGGTGTCCGCCAGCGGGGTGCCGCCCGCGTCGGCGGCAATCACCAAGGCGTCGCTGGCGCCCGGAGGGCCGCCGTCGACACGGATCAACAGGTTGTGGGGCAGGAAGCCGGGTGCGACCGGGGCCGCGGGCGGCGCGGGAACCACCACGACCGTGTCGTTGCCCAACCCGGTCCGGCCGGTGACCCTTTCCACGTCGGCCGCCATGTTCACCGTCTTGAGGATCGTGCCCGAGGGATTCTCCAGATCGACCGTGCGGGCCACGGCGTCGATGAACATCACGTCGTGGCTGTTCGAGCCGTTGACGATCAACTGGTCGGCCAACTGGTCGTTGGCCAGGAAACCACCATCATAGGTGAACGTGCCATCCAGGGAGAAGAACGTGTAGTCCGTGTTGAATCCCTCGAAGAAGAAGGTGCCGGCCTGGGCCGGGCCGTCCAGGAAGCCGCCGATACCGGCGAGAGGACCGTAGACCAGGTTGTCGTCCACGGACGCGGCCCCCACCACCAACAGCGAGTCGGTTCCGCTGCCGCCGGCGTTGATGTTGACGTGCTCGATCCCCGATATCTGCGTGGTGGTACCCAACGCGGTGATCGATTCCGGGAAGCTGGAGGGCCTGACCGTGTGCTGCACGAGGTACGACGCGGGCGTGGCCCCGAAGTTGGCCAATCTCAGCAGGTCGCTGCCGTCGGGCTCGCCGCCGTCCAGGTTGATGACGTCGTAAGTGACCGCCACATCCACGTTGACTTCGTCGTCCCCGGCAAGCATGGCCAGGCTCAGCTCCTCCACGCCGTCGGTGACCACGGGCAGGAAGAAGTCGTGGGCAACCACGTTCTCGCCCAGTCCCGAGGTATCTGGTTCGACGTCGACTACGTCGTCCAGCACCGTGGCCACGTAGATCAATTGATCCGCGTCGCCGCCGGCATCGGCAATCAGCACGGCCCCCAACCCGCCGAGGTTCTCGAACTGCAAGGGCAACATGCTGATTCCGGTCGAGCCTTCCACGATCCGCACGAAGCCGGCGTCAAACGTGGTCTCGCGGCGCTGGGAGTCGACCTCGTAGACAATCTGGTCGTCACTGCTGGAAGGTGAAACGACGGTGAGCGTGTCGGCGGTGAAGCCGCCGACCTGGCTTTGGCCGTCGTAGACGAAGTGCTCGATGCCGCCCGGCGACGAGATGTAAGTGAATGGTCCGACGGTCAGCGTGAACTCGCTCATCGTGATCAGGCTGTCGCTGCCCGGCTCGTCGATCAGAACCGTCCCTTCATCGGCGCCGGTGGGGGTGAACACGACCGAGTCGGTACCGGGCGTTTCCAGCACGAGCCGGTCGCTGGCCGCCGGCGGGCCGCCCGCCACCCAGACGTCGACGTTCCACTCGGCGTCGTTGGGGGCCGGGGTGCGGATCACAATGTCGTCGTCGCCGCTGAGGGCGTCGATGTACAACTGGGGCGCGTCGATGAAGAGAATCTCCGGCCCGGCGTTGACCGAGACGGTGAAGTCCTGCTCGCCCGGGGTCAAACCGACAAGCGCCGGGTGGGTCGAGTCGTCGCGGGCGATCACGGTGATCTCGTCGGCGGCGTTGGTGCCGAAAATAATGACCGGCCCGGGGCCGGGTCCCACGGTCACGCCCTCGATGTGATCGAAGCTCACCCGCTCGGCGGTGCTGAAGACAAACGCCCCTTCGTCATTTTGCGGACCCGGCTCGAAGCCAACCAGGCCGGTGGGGTCCATGATGATCTGGTCGCCCGGGGTGGTCCCGATGGGGTCGCCGCCGTCAATAAAGATGGGGATCGCCGCCGCGGTCACCTCGAACGTATCCTCACCTTCCTGGCCGTTTACGGCCAGGGCGTCGAAGGCCGAGTAGACCACCGGCTGGAGAGCGCCCACGTCGACCATCGTGCCGTCGACTGTAATGGTTTCGCCGGCCGTGGTGCCCTGGACGGTGAGCGTATCGTCGCCGCCGAAACCGCCGGTGATGGTCAAAACGTCGACCGCGTCCAGGTCGAACCGCGTGTTCAGGCCGTCCAGCGCCACCAGCCCCGAATCGGCACCGGTGGGCGAATAGGCGATGTCGTCGTCGCCGGCGGTCCCCGTCACGTCCACGTCGGCGCCGGCGGCGTCGACTCGGGCCAGTTCCACCCCGCTGAGAAAGACGGGTGCGAAGCCGCTTTCCGCGATGGAGACCGCATCCAGATCCACCGTGATGGGGCCGCCCGAGCCAAGAAAGTCGACCGTGTCGGAGGCGTCCGGATCGCCCCCGTCGAGGAGCACGCTGGTGAACGGGTGGTTGCCGGCGATCTGGAACAGGTCGTCGCCCGCCAGGCCTTTCAGGGTCAGGTTGCGCACACCCGGCGTATCGACTCTCACGAACTCGAAAGCCCCGAACACCGCCGCCGGTTCCGCCAGAAAGATGGTGCCGCTCGAATCGACGGAGAACTCGTCGCCGGCATTGGCCAAATTGGGGGCGCTGTAGACCAGGTCATCGACCCGGCCTCCGCTGATGTCGGAGACCGAGAGCGAGCCCCACGTACCAATGTTCACCAGATCGAACCCCAGGTAGACGCTTCCGCCCGGATCGTTGATCGTCACCGTGCCGGAGTCGGGCACGGCACCGGGGAAGAGATTGACTTGATCCAGTCCGGCGGGCGTAGTCAGTGCCAGCGCATCGTCCCCGCCTTGGCCGTTGATCACCAGCGACTCGGTGGTAAACACCTGGTTGAGGAATCCGTTCACGGCCACGTCGGCCGAATCCGCGCCGGTGGGCTTGATGTCGATGGTATCCGGCTGAATGCCCGGGGTAATCGTGTCGGAGTCGGGGGTGCCGTTGATCACCACCTTATCCGAACCGGTGGGGTCGTTCCCCTCGACCCACACCCGGTTCAAGCCCGCCGGGATGGTGGGGTTGTTGAGGTTCACCACGTCGTCGCCGGCCAGGGCAATGATCTCCAACACGTCGCTCTTGTTGGCAAACTCGAATGTCTCGTAGGCGTCGACCGAGACCAGGCCCGTGGTCACGCCCAGCGGATTGAGCAGACCGACCACGCCGCTGTGGGGTCCTTCGATGTAGTTGATCGCGTTGTCCGCGTTGGTGCCGTACACGGTCACCGCCACGGTCGCCGGCACGAGGTCGACGATCGGCTCCAGGTTGATGAAATCGATCACCATGTCGCTGGTGTCGGGAGTGAGATAGTCGAGGTCGTAGGTCAACCGGCCCTCCAGCACGTCGGGGCCGGGGAAATACTCGACCTGTTCGACGGGCGTGGTTCCCGTGACCAGCAGCGTGTCCGAGCCGGCACCGCCGTCGTAGGTGATGGGAACACCGATCAGCCCGCTGGAATCGTCGACCGTCACCAGGTCATCGCCGGCGAGGGTGTTGATCCGCACCTCGCCGGGAAAGCCCGTGGCGGTCACCGTCACGCCGGCATGGTTGTCGGTCACGGCAACCGGGCCGCTGGGCGTGGCGGCCGTCGCATTGGTCACCGTAAACGAGTCGTCCGCGCTGGAGGCAAAATCTCCGCTGCCCTCGATCACCAACCGATCCGTGCCCCATCCGTCGAAGGTATAGTCGGTCGTTAGCGACAGTGCGAGGGTGGCAAAGGTCGCCTCGATCGTACCGAAGTCGCTACCGCCGGTGATCGCCAGGGTGGTCAATCCTTCGGCGTGGATTTCCGGCATCGTGTCCGAGGTGATTCGGTCTCCCCCGGCCGCGGCCTGGTCCACGCGGACGGTGTGGTCGCCGATGCCGGGATTAACCTCGAGCGTGCCGTCGCCGTCGCCGGTGAAGGTGACCAACTCGGTGCCGGCCACGTGGATCGCCGGGCCCAGACCGGTGATTACCTGCTCGGTGGGGTTTGCCGCGTCGGGAGTGATGGTGGCCGTCTGCGGCCCCGCGAAGGTGACGTTGAGCACGTCGCTGCCGGCGGAGGGATTGCCGCCGTGCAGATTCAAGATGGACCCAAGGCCGGTGGTCTCCAGGTCGAACACGTCGTCCCCGTCGTGACCCTCGATGGTCATTTCGTCGATGTTGAATACCAACAGCCGGTTGAATGCCTGGCCATTGACGGAATGGTCGATAGCGCCAAACATGCTGGAAATCGCGAACCGGTCGTTGCTTTCGGTTCCGTGGAACTCGTAACGGTCGGAGCCGCCCAGGCCGACCACGTTGAATACTCCGGCAACGCCGGGATCATCACCGGCGAAGGTGATCGTGGGAAGGGTAAAGCCGCCGGAATCCATCAGCCCCTCGACGGTCCCGGTCCCCGGCGTATCGCCGGAGAAGACCTGGAAGAAATCATTGCCGCTCGTTCCTTCCACGTTGAACGTGTCGCCATCTCCGTAGTTCAGCACCAGGTCGATCTTCTCCACTCCGCTGTAGTTGATCTGGGGCACGAGCAGAAAATCGACGATGGTGCCTTTTCCTTGAGCGGAGGGGTCGATTCCAAAAAAGTCGCTCCCCGGACCACCCACCAGTCGCAACACGTCGCTGGCCGAGGGGTCGGCCCCGTTGTAGGTCAGACCATCCGCGGGGATGGGGTCGCCGTTGCTGTAGTCGATGGTGAGGGTATCGTCGCCGAAGAGCGTGTTGACCACGATTTCATCCACCGAGGCAGCCAAGCCCGAGAACGCGATCGCGCCGTTCTGGATCACCTCGAGAAAATCGGTGTTGATCGCGTTGAGGCGAATGATGATGTCGTCGTCGACGGAAACGCCGCCATCGTCGCCGGTGACGGTGAGAATATTTCCCCCGCCGCCCAGGGCGCCGCCGCCGGCGCTGGAAAACGACGCGCTGGCGGTAAAGGACTCGAAGTCGGTGGCCGGGTTGGTGCGGTTATCCGTCCAGAGGCCGTGGATGGTGCCGTCGTGAACCGCCAGGCCGATGTATTCGAGGTAGTCCTGGCCGATCCCCCGGGTGCCCGCGTTGGAGGTGGCCGAGGAGAGATTCACCTCCGAAGTGGGGCTGAACGTGGCGCCTCCGTCGATGCTCGTCTCCACGCGGAGATTCACGTCGTCATTGCCGCCGGGATCGCCTTGGGTGGTGTAATAGGCGACGTTCACCGAACCGGACGCCTGGTCCACGTCGACCCAGGGGAGGAATTCGGTGGACGTGGGGGCTTCCACGGTCACCGGCGCGGTCCAGGTGGTTCCCTCGTTCTGCGAGGTGGTGAGGAAAATGTCCGAGTCGGGCAGCGAATTCCCCGAGGTGGTGTCCGCGTAGGCGATGTACAAACGCCCGTCGAAGGGTCCGCCGCTGCGGTCGACGTCGAGCACCGGGCCGGTGTGGATTCCACGGTTGGGCGCCGCCGGGACGGCCGCCTTGAACATGCTCGTGTCCAGCGTTCTTACCACCACGTCCGTGCCGAACGTGTCGCTACCGCTGAACAAGCCGTCCAGGTCGGAGTCGAACAGAATCTGTCCGGTCGTCAGACTGTGCCAAGCGACGTAGAACTCACCGTTGGGTCCCACGGCGGGGTCGGAAGGATTGAAGCCGTCCTCCCCCGCGCCGACCGAGACGTCGTTAATCAACAAGGGCGTGGTCCAGGCGGCGCCGCCATTGTTGGAGCCGGACACCCGCAGTTGCTGGTCGAGGCCGACTTCCACCACGTTGCGGACATAGGACACGTAAACCGCCTCGCCCCCGCTGGCCGGATCGGGACCGGTCGCCAACTGCCACTTATCCAAGGGAAGGAAAGTCCCCGTATTCGTATCCACCACGCTGAACTGGTCGATCGTGGCGCCACCGTCCGAACTTCGCGCCACCACGAGCTGAATCGTTTGGGGGGCGCCATTGTCGCTGTAGCCGTAGGCCACGTACAAGCGGCCCGTGGCGTCGAAGGCAATCGCCGGATCGAAGCGGGTACCGAAGCCCAGGCCGTCGTCCACGGCGCCCGCCACGCTCCCATCGGCAATCGTGGTCGTGCTCCAGGTGGAGCCGCCGTCCATGCTGAAGTACAGGTCCATCCGGTTGAAATCGACGCCCGGGACGAAATTGTGGCTGAAGCCGGCGACGTTCAGCGGGTTGGTCGGATTGACGTCGATCGACATCTCGCTCTGATCGCGCGTGGGGGTCACGCTCGCGTTGACGTTGGCCCCGGCCACCAGCGTCTGCGTGTCCTGGAGGTCCAGAAACACGGCCAGCAGTTGCCGTTCTTCCAGCGGCTCCATCTGCAGGCGGCGGAATCCCCGGCCAATGCAGTGCTTCGCGGGCTTCCGCAGGGACAAGATGGACGGCCGCCTGGTCTTCGCATGAAGTAGTCGATTCCAGATCATCGCACGTTCCCCCGCGTTGCCATAGTTTACGTATTCTGTGCGGAATACCCGCCCCACTCTGGCAGGTATCTTCATCTACCCGGCAAAGGAAGCAATACCCAAGCTAGTGACGGTTTGGTGGCGATCTGGTGAGCGTAACGGCAAAGAGCGAATTGCCGTCGCCGTGGTCTCCTACTTGTCGGGGGGGAAAGTGCCCCCGGCAGCCAATCGCCGGACATCTCTTTTTCCACCGGAAACTCTCTTTCTCAACGAGCGGCCATCGCCCGGACGCTCCCGTCAGGAGGGTTGCCGAAACTCTTCCGAGGCAAGCCATGGAGGTCTCAGCACCGTCCAAAAATCACTTGCCAGTTGGGCTCGGACGTAGGCGTAGGGAAGCCAGCCGAAGCCTCCTTCTCCCCAGCCGGTTCCCCAGGAATTGGCGATCAGGATTCCCCCCCGACCGGCGCGGGTTCGCCGCGTATCGTCATAGCCCACGGCCAACGCCGCCTGGCCGCCGAGAATCTCGTCGCGGAGGGTGGGCATGGGGATTTCGGCTTCGGCGCTGATGGCCGCCGCCACGGAAAACCCGAAAACGCAGGGAAATCCTGCGGCCACGAACGACTTGACCGCCTCCAGCGTTTTCTTTGCCCGCCGTCCTCGCACGTCCAGACGCAGATAACGCAGCGGGGCCAGCTTCCGCGCCGCGGCGTAGACGAAGGCGTCGGGCTCGCGGTCGACGCTGGCCGGATCGTAGGGCCAATACTTTTCCTCCGGGACTCCAAACCGGGAGATGGCCTTCCAGGTCGTACGCAACGTGGCGCCGCTGTCCCCTTGCCATTGGAGGATTCGCCGTGACGTGCGGTAGACGAACATCGCCGAAGCATTGAGCACCCGCCCCGTGGACCGCCGTTCGAAGTAGCCCAGCAACGCCAGGCAGGCAAATGCCGTGCTCGAGCCGATTCCCCGCTGATCTCTTGGCGGAGGGCAGAACTCGCGCCAGTCGATCGACTCCGGGGGAGTTCGGCCGGGCTTGAGCTTGCCCAGCCATCGGACAATCTCCTCGTGGCCGGGTGTGTAGTCGCGAGGATCGGCCACGTCGGGATGCCAGCCGAGGCCGTGGCATGAGAAATCGGGCACGGGCGAGCCTTCCATCACGGTGGGTTGCCCACGTGGAAACGGCTGCCGAAATACTTACCCGACAAACGCCCGCCGGTGTATGGGAGAACTGGTGGAACTCTGGCGAAGCAACCGGTTGCGGATGAGCCCGGCAGCGGGCCAGCGGGCACTTGGCGGGGTTCCGGGTCGCTCGGCGGAGGCCGTGGCGAAGCGCCCCGGCAACCGGGACACTGGGGGCAAAGTTGCCGTAGGGCCGGCTCTGCCGGCCGGTTGCCGCACTTCGCTGCGCCAGAGTGTAGGCCGGGTCGCGACCAGGCATGGATCAGGCAAGATAGCGCGCGGCAGCCGAACGGTCGTTCCACCACGCCGGCTCGCGACCCGGCCTACAGGCTCCCCACCCCATGCCCCGCAATCATTCGCCGGCCGAGCCGTTGCCGTTTTCCGGCGACGGATTCGAGCCCCAACGTACCCCCTGGCCGCTGCCGTCGCCGGAGAAACGAACCAGCGGGTTTTTCTGATTGCGGTTGAGCGAGTTGATCGTGTCGTGGAGGCGTCGCTTGGGGTCTTGATCCATTTGCGGGGGAAGGGGATCGAGAATGCGAACCGGCCAGCCTTCCTCCTGGAACGCCGCCAGGATTCGCTCCTGGTTGGCGGCGGGAACCTTGAACTGCTTCACCAGGATGTTGCCCAAGCGCAATTCCTGCCGGTCGCGATCCCACGTAGGCACCCGCGGTGCACCGGCGATCCACCCGCCAGGCGACGCCCGGCCGTCAACCTCTTCTGCGGCCGGGGAGGCGGTGGCGAGGCCCACGCGGCAGAAGCCGATTCCGGGCCGGGAAAGAACAAAACAGGTTCGATCGCCATCGAAAATCAATCCGCCTTGCCGGTCGAACGATCTCTGCTGATCGCCGATGTTGGTGATTTCCGGCGCGTGCTCTACGAAGCCTTTGCACACCAGCCAACGAAGATCGGTGTTCGTCAGGCCCGCCGCGCGGAGCTCCTCGATCTCCACGGCGAAGTCCCATTTGCTCCGCCGCAATTCGCGCGCACAACATTCCGCATCCAACAGCAGCCGCAGCGCTGCGGCCGCCCGGTGGGAAAGCTTCGACGCGGTCCCCGAAGACTGCCGCGAGACATCCGCCCGGGCAGACTCCCGGCGGCGGTCGGTCGAAATGGTAGACATGGTCGCGATACCCTGCACCGCACGCGGTTCCCCAGCCCTTTTAGTCTCTTCATCTTACCACTCTCCGTCAACCATGACGCGACCGGTCAAACAAAATCTTTTGCCCGACCGAGGGCAGTTTTCCCAATTGCTTGGCCAGCAACGAGATAGGACGCGACGAGATCACCCGGCACGACGTGGTCCCCCCCACTGGGTGCCAGTGCGACACCATCCGCGGACGGGAAATCGTTCGGCGCGGGCCTCCTAA
>CAYZWG010000131.1:0-2984 GCA_964481605.1 uncultured Planctomycetaceae bacterium
AAGAGCTGGTTCCACGATGCCGGCAGCGCGACCCGGCCTACAGCTCTCAAAATCTCCCACTTGAAACCACCACCTCGAACCACCTCCGGAAGTCCGCTGCTGCACCCCCCGGGCGCCGCGCCACACGCGTGGCCGGCTCAGCCCAGCCCGAGAACCCGCCGGGCGTTGTCGCGAAAGATCTTCGCCCGGACCTGCTGGGGCAGATCGAATTGCTCGAACAGCTTGAACTGGGGGATGTTCTGGTTGGGCATCAGGTAATCGGTGCCGAACATCAGCCGGTCGGCCCGGCGGAGCAGAAACTCGCGGCCGAACCGGGGATCGCGGCTGAGCGAGTTGGCCCCGCTGCCGGCGGAGAAGTCGCCGTAGAGGTTCGCATACTTGTCCATCAGCCGGTCGATCGCGCCGCCGGGGACCACCGGAGTCTGGGGATAGGTTCCCATCTGGTTTTGCTGGACGTCGCCGGAGATCGACGCCCACCAGCCCTGGGCGTGGCCGATCACCGCCGAGTCGGTCACCTGCTGGAGCACCTTTTCCAGCCCCGGCAGGCCCGGCTTGTCCGTATTCCGCACGTTGTCCATGTGGAACAGGATCGGCAGCTTCAGTTCGTTCGCCGCCCGGAACACCTCCAGGTTGCGGGGATCGTCGATGGCCACGCCGCACTTGTGTTCGCCCAGGCCGATCGCGCCGGCGTCGACATAACGCTTCAACTGGTCCAGGATACCCTTGAATCCGCCCAGGTTGACCACCCGCGGATCGACGTCGCAAAAGGGCAGTAAGCGGTCGCGGTGCGGCTTCGTCTGCTCCAGCACCCATTCCGTGGTGATGGGGTAGAACCACCCTTCAGGCGACACCAGGGGCAGCACCACCACGCGGGCCACGGCGTGCGCGTCCATCCAGCGGAGCATCCTCTCCACGTCCACCGGCAGGCGGGTGCTCCAAGGCTGGGTCAGATGGGTGTGGACGTCGATGTACTTCTGCCCGCCGAGAGCATCGGCGGAAGCCGCCCGGGCCCGTGGCCAGGCGGCCACCGAGCCCAGCGCTGCCGCCGAACCGGCAGCCACCAGTCCCCGCGAAAACTCGCGGCGGGAAAGCCGGGGGTGAATTCGATCGGAGTGCTGGTCCATGAAAAATCCTCCCGAAAAAGTAGGGTGCGTGCTCGCACGCACGCGAGGACGGGTCGACAAACCTACTCGTTACGAAGCTCCGGCTTCGCATGTGCAACTGGTGCCAAGCTCTGCTTGGCCTGTTGGCAGCACCACGGGAAACGGAAGTATGATGAAATGCGTTCCCAAGCCGGAGCTTGGGAACGAGCGTAGAGTAGGGTGCGTGCTCTTGCACGCACGCGAGGACTACGCCAAGTGGCGCTCTCCCCCCTACTCCGCACGCAACTGCGGATAAATCCCCGCCAGGTCCAACTCGTCGCCGACCTCGTCTTGCAGCTTCAGCAGCCTGGCAAAAAGCCTCCTCATGATCGGCTTCGACCGCGGCTGGCCGGCCAGGTCGTGCATCTCCATGGGGTCGGTGTCCATCCGGTAGAGCAGGGCCTTGGCGATCTTGGGATAGAGAATCAGCTTGTAGCCGCCCTGCTTCACCGAGCGTTGCAGTTGCAGGTAGCCGCCGTAGATGGCATCGTGCGGCGTCACCTTCTCGCCGCGGACCAGCGGCATCAGGCTGGTGAACTCGACGTACGCCGGTTTCTCGATCCCGGCCAACTCCAGCGTGGTGGGCATCGCGTCCTGCAAGTAGATGGGGGTCGCGTTGCTGGCGCCCCGGGGCACCCCCGGCCCCACCACGATAAACGGTACCCGCACGCTGTCGTCGAACATGTTCTGCTTGCCCATCAACCCATGATGTCCCACCGCCAGCCCATGGTCGGCGGTGAAGAAGATGTAGGTGTTTTTCGCCTTGCCGGTCTTTTCCAGGGCGTCGAGGATTCGACCGATCTGGGCGTCCATGTGGGAGATGATGGCGTAATACTCGCGGCGATGCACCTTGACGGCGTACCGCGTTCGCGGGAAGGGGGCCAGCCTTTCATCACGCAGGCCCTGGCCGCAGCCGATGCCGTCCTTGTAGGGATACTCGTCCAGATAGTTCACCGGCACGTCGACCTTCTCCAGCGGATACTTGTCGACGTACTCCTTGGGCGACTGGCGGGGATCGTGGGCGGCGTTGAAGGCCAGGTACATGAAAAACGGCCGATCGTCCTCCGCCGCATGGTGCAAAAAGCCCACGGCGTCGTCGCCCAGGACTTCGCTCCAGTGCTTGCCTCCCTCCCAGAACCCGCCAAACTTCTTGTCCCAGGGGCACCAGGGATCGGGCTGGCCTTCGATCGGCCGGTTGTAGCCCTGGGGGGTCTGCTTGGGCATGCCGGGGCGAACGTGGGTGACAAACTCGAACGCCTTCTCCGCGTCCGCCTTGACGTGCCACTTGCCGGTCATGTAGGTGGCGTAGCCGGCCTTCTTCAAAATCTCCGACCAGAACCGGCCCGCCCGCCGCTCCTGCTCGCACGACCGGTCAACCTGCCGAGCGTGCCAGAGGAACCGGCCCGTGTTGAGCATTGTCCGGCTGGCGACGCACACGGCCCCGGTCCAGGAGCCCTGGTTGTAGGCGTCCGTAAAGGTCAGCCCCTGCCGCACCAGGCGGTCGAGGTTGGGGGTTTCGATCAGCTCGTTTCCCCGCGCGTGGATCGTCTCGTAGCATTGATCGTCGGCGAAGATGAAGAGGATGTTCGGCCGATCGTCGGCGCGGGCCGCCGCCGTGCCGCGGACCGCCAGCACGACGCCCACGAGCACCACGAACCCCAGTCGAAGAAGTCGCTTGTCGTATCTCATCCGTTCGATTCCCGTGGGTCGGCGTTCGGTCGAGCCAGGAGCCGCGGCCGGAGTGGGTCCACCCGGCCGGCCCGCTCCATCATCCTTTCCCCGGCCTCGCACGTCAAGCAACCGCCTTGGGCGTCCCCCGCGGATGGCACCGGTTCTTACCCA
>CAYZWG010000131.1:3084-5352 GCA_964481605.1 uncultured Planctomycetaceae bacterium
GACCTCTTGCCGGCTGCCGCCGGGTGCAGGTTCAAGAACCTGGGCTACCCACACTGGAGTCGTTTCCCCGATCAATCCTTGCGTGGGCCGACCGTGCTGATGTCGATCGGCTGGAAACCCAGCTTCAACGCCGGCGAGTCCGGCTTCAAATCGAAGTTGCCGTGGCTGGGATCGACAAACATCGGGTCGGCGATCACGGAATGCTTGTCCATCCCCCGCGCTTTCCACTGGTCGAGGGTGTACTTCTTGCCGGAAAGAAAGGTCACCGGCTCGCCCCCCTCGCGGAAATAGACGTTGTCGTCCCAGAGCGTGCGAAAATCGGGCCAGTCGGCTTCCTTCAGCAGCGGTCCCTCGCGCCAGAGGATGATATTGCGGGCGAAGATTTCGCCCTTCGGCCGCGGCTTTCCCGTGGGCTGGTCGCCGTAGACGGTCAACTGGTATTTCGTCCCGTAGGCGAAAATGTTGTTCTGGATGATGTTGCCGCAGCAGTTGAAGTTGCTCCCATAGCCACCGGCCACCGCATCGTGGACCACGTTGTTTTCCACCAGGATGCCATAGCAGCCGTTGTCCAGGATGATCCCTTCGCCCGAGCCCCACAGATCGCTGGCGTAGATGTCGTGGATGTAGTTGTTTCGGATCACCGTGCCGGGCGAGGTGCCCAATGCGTAGATTGCCGCGTGGGTGCCCAGCACACCGGTGCCCAGGTGATGCACGTGATTGAACTCGATGATGTTGTCCCGCGCCCGCTGGAGCGGAAAGTAGGACCACCGCCACCCCACCGAAATAGCCCACATCAACGGCCCGGAAATCTCGTTGTGGCTGATTGTATTGCCGCTGCTCTGGCCGATCCAGACGCCCGCCGAGCCCAGGTAGAGCTGGCCCGCGTCGATCATCCGGTTGTCGCAGACCAGCGTCCGCCGTGTTTCCTCCACGTCTCGCCGGCAATCCTCCGGCTCGCCGATCTTCACGCAGCCGGCGCCCAGGTCGCGGAAGGTATTGCCGACCAGGGCGTTGTCGCGGCACCCGCGTCGCAACTCGATGCCCCACGCACCCAGATGGCTCCACCGGCACCCTTCAAAGCGGCAGTCGCGGGCGCCGTCGGCCAGGATTGCGGCCGGGGCGGTAATCTCCGCCTGGTTACACATATAGCCTTCGTCCGGCAACGTCCAGCGGGTGTGGGAGAAGGTGAGATTGCGGAAGGTCACGTGCCCAACGAACTTGCCCTGGTCCACGTCCCCCTGGAGTCGAACCAATGGGTCGGCCGAAGCCGCCGGCGCGATCGCTTCCACCCGGCTGAGATCCTCTTCCGGCAGCGGATGGTAATAGAGCACGCCCTGCTTGCGGTCGAGATACCAGGTGCCCGGCACGTCGATTCCCTCGAACACGTTGTCGACGTAATAGCCGCCCGACCAGGTGAGCGGCCGCCAGCTTCCACCGGTGAACACCACCACGTGGTTCGCTTCGTCCAAGAGCTTGATCCGCAGCCGGGCCTCCATCCAAAACTGGAGCACCACGACCTCCACGTCTTTGAAGTTGGTCCAATCCTTGCGGATATCGCCGGGCCGGTACTGAAAGGCTCGTTTGGCCAGCTCCCCCGCGTCGGCGGTGCTTGCGGCCATCCAACTGCTCGTGTCGTGCGGGGGCAGATGGGCCAGCTTGAAGGTGCCCGCCCGGGGCAATCGCGCCCGCCCGCGCCGCTTGCCGTCGACGAAAAGCTGGCGGAAGTACCACCGCCCCGCCTTCACCTCGGGCAGTTCGACCTTCCACAACGGGCCGTCGGCCTTTTGCCACCCGGAGATCGTCCTGCCCCCGCTGAGGATCGCTTGCTCGCCCGGGCAGGATTCGTAAACCACCGGGGCGGCCTCCGTGCCCGAGTCCTCGGGCCCCAGCACGAAGGGTTGCCGGCAATGGTAGGTTCCCCCGCGGAGCTGCACGGTGATGGGCCCTTGGGGTCCCGGTCGGGCGTGGAGCCGGCGCACCGCGTCCCTGGCCCGTTCCAGCGTGGCGAAGGGACCGTCGGTGCGATCGGCGTTGGCTTCCGGCAGCCTGCCCGACCACTCATCCTTGCCATTGGGGGCCACGTGGAATTCGGCCCCGACGGCGCCGCACGCACCACAAACAAGCAGGATCGACGCCAACCGAAAAGCCTGGCAAGCGGCAAACCTCATGGCGATACCTCCCCGGTTAAGAGTAACTTTATCCTCGAAACTTGTACTGTTCGGCGCCGGTCACACTGTTCGGCGCGGGGCACACTGTTCGGCGCGGGGC
>CAYZWG010000131.1:5452-12641 GCA_964481605.1 uncultured Planctomycetaceae bacterium
GCGCCGAACACAGCCGGCCCTACGGCAACTGGAGGCGAAGCGTCACTAGAGCATATCGAGGGGGTCGACGTCCACGATCCACTGCATGTCCTGAGGCGTTTTCATCCCCGACGCGGCCGCTCGAATGCCGCTGCGAAGCCGGTCGCCGTGCGGCCCTTGAATCTGGATTTGAAAGCGGTACTTGCCTCGCAGCTTGCTGAACGGCGCCGGGGCGGGGCCCAGCAGCCGGGCGTCCGCCTCGGCTTCCGCCAGGGCCGATTCGAGACGCTGGCCGAAATGGGCGGCGAACTCCTCGGTGGCCTTCTCCACCGGGCCGCGAATCACCAGCCGGACCATGGCGGCGTAGGGGGGGTAGGACAACAGCCGGCGGATGGGCAACTCGCCGGCGGCAAACGCCTTGTAGTCGTGGCGGGCGGCCGCCTGGATGGCCGGATGATCGGGGCTGAAGGTCTGCACCAGCACCCGCCCCCCCCGCGATCCCCGCCCCGTTCGTCCCGCCACCTGGGTCACCAGGTGAAAGGTCCGCTCGGCGGCGCGAAAGTCGGGCAGGTGCAAGGCGGTATCGGCGTTGATCACGCCCACCAGGGTGACGTTGGGAAAATCGAGCCCCTTGGCGATCATCTGGGTGCCCAGGAGGATTTTCACCTCGCCCCGGCGAAACTGTTCCAGGGCCCGCTCGTGGGCGCCCCGCGACTGCATCGTGTCGCTGTCCATTCGCAGGCAGCGGACGCCGGCAAAGCGGGCACGAACCTCCGCCTCCAGCCGCTGCGTACCCAGTCCCCGGTAGTTGATCCCGGAAAAATCGCAGTGGGGGCAGCGGGTGGGGGCCGGCACCTGGTAGTCGCAATAGTGGCACAGCGCGATCTCCTCGGTGCGGTGGTGGGTGAGGGCGATCTCGCACCGCGGGCATCGCACCACCTCGCCGCAGCGTGGGCACTGGATGTGGGTGGAGAAACCGCGCCGGTTCAACAGCAAAATCACCTGCCCGCCGCCGGCCAGGGCCTCGCGAATGGCACGATGGAGGTGGCGGTGGATGGCCCCGTGAAAGCCCCTCGACTCGGCCTCGTCGCGGAGGTCGATGGTGCCCACCGCGGGCAGCGGCCGGCCCAGCACGCGCCGGGGCATTTCCACCAGGCGATACTCGCCCGAGTGGGCCCGGTGCCAGCTTTCCAGCGAGGGTGTGGCCGAACCCAGCACCAGCGGCACGCCCTCCTGGAGCGCCCGGTGGAGGGCCACGTCGCGGGCATGGTACCGGGGGACGATCTCCTGCTTGAAGGAATTCTCGTGCTCCTCGTCCAGCACGATCAGGCCCAGGTTGGGCGTGGGGGCAAAGACCGCGCTGCGGGCCCCCACCACCACCTGCACCTGACCCTCGGCGATCCGCTCCCATTCCCAGTGCCGGTCGGCGTCGGTGAGGTGGCTGTGCAACACGGCCACGTGGTCGAACCGCGACCGGAACCGGCGGACCGTCTGCGGCGTAAGGCTGATCTCCGGCACCAACACGATGGCCTGGCGCCCGAAGGAAACGACCTCCTGAATGGCATGGATGTAAACCTCGGTCTTGCCGCTGCCGGTGACACCGTGGACCAGGATCGTCTGCTGGCGGCGGGAGTTGACCGCCTCGAGAATCGCCTCTCGTGCCCGTTGCTGGTCGGGGTTGAGCGTCAAGTTCTCTTTGCGGCCGACCGTCGGTTCCGCCCGGTGATGTTGCCGGACACGGCCCCGCCGCGACTGGAGGAGTCCTTTTTTTCGCAACGACTGAATCGGCGCCTGGGTACACTTGGCCAGTCGGGCAAGCTCGGCCTGGGCCAGCGGCCGGCCGGCCTCGGCGAGCACTTCCATCACGATGGCCTGTTTCTTGGGCAAGCCCAGCTTGCGCCATTCGTCCGCCGCCTGGGGGGCGATCGAGAGCAGGTTGGTCAGCCGGGTGCCCGCCCGGGTGCGAACCCCCGACGGCACGACCGCTTCGAGCACCCGGCCCAACTCGCAGAGGTAATGCTCCGCGATCCACTCGGTCAGCCGCATCATCGAGGGCGAAACCAGGCTCCGCGCGTCGGCGACCGCCTGCACTGGCTTGAGCGGCCGCCCGCCCAGCGGCCTGGTCGCCACCCGCACGCAATAGCCGATCACCGACCGGTTGCCCCGTCCCAGCGGCACCCGCAGCCGCTGCCCCGGCTCGATCTTTTCGGCCAATCGATCGGGCACGAGGTAGTCGAACTCGCCGGCCAGGCCCTCGACGAAAACCACCGTGGCCACCAGGCCTTCGGACCGGTCGTCTTCGACCCAGGGGGCCGGATCGCGTTCAAACAGGGTCTGCTGTTGGTCGGACATGGGGGGAAGTTCCCGGACGTTTCTGGCGCGGAAGACCGCTGAACCCAACTATCGGTGTTTCCCACCGTTTGGTCAACGGAGGGGGCGTGGGGGGCCACCGATTCCCGGCAGGGCGAGGCTGTTTTGCACCCCGGCCGCGCTGTCGCTATCATGTTTTCGGCCGGATCGACAGGCCCGCGCCCAACGCCGCGGCGAAGATGGTGTGCGTAACGAATCCAAGCAGGAAAGACTCCCCCATGCGTTTTCATCCCCACATCGCACTGTGCCTGTGTCTTGCGATGGCGTTGTCCGCCCGGGCGGACGACCCCGTGGCGAAAGCCGAGACGGCCGAAGGATTCACCAGCTTGTTCGACGGCCACTCGCTGGACGGCTGGCAGGGCTCGACCCAGGGCTATGAGGCCCGGGACGGCGTGCTGATCTGCAAAGAACAAGGGGGCGGCCATCTGCTGACCACCAAGGAGTATGGCGATTTCGTTCTCCGCTTCGAGTTCAAGCTCACCCCCGGCGGCAACAACGGCGTGGCCATCCGCGCCCCCCTGGACGGGCGGACCTCGCGGAGCGGCATTGAAATCCAAATCCTCGACGACACCGCGGAAAAGTACAAGAATCTCCATCCCTACCAGTATCACGGCTCGATCTACGGCCTGGTGCCGGCCAAGCGGGGTCATCTCCGGCCGGTCGGCCAGTGGAACGAGGAAGAGATCGTCTGCCACGGCCCTTGCATCAAGGTCACCCTCAACGGGGCGGTGATCGTCGACGCCGACCTCGACCAACTCGGACCCCAGGCGATCGACGGCTACGAACATCCGGGCCGCTACCGCCGCAAGGGCTTCGTCGGTTTTCTGGGTCACCACTCGCACGTCGAGTTTCGTCATATCCGCATCAAGGAGCTTTGACGGGAATCCGCCCGGCCGGAGCAAACGCCATGCGTCCGCGAAAGCTGTTGCTGGCCCTGGTGGTGGTCGCGGCTCTGCCGTCAGCGGCGCGGGCGAGTGAAGGTCCGCCGCCTCCCGCGGCGACTTCGCCCGGCCGCCCGGCCAACTTCGTGCTGATCACCGCCGACAACCTCGGCTATGGCGACGTGGGCTGCTACGGCAACCGGCAGATCAAGACGCCGCGCCTGGACGAGCTGGCCCGCCAAGGCGTTCGGCTGACCGACTTCTACGTCTCCTCGCCCACGTGTAGCTGTTCCCGGGCGTCGCTTCTGACCGGCCGGGTTCCCCAGCGAAACGGCCTCAAGCGGCAGCTTTCCGTGCGGGAGAACTTGGGCGTGGGCCTTCGGCAGAGCGAGCTGTTGATCCCCCATTTCCTCCGGCCGCAAGGCTACGCCACCGCCTGCTTCGGCAAATGGAACATCGGCTTCGCCCCCGGCAGCCGGCCCACGGAACGGGGCTTCGACGAGTTTTTCGGTCACGCCTCGGGCAACATGGACTACGTTACGCACGTCTACAATGGCCGCAACGATCTGTTTCGCGGCACGCGGCCGGTCCGGGTGGAAGGCTATTCGACCGATCTGTTCGCCCGCGCGGCGTGCGAGTTCATTCGCCGCCATCGCGGCCGGCCGTTTTTCGTCTACGTTCCCTTCAATGCCCCGCACTACCCCAACCCCCACAACAAGGCTCCCGGCGTGGCCGCGGTCTGGCAGGCGCCGGACGAGGCCTTCGCCGCCTATGGGCTTTCGCCCGACGAGCCCGACCCGCGCCTCCGGTATCGGGCCGTGGTTACGGCGCTGGACACGGGCGTGGGCCGCATCCTGGACCAGATCGAGGCGTCCGGGTTGCGCGACGACACGCTGGTGGTTTTCTTTTCCGACAACGGGGCCTTCATGCTCAAGGACCGAGGGCTGGAGGTGGCCTCGAACGCACCACTGCGGGACGGCGGCGTGACACTCTACGAGGGCGGCATCCGCGTGCCCTGCCTGGTACGCTGGCCGGGGCGGATTCCGCCCGCCAGCGTCTGCCGCCGGCCGCTGGTGCAGATGGACTTTTTTGTCCTGGCGCTGGAGATCGCCGGGGCAAAACTTCCCCGCGACCGTGTGATCGACGGCCGCGATCCGACCGCCGCCCTGACCGGCCGTGGACCCTCGCCGCACGAGGCCCTCTATTTCCAGTTTGGCCGGTACGGCGCCATGCGGCGCGGCCGCTGGAAGATCGTCCGCGCTCGGCCGGACGGCCCGTTCGCCTTGTACGACCTTCAGAGCGATCCGGGCGAAACGACGGATTTGGCGGCCGAAAAGCCGGGGCTGGTCGCCCAAATGCGGCGTGACTGGCAGGGCTGGCTGGCCGAAGTTCGCCGGCCGCCCTCGCGGGAATGAGAAAACGGCCGCCGGCCGGAAGGAGAAAGGTATGAAACGTTGCAAATCGTGGTTGTCCGTCACGGGCCTGGGGTTGGCATTGCCGTTGTTGTTGGCGGCGTGCTGGGGACAACAACCGGCCTCGGCAAGGGAACATGCCCGGCAGATTCCCTGGGAGCCGGTGGGGCTGTCCGGCGGCGGGGGCATGTTCACCCCGGCGATCTCCCCCGCCGATGCGAACCTGATGATGCTCAACTGCGACATGAGCGCGGCCTATCTTTCCGAGGACGGCGGCCACAACTGGCGGATGATCAACCAGGCCCAACTCCGCACGGATACCCGCTGCCGGCCAGCCTTCCACCCGACGAACCCGGACGTCATTTACGCCTCCTCGGGTGGGCAGCTCCGGATCAGCCGCGACCGCGGCAAGACGTTCACGCCGATCGGCGATCTCAAGGAGCGGCTCGACGCGGAAATCGCCATCGACCCGGCCCGCCCCGAGGTGATGCTGGTGGGCACGCGCAACGGGCAATGCCAGGTATCGCACAACGCGGGCGTCAACTGGACCGTCTGCCAGGGACCACGGGGCCGGGTGCTGGGGTTTCATTTTGATCGGTCCGGACGCGGCCAAGTGATGTTCGCCGCCACGGATCACGGCATTTGGCGCTCTCAGGACGGAGGGCGAACCTGGGTGGAAACGACCCAGGGCCTGCCCTGGAAGGAGATTCAAGGGTTCGCCGGCGGGTCCGATGCCGCCGGCCTTGCCATGCTCTACTGCACCGTCCGCAGCAAGGAGCAAAACGGCACGTTCCAAGGCGGCGTCTACCGCTCCCGCGATGGCGGCCAGAGTTGGCAATCGGCCATGGGCCGGGGAATCAACACGGAAACGCGAAAGGCCGACCGATGGGCCTACGGGTCGGTCGCCCAATACCGGCAGATTCTCACCACCGACGCCAAACCGCTGACCGTCTACGTCTTCAACACCAGCACCGGGTTTCATCCCCCCCATCACGAGACCGTGTATCGCAGTGACGACGGCGGCCGCACCTGGCGCGACACGTATTTCGAGGACCCGCGTTTCAAACGCTACAACGTCGCGCCCAACTACGTCACCGCGTCCACCGGGCAGTCCTGGAAGGGCGGCGGCACCCCCTTCGGGGCCGCCATCTGCAACACGGATCCGGACCGGCTGATGCTGGTCACCAGCCAATGCTACGTCACCCACAACGGCGGCCAAAGCTGGTTCGACGGCCATACCTACCCCGCTGTCGGCCAAAAGCCGGGCCCGGGCAGCGCCTGGGTCTGCAACGGCCTGGTGGTGACCACCACCTGGCACTACTACATCGACCCCTTCCAGGCCGACCGCCGTTACATCGCCTACACCGATCTCGGTTTGGCGCGGTCGCTGGACGGCGGCCGCACCTGGATCTGGTGGGACCAGCACTCCTGGCCGCCGTGGCGCAACACGTGCTACGAGATCGCCTTCGACCCCCACACGCCGGGCAAGATGTGGGGCGCGTTCTCCGACGTGCACGATATCCCCAACGACAATATCATCTCCGAGCGCCACGGCCACGAGCGTCCCGGTGGGGTCTGCATCTCCCGCGATTTCGCCGCCTCCTGGAAACCCCAAGCCAAGGGCATTCCACCCAAGCCGGTGACCTCCATCGTGCTCGACCCCGCCAGCCCTCCCAACGCCCGCACGCTCTATGCCGGCGTCTTCTCCCGGGGCGTCTACAAATCGACCGACGACGGCCGCACCTGGACACTGAAAAAGAACGGCCTGGGCGATGCGAAAAACATGCGGGTGTATCGCCTGATTCTGCACGGCGATGGAACGCTGTTTGCGATCATCTGCGCCAAGCGTGCCGCGCCGCGGCGGCCGCTGGTGAGCGAGGGCGTGGGACTGTACCGCTCCGGGGACGGAGCCGAAACCTGGCAAAAGGTCAACGCCTCCCACCTCTTTCTCTACCCCAAGGACTTCTCCGTTCACCCGGACGACAGCAGGGTGATCCTGGTGGGCGTCTGCGACTCAAGCTGGGAGGACAAGTCGGGCGGGCTGTATCGCACGGTGGACGGCGGTCGCCGCTGGGAGCGGATCGGCCGCCAGGGGCGCCAGACTTTCGGCGGGTACTTTCATCCCAGACACAAGGGCTGGATCTACATGACGCTCACCGAGGGAGCACCGGGGGCGGGCCTCTGGCTCTCGCGCGATAACGGCCACACCTGGGAGCCGTTCCGCGACCTGCCGTTTTCCAATATCCAGCGGGTGGTGTTCGACCCGTCGGACGACGCCGTGATGTACGTGACCACGTTCGGCGGCAGCGTGTGGCGAGGGCCGATCGTGCCGCACGGAGAGTGAACGTGCCCGCCGCGGGGCACGGCTGGAGCGGGAGCCTCACGCTGGGGTGACGAAAATCTCTGCTATTGATGAAAGCCGTTCATGCCGTTTTTGTTTCTGGATTCAGCTACCATGCGGGGTCGCGACCCGGCCCACGGGCTTGCAAAACTCAAACGCCATGACCCTGCGCTACTTCCTTCGTGCTCTTCGCGGGCTTCGTGGTG
>CAYZWG010000132.1:0-12632 GCA_964481605.1 uncultured Planctomycetaceae bacterium
CTCATGTGCAGCTTCATTCCTGTTTGCAAAGTCTCCGATCTGCCCGACCCCGGCAAGATGGTGGTCGAGGTGGACGAGCGGATGGTGGCCCTGTTTCACGTGTCGGGCACGTTTTGGGCGCTGGACGACGTTTGCACGCACGACGGCGGCACGCTGGCCGACGGCCAACTCGACGGCCACTCGATCGCCTGTTCCCGCCACGGGGCGAAGTTCGACATTCGCGACGGCCGGGCGCTTTCCATGCCGGCCACGCGGGCCACGGTTGCCCACGAGGTCAAAGTCGAAGGCGACCAGGTGCTGATCCGAATCAACAACGACTAACCCACGGCCCACTGCCATGATGCAAATCACCGAAGACTCGGTCTACGCCGCGCTCCGCCAGGTCCAGGATCCGGAGCTGTTGGTAAACGTCGTCGACCTGGGGCTGATCTACGAGGTGGCGGTGACCGAGTCGGCGGGCAAGTACGACGTGGCGGTAAGGATGACGATGACCAGCCCGGCGTGTCCTTCGGCTCCGGAGATGATCGGCCAGGCCAAAGAGGTGCTGGAGGACCTGGGGCCGGAGGTGGGCCGGGTGGAGGTGGAGGTCACGCTCAGTCCCCCCTGGACGCCGGATCGGATGAGCGAGGAGGCGCGGGACGAGTTGGGGATGTATTGAGGCAGCGGCCACCCGCGCTATTTCCCCCGGGTAGCACCGGTTCTTGAACCGGTGTGGCTTTGCCACAAGAGGTCGGCGCGAATCACTCCACCCATGAACACCGTCTGAGCGTTGCCACCCGCTGGCCTGACCTCTTGCCGGCTGCCGCCGGCCCAGGTTCAAGAACCTGGGCTACCCACGGCGGGGTCGGCATCCCCGCGCCGAACGCGACCTCTTGCCGGCTGCCGCCGGCCCAGGTTCAAGAACCTGGGCTACCCACGCCGAACGCTATGATGGGGGGGCGGTCTGGTCTTGCCCTCGTCTTACCCTGTTCGATTGGGCGGCTGATGCGGATTTTCGTTTACGAGTTTGTGACCGGAGGTGGGTTTCTGGCCGATGCGGAGGCCCCGCTGCCGGAATCGCTCGCCGGCGAGGGGGAGGCGATGTTGCGGGCGGTCTGCGAGGACTTTGCCCGACTCGACGGCGTGGCGGTCGAGGTGACGCGGGACGCGCGGATGGCGGAGCCGGCGGTTGCCGGCGCGACGGTGTGGAGGGTGGGGGACGAGGAGGCGGAAAGGGCCGCGTTCGACCGATTGGCTGCCTCTTGCGACGCCACGCTGGTGATCGCCCCGGAACTGGAGGGCCACCTGCTGGCACGTTGCCGGCGAGCCGAGCGGGTGGGGGGACATCTTGTGGGGCCCGGAGTGGGGCTGGTGGAGGTTGCCTCGGACAAACAGCAGACGGTGGCCTGTCTGGCGGCGGCCGGTTTGCCGGTGCCCGAGGGTGTGGCCCTGGGGCCGAGCGATCCGCTGCCGGCTGATTTTCCCTACCCGGCCGTACTGAAGCCGAGGTGGGGGGCCGGTTCGCAGGGGGTGCGGCTGGTGGCGGATGCCTCGGCGGCCGTCGGGGTGGAGAGCCGTGGAGCGATCCCTTTGCGGCTGGAGTGTTTCCGTGCCGGGACGGCGGCCAGTGTGGCGGCGATTTGTGGGCCGGCCGGCAGCGTGGTGCTGCCGCCGTGTGGGCAGCGGCTGGGTGACGACGGGCAGTTTACCTATCTGGGCGGCTATCTGCCGCTGGCGGGGCCGGCGGCCGAGCGGGCGGAGGACCTGGCTCGGCGTGTGCTCGACGCCCTGCCCGAGCCGAGGGGCTACCTGGGGATCGACCTTGTTTTGGGCGAGGATTCGCAGGGGGGGGACGACGTGGTGGTGGAGGTGAATCCCCGGCTGACGACGTCCTACGTGGGGCTGCGGCGGGTGGTGGAGCCGGCCGGGGCCCTGGCGGCGGCGATGCTGGCGGCCAGTGCCGGGCGTCCGCCCGAGGTGCGCAGGACCGGCCGCCGCGTGGAGTTTTCGGCGGCCGGAGATGTGCGGCAGTTGGGGGATGGGTGAGCGTGTAGGCCGGGTCGCGCTGCCGGCCTACACGCTTGTGGGGTTCCCAAGCTGGAGCTTGGGAACCAGGATGGATGCCGGGTCGCGCTGCCGGCCCACAGGCTTGTTGGGTTCCCAAGCTGGAGCTTGGGAACCAGGATAAGGAGAGAATGGACACGCGCACACCGCCCATGTTACAACAGAACGAGCCTGGCCCGAACGAACACCACCCCGGTGAGGAATAACCCATGCGAAGAAAACTCGTCTGGCTGCCTTGTGTCTTGTGGATGGGCGTCGCCCTGGGCTGCCACGGCGGCGCCGACAGCGGCGTCTCGCCCAAGGGCGGGGCCAGCGCCGGCCAGTCGGTGATTGCCGTGATTCCCAAGTGCACCGGCTCGGAGTTTTGGGAGACGGTCGAGGTGGGGGCTCGTGCCGCCGCGGCGGAACTCGACGTGGCGATGAAATGGGAAGGCACCCAGAAAGAGACGGAGATTGCCGAGCAGAACAAGATCATCGAGAACATGATCAACCTGGAGGTGGACGGGATCGCCCTGGCGCCGTTGAATCCCCGGGCGATGCGGAAGACGGTGCAGCAGGCCGTGGACGCCGGGATACCCGTGGTAATTTTCGACTCAGGGATCGACGGCAAGGCGCAGAGCAGCTTCGTGGCCACCAACAACAAGGAAGGGGGCGCGATGGGTTGCCGCCAATTGGGCAAGCTGTTGGGCGACCCCAAAGGGAAGAAAGTTCTCGTCTTGCGGTTCGTTCAAGGAACGGCCAGCACGGAGGCCCGGGCGGAGGGTTTTCTGGAGACGGCGCGATCGCTGGGAATGGAGGTTTTGGCCGATCCTTTCAGCGAGGGTCCCACGGTGGCCGGTTGCAAGAAGACGGCGGCCAACGTGCTGGAAGGGTATGTCCACGGCGGCAAGCTGGAGGTGGACGGCCTTTTTGCCTGCAACGACCGTTCCAGCCTGGGGATGCTGGGAGCCCTGGAGGACCTGCGAAAAAGCGGGATCGCGGTCAACACGAAGTTCGTCGGCTTCGACTCGCCCCGGCGGATGGTCGATGCAATGGTCGAGGGCAAGGTCGACGCGATCGTGGTGCAGGACCCGAAGAAGATGGGCTACCTGGCCGTGAAGACGCTGGTTGCCTGCCTGCGAGGCGAGAAGGTCGAGCCATTCATCGACACGGGCGTCCGCATGGTCACGGCCCAGGCGTTGAAGGACGACGCCTCGGCCCGGGAACTGGTGGGGATGAAAGAGTAGCTTGGCGAACCGACCTGGCGGTTGGACGCCGGCAGCGCGAGGCTTCCGCTTGAGCCGGAAAACGCGCACCTGGTTCCCAAGTTCCAGCTTGGGAACCTCCACCGGCCGGCGGCGCAAGGCTTCCGCTCCAGCCGGAAAACGCGCACTTGGTTCCCAAGCTCCAGCTTGGGAACCTCCACCGGCCGGCGGCGCAAGGCTTCCGCTCCAGCCGTGCCGGTGGCAGTTGCCGTGATTTCCCGGTTCGCGGGAATATCGGGTTGGTCGGTTCCCAAGCTGGAGCTTGGGAACCAGGGTAGCTGGAGCTTGGGAACCAGGGTCACGCTTGGGAACCAGGATCACGCTTGGGAACCAGGATATCGGTCCTCTTTCGACGGGGTCGGGAGACCCGCGCCGAGCGTTGCTCGGGGACCAGGATCGCAGATCCCTTTTTTTCAACTCCCGCGACATGCCCGAAACGAATGAAAATGACGCCGGCGGGGCGGAGCGACGACCGCGGTTGGAGATGCGCGGCGTGTACAAGAGTTTTGGCGCCACGCGGGCGTTGGGGGGCGTCGACCTGGCGGTGGAGGGGGGCGAGGTTCACGCCTTGATTGGCGAGAACGGAGCGGGCAAGAGCACGTTGATGAAGGTGCTTTCCGGTGCGCTGGCGCCGGAGCGGGGACGGATGTGGCTGGACGGCCGGGCGTTTCGACCCCGCCATCCGCTGGCCGCGCGTCGCCAGGGCGTGGCGATGATCTACCAGGAGCTATCGCTTGCGCCCCACCTGTCGGTGATGGAGAATATTCTGCTGGGGATCGAGCCCGTGCTGGGTCCGCTGGTGCGGTGGGGCCAGATGCGGCGGCGTGCCCGGGCCGCGCTGGAGGAGATCGGCATCGGCGACGTCCCCCCGGACGTGGAGGTGCGGCGTCTGCCGATCGCCAAGCAGCAGATGGTGGAGATCGCCCGGGCCTTGGCGGTTCAGTCGCGGGTGCTCGTGTTGGACGAGCCGACCAGCAGTCTCGGCAGCCGGGATATGGAACGGCTGTTCGTGCTGATCCGCAGGTTGAAGGCCAGTGGGCTGGCGGTGGTTTACATATCGCACTTTCTGGAAGAGGTGCAGGAGATCAGCGATCGTTTCACGGTGCTTCGAGATGGGCAGACCGTGGGTGGTGGCCGAACGGCCGGGTCGACGACCGATGAAATGGTGACGTTGATGGTGGGCCGCGAGGTGGAAGCGCTTTATCCGCGGAGTGAGCGGGCGCGGGGCGAGGTGGTGTTGGCGGTACGCGAGTTGGCGGGCGTGGAGAAGCCCCGCGGCGCGTCGTTCGAGTTGCGGCGGGGAGAAGTGTTGGGGGTGGCGGGCCTGGTGGGGGCCGGACGGACGGAGTTGGTGCGAGCGATTTTTGGGCTCGACCGGGTGGTCGCTGGGACGGTGAAGGTGAAGGCGTTTTCGGGCGCGGCCACACCGGCGGCGCGGTGGCGGCAGGGAGTGGGGTTTGTCTGCGAGGATCGCAAGCAGCAGGGCCTGGCCTTGGGGCTGTCGGTGGCCGACAACGTCACGCTTTCGTGCCTGGATCGACTGGGGCCGGGCCGGTTGGTGATGCCGTGGCGCCAGGTGGCGGCCTGTCGCCGGTGGATCGAGAAGCTGCCCATCCGCTGCGCTTCGGCGCGGCAGCCGGTGGCGTCGCTGTCGGGCGGAAACCAGCAGAAGGTCGCCCTGGCGCGGCTCTTGCACGCCGACGTCGACGTGCTCCTGTTGGACGAACCGACGCGGGGAGTGGACGTGGGGTCGAAAGCGCAGATTTACCAGGTGATCGACGAGTTGGCCCTGGGCGACGAGGCGGCCGGCCGCCGGCCCAAGGCGATCTTGATGGTCAGCAGCTACCTGCCGGAACTGCTGGGGATTTGCGATCGGATCGCCGTGATGCACCGGGGGCGGCTGGTGAGGGTGCGGCCGGTGGGCGAGTGGGACGAACATCGGTTGATGCTGGTCGCCACGGGGCAGGAGGACTGAGGGTCGAGAGCCGGGAGCTGGATAGGGTGGGACGTTGGTCCCACCACGTCAGACCGCACCTTGGAGCCACGGGGGAAGGTCGGCATGAGAAACAAATTCATCCGGGCTGGCATTGTGGCTCTTCTGCTCGCCATCTCTCTCGGGGTCGGCGTGAAGGTCATGTTTTCCAGTCACCGCGCCAATGCAGGAAACAGACAAGCTCTGATTCGTATACACGATCATCTCACCGTTGGGCAGTCCATCGAGGACGTAAGGGTGGCTTTCGGTCGATACAAGACCGACGAGTTGAAGTTTCACGAGGACGAAAAGGAAGTGGTCATCACCATGCCTCTGGAGTTCGGAGCGAAGGACTGGCTTCTTCGTGTCGAGATCGAGAATGGCTCGATAACCGAAGTGCTGATGCGGACAACGGATGGGCCAAAGCCCCTGGGAAGTCCCGACGACAAGAAGTGAATGTCTGGAAGAGGGTGCGACACCCTACGGACTCGCCCTGTGCTGCTTTTCGGCAGTTGCATGGCACGACCCGCGAACCAACGAAGTGACACGAGCGAAACATGAGCGAGACCAACCAGCCGCTGGAAGATTTGCAGCCGCCGCGTGGAAAGTCGATCTGGCAGTCGGCGGCGCTTCATACCTGGGGCCGATTTCTCACCCTGCTGCTGGTGTTCTTGTTCTTTGCCGTGCTGGTCGAGGAGGGCAAGTTCTACACGGTACGGAACCTGGAAAACATCTTCCGCCAGAGTGCGGTGTATGCCACCGGCGCGCTGGGGATGACCATCGTGATCATCATCGCGGGGATCGACCTGTCAGTGGGGTCGATGATCGCGCTGACCGTGGTGATGGTGGCCTGGGTGCTGAATCTTCACACCCAGAGGGTGCCGGCCGGCGGCGGGCCGGGCGAGACGGTCTACCTGATTCAGGCCTGGCCGGTGCTGTTGCCGCTGGTGGCCGTGGCGGCCGGGGTACTGGTGGCCACGCTGGCCGGTCTGTGCAACGGCGGGGCGATCGTGGGGCTGCGACTGGTGCCCTTCATCGTCACGCTGGGGACGATGGGGATATTTCGCGGGCTGGCCAAGGGAATCACCGACGAGAAGGACATTTATCCGCCGCAGGAGACCTGGATTTCGGGGATCATGGACCCCACCCTGGCGCCGTTTGTCGACTGGGTTCGGGGCAAATCCCAGGTGCCGCCGGAGGGACTGGGCTGGCTGATCCTGCCGCCGGGTATCTGGATTCTGATCATCTCGGCGATCGTGGCGGCGTTTGTGTTGCGCTACACGCGGCTGGGACGCCACATTTTTGCCGTGGGGTCGAACGAGGAGACGGCCCGGCTGTGCGGCGTGCCGGTGGGCCGGACGAAGATTCTGGCTTATACGCTGGCCGGTTTTTTCGCGGGGCTGGCGGGTCTGATGCAGTTCTCGTTCGTCGAGGGCATCGGGCTGCCGTCGACCGCCCAGGCGTACGAACTGTATATCATTGCCGCGGTGGTGATCGGCGGCGGCAGCCTGATGGGGGGCGAAGGCTCGATCCTCGGCAGCGTCGTGGGGGCGCTGATGATCACCGTGCTCTACATGGGCGGCCAGCAGATGGACTGGCCCAAGTGGGTGCAGGAAATCG
The DNA here is from genome assembly GCA_964481605.1 of uncultured Planctomycetaceae bacterium. Classification (GTDB taxonomy): domain Bacteria; phylum Planctomycetota; class Planctomycetia; order Pirellulales; family Thermoguttaceae; genus CAYZWG01. Next base: position 6,880 of record CAYZWG010000132.1, read on the forward strand.
TGATCGGGGGAATCATCGTGGGCGCGGCGGCGTTCGATCAATTCCGCCACCGCAAGCTGACCTGAGGCGCGTTGGAGGAATCCAACTCGGCAGGCCGGATCACGGGTGGCCCAGGTTCTTGAACCTGGGCCGGCGGCAGCCGGCAAGAGGTTAGCGTTCGGCGCGGGGCTGCCGACCCCGCCGGGCGCGGGTGGCAACGCCCGGGCGGTGTTCCTATTCGCTGGGTGGAGTGATTTGCGCTGACCTCTTGTGGCAGAGCCACACCGGTTCAAGAACCGGTGCTACCCAGCTGCGAAGGCAACCGGCCGGCACGGCTGGCCCTACGGCTGACCTCTTGTGGCAGAGCCACACCGGTTCAAGAACCGGTGCTACCCACGGGGTCAGGAGACCCGCGCCGAACGCTGGCCACCCTCGCCGAACGCTTATTTGGCGCGTGCGTGCGGAGCACGCACCCTACGGGGTTAATCGGGCTTCTTCATGGCCAGGCTGTGCAACACGAGGACGGCGCCGATCGAGAGCAGGGACCAGCCGAGCCAGTCCGGGGGAATCACCGTCTTGGGTGGGAGATTCACCCCGGCGCCGATCAATGATCCGGCGGTGTCCGACGCCGCCACCGCCGGGTGGCCCGCCCGCTCGGCGAGGAATCGCGTGAAGCGGGGAGTGAGCACGGCCGACTCGACCATGCGAAACTGAAGACCCAGCAACAGCAGGACCACGCCGGCCAGGAAAAACTGGTTTCGGTTGATGTCCATGGTTCCGATTCCCCGGGGTAGCGATGTGGTGCCTCCTTGGCCATTCATCGAGCCGGGCCGGGAACGAACTTCACGCGTCGCGGGGCATTACCGGTTGTAGCGTACAGCTTGGGGCGAATTTACCGGATAGTCGGATCAGTGCGGCGGGGAGCAGGGTCGGTTGAAACCGGGCCACGCCCGGCCGAACCCGCCGGCGGCCGGGGCCAGCCGGCCAATGGGGACCATCCCCGGCCGGCGCGTATCCTATACTTGCGCGTGGCAACCCGGTCCTGCGGTGCCGTGCCGAAGACGCTGCGTGTCTTCTTCCCTGACGAAAGGGCGAACAATGTCGAAACGTGTACTTGTTGTTGACGATTCGATGCTGATGCGGCAGATGGTTCGCGACAGCCTGAACCACGCCGGTTGGGAAGTCGTGGGAGAGGCGTGCGACGGGGCGGAGGCGGTGCGGCAATACCAGGACCTGCACCCGGACGCCGTCACCCTGGACATCGTGATGCCGGGCACGGACGGGATGTATGCCCTGGAGGAAATCTTGAAGCTCGACGCCGCTGCTCGGGTGGTGGTGGTCAGCGCATTGAACCAGACATCGCTGATCTCGCAGGCGATTCGCAAAGGCGCCCAGGACTTCATCGCCAAGCCGTTCATGCCGGAGCAGCTTCAAGAGACCCTGGAAAACTGCCTGGAACCGGTCGAGGCTTGAGCCGCGGTCGGGCCGTGGGGTTGCAATTGTCGGGAGCATCGAGGGCGACCGCGGGTGCGCGCTGCGGGTGGCGGGTAGTTGTCAAACCCGCAATCCACCGGGGCAAGCCCGGTGGGGGTTCGGCGGGGGTCTCCCGACCCCGCCGAAATCCGAGGTAATCCACCGGCTCTGCCGGTGAGAATTGCACTGGCTCCGCCGTTTCCCGCGAGAATCTTCCATATTTCCACCACGGATGGCACGGATATCTCGGACCAACTCGATCATCCAAGTCAGTCACCATGCTGTCGTGTTCTATCCGTGTGGTCCGTGTGATCCGTGGTTTCGCAATGGTATGCCATCCGCAAGGGCAAACCGTCCGGCTTGACGGCCGCTTTCAGGCGTCTTCCTCATACCCCCGGCTCTGCCGGTGGTTCTGATTCACTTCCGGCCGATCGCGTTGCACGCCCTCGCCGAACACGGCCGGCAGAGCCGGCCCTACCGCCGAACGCCCCCCCGGAAGACGGGGCGTGTCGGTTTCGTGCGACTCGCTCTCATGCCCCGAGAAGTGGTGCAGGCGCCGGACCTGGGACCAAAACCGGCGTTAGATCGGCCGGCAAAGTTCGCCCAGTTCTTGCAGGTTCATCTTGGCCGGCGGCGGGCTTCCACCTACAATCCCCGGCAACAGCAAGCCAAAACGACACGCAACCCGACGTAGATCGTACCCATGGGACCGGAACCAATCGACGTGAAGAGGGAGACCGTCGAGCCCCCGGAATGGGGAGGCCGCAGCGACGACCCTGAGGAGCGGGACGGACTGTGGAACCGCAGCTTCGTGGCCCTCGTGGTCACCCAGTTTCTCGTCGCACTGAACGACAACATGTTTCGCTGGCTGATCATTCCGATCGGCAAGGACATGCTGGGGCAGGACATGGCGCTGGGGCTGGGCGGCGTCTGCTTCCTCTTGCCGTTCGTGTTGCTGGCCGGGCCGGCCGGCTACCTGGCCGACCGATACAGCAAGCGGGACGTGATGATCGGTTGCAAGGTTGCCGAGATCGTGGTGATGGCGTTGGGCATCGTGGTGATTCTCAGCGGCAATATCTACCTGATGCTGGTGGTGCTGTTTTTGATGGGTGCCCAGAGCACGATGTTCAGCCCGTCCAAATACGGCAGCATCCCCGAGATCGTGCGGCCCGAATACATTTCCTCGGCCAACGGTCTGATCGGGATGACCACGATGGTCGCCTGCATCCTGGGCGTTTGGGCAGGCAACGTGCTCTACACGCTGACCACGGCCCTGAAGGGCCAGTTTTCCTCCGCCGCGCCCATGCCCGGCCAGTCGCACTGGTGGATTTCGGCTTCGGCCCTGATCGGGGTGGCGGTGGTGGGCTGGATCGCCAGCCTGTTTATCGGCCGGCTTCGACCGGCGGCGCCGGATCGTCGTTTTCCGCTCAACCCGGCCGGCCAGGTAGTGCGTGATTTGGGCGAGCTGTTTTCCCGGCGACCGCTGATGTGGGCCGCGTTGGGCAGTTCCTATTTCTGGTCGCTGGGCGTGCTGGCGCAGATGAACGTCGACAAGCTGGCGGTTCCCGAGCTGGTGGGCGCCGGCGGACAAGCCATGGTGGGTCCCATGCTGGCGCTATTGACCCTGGGAATCGGCTTGGGATGTGTGGTGGCGGGGCTCTGGTCGGCGGGAAAAGTCGAGTTGGGTATCGTCCCCATGGGGGCGTTCGGGATCGCCCTGATGGCGATCATTCTGTCCACCACGCCCGCCGGCGTCGGCCACTGGCACTCTGCCCCGTACGGTTGGGCCTGTTTCTACCTGTTCGGGCTGGGGCTGGCGGCCGGGTTGTACGACATTCCGCTGTTGTCTTTCTTGCAGCAGCGTAGCCCCAGGGCCGTGCGAGGCCGGATTCTGGCCGCCTACAACTTCCTCTCCTTTTCGGGCATGCTGATCGTCTCCGGGTTGTTCTGGTTCCTTGCCGGCGACCGGTTCCTGGGGCTCTCGGCGCGGCAGCTCTGGCTCGGCACCGGACTGCTCACCCTGGCCGTTTTCTGCGTCATCGCCTACTTGGCCTTTACCCCCATGATCCGCGTGTTCGTGCGGCTGTTCGTGTCGATCTTCTACCGGGTGCGGGTCCAGGGGCGAGAGAATATTCCCGAAGAGGGCGGCGCGTTGTTGGTGGCCAATCACGTCACCTGGCTGGACGCGATCTTGCTGGTGCTGTTCTGCCCCCGGCCGATTCGCTTCCTGGCCTACGCCGACTACGTGACCAGCGGGCTGTTGGGCCGGCTGGCCCGCGATTATCGGGTGATTCCCATCATGCCGGGACGAAAATCGGTGGTCCAATCGCTGCGGACCGCTCGGGAGGCCTTGCGCGAGGGCGATCTGGTGTGCGTTTTTCCCGAAGGCGGGCTGAGCCGGACAGGCCAGATTCAGGGCTTCCAGCGGGGGTTCATGTCGGTGTTGAAGGGAACCGGCGCGCCGGTAATCCCGATCCACTTGGGGGACCTGTGGGGGAGCATCTTCAGTTTTGAGCGGGGGCGGTTTTTCTGGAAGTGGCCGCGGCAGATTCCCTACCATGTTTCCATCACCTTCGGTCGCCCGATGCACGGCGTGAAGTCGCCGCAGCAGGTTCGCCTGGCCGTGGAGGAACTGGGGATCGCAGCGATGGCCACCAGCAAGCACCGCCGGATGATTCCGCCCCGGGCGATGCTCCGCTCGTGCCGCCGCAACATCTGGCGGAAGAAGTTCATCGACTCGACCGGGGTGAAGCTCACGGGCGGCGAGGCGCTGGCGAGATCGCTGATGCTGCGGCGGCTGCTACGGCGCGAGGTCCTCGACGAGGACGAAAAGCACGTGGGGGTGTTGCTGCCGCCCTCGGTGGGCGCGCTGTTGACCAACGCCGCGATCACGCTCGACCGGCGGGTAGCGGTGAACCTCAACTATACGGTGACCTCGGAAGTGATGAACCAGTGCCTGGGCGTGGCGGGCATCCGCCATGTGCTCACCAGCCGGAGGGTGAGGGAACGGTTTCCCCTGGAGATGGACGCCGAAATCGTCTACCTGGAAGACTTGAAGGACAAGGTTCGGCTGGGCGACAAGCTGATCGGGGCGGCCGCCGCCTGGCTGGTCCCCTGCTGGATTCTGGAGCGCTGGCTGGGCCTCGGGCGGATCGATCCGGACGAGGTGCTGACGATCATCTTCACCTCCGGGTCCACCGGCCTGCCCAAGGGGGTAATGCTCACCCACGACAACATCGCCACCAACGTGGACGGCTTCTGCGAGATCATCCACTTCGGGGCCCGCGACACGGTGTTGGGGATCCTGCCGTTTTTCCACTCCTTCGGCTACACCACGACCGTGTGGACGGCGCTGGTGCGCGATCCCCGCTGCGTCTACCACTACACCCCGCTGGAACCCCGGCCGATCGGCAAGCTCTGCCGCCAGCACCAGGTGACGCTGATGTTGTCCACGCCCACGTTCTTGCGGTCGTATATTCGCCGCTGCAGCAAGGAGGATTTCGCTTCGCTGGAGATCGTCATCACCGGGGCCGAGCGACTTCCGCCCGACGTGGCCGAGGCCTTCGAGAAAAAGTTCGGCGTCAAGCCGATGGAGGGCTACGGCACCACGGAGCTGTCGCCGGTGGTCAGCGCCAACATTCCCGCCTGCCGAGTCGTCGACGAGTTTCAGCAGGCGTCGCGGGAGGGCTCCGTGGGCCAGGCGATGCCGGGCGTTTCCGCCAAGATCGTCGATCCGGAGACCTTCCAGGACCTGGACGTCGACCAGCCGGGAATGCTGCTGATCAAGGGGGCCAACGTGATGAAGGGCTACCTCGACCAGCCCCAATTGACGGCCAAGGTCATCCGCGACGGCTGGTATGTCACCGGCGATATCGCCCGTATCGACGCCGACGGGTTCATTTTCATCACCGGACGGCAGAGTCGTTTCTCGAAGATCGGCGGCGAGATGGTGCCGCACATCCGCGTGGAGGAGACGCTCAACGACGTGTTGAGGTCGGCAGACGAGGAGGAAGAGGGGCAATTGAGGGCCGTGGTGACCGGGGTTCCCGACGCCAAGAAGGGCGAGCGGCTGGTCGTCTTGCACGCGGGCTTGGACCAGTCACCGGAGGAGATTTGCCGGCGGCTGGGCGAAAAAGGGCTCCCCGCCATCTGGATCCCCTCGCCCGAAAGCTTCGCCCAGGTGGAGGCGATTCCCGTGCTGGGAAGCGGCAAGCTGGACTTGAAGCAACTCCAGCAGGTGGCCCTGGAGAAGTTTCATCCGTCGCGAAAAGAGGAGAGTCGATCGCCGGGGGTGTAGGCCC
>CAYZWG010000133.1:0-1941 GCA_964481605.1 uncultured Planctomycetaceae bacterium
ATGGCATTCAGGCACTCAGGGGAAATTGTCGCCAATCAATGCCCGATCGGTGGGCAGCCGGTAGGCCGGATCGCGATCCGGCATGGGGCCAACGGCTGTTGCCCGATCACGATCGGGCTTACACTACGACTTGCACAGCGTCACCTTGGTGCGGTCCGACGGACGTAAAGTATTGGAAATTCAGAGTTTATTCCCACAGGGCTGGCTGGGAGGAGCCCTAAGTGACGCTGTCCGACCACGGTACTTCAGGCCCGGGCCGAGCGTTGACAGATCGTCGTAAGCTGTTTAGAGTTAATATGTTGGCGTATCTGTTCCGTTATCCTTTTCCGTGCCGGGGGGCGCCGCGTGAGCGAAAAGGCGTGGGGCGGCGTGTTTGCCGAAGCGACCGACGCCCGAGTCGAGCAGTTTACCGAGAGCGTGAGCTTCGACCGGCGGTTGTATGCGCACGATATCGCCGGGTCGATCGCCCATGCGCGGATGCTGGCCGAGGTGGGGTTGATCGCGCTCGACGAATGCGAACAAATTGAGCAGGGCCTGCGGGAGATTCAGCAGGAAATCGAGCAGGGGCGCTTCCCGTTCCGTGCCGAGTTGGAAGACATCCACATGCACGTCGAGCGGGCACTGATCGACCGGCTCGGCGACGTGGGCCGCAAGCTGCACACCGGCCGCAGCCGCAACGACCAGGTCGCCACCGACCTGCGGCTCTGGGTCCGCGAGGCGATCGAAGCGATCGACCGCCGGCTTCGCGCCCTGCAGGCGGCGTTTGTGGGCCGGTGCGACCGCGATCTCGATTGCATCTTGCCCGGCTACACCCACATGCAGCGGGCGCAGCCCGTGCTGGCGCCGCACTACTGGCTGGCCTACTGCGAGAAGTTCGAGCGGGACCGCTCGCGGCTGGCCGACTGTCGGCGCCGGACCAACGTGCTCAGCCTGGGCGCGGCGGCACTGGCCGGCACCAGCCTTCCCATCGACCGGGAGGACGTGGCCCGGCGGCTGGGCTTCGACACCGTGGCGGCCAACAGCCTGGACGTCTCCAGCGACCGCGACTTTGTCGTCGAGTTTGCCTTCGTGCTGGCCTTGATCGCCGAGCATTTGAGCACCTGGGCCGAGGAGTGGGTTCTCTGGTCGACGGCGGAGTTCCAGTTCCTCAAGCTACCCCAGGCGTTTTGCACCGGCTCGTCGATCATGCCCCAGAAGGTCAACCCGGACGTGCTGGAGTTGATCCGCGGCAAGACGGCCCGGGTGGTGGGCAATCTGCAGACGCTGTTGGTGCTGGTCAAGGGGCTGCCGCTGGCCTATAACCGCGACCTGCAAGAAGACAAGCAACCGTTGTTCGACTCCTTCGATACGGTCGCCGCGTCGCTGGAACTGGCGGCGCCGCTGGTAGCCGGGGCGGAGTTGAACCGGCCGTCAATCGCCCAGCGGCTCAACCGCGGCTACCTGGACGCGACCACGCTGATGGAATACTTGATCGGCCGGGGCGTTCCCCAGCGGACGGCACACGGCCTGGTGGGCAAGCTGGTGGGCCGGGCGATGAAGGAGGGCGTGCCGCTGGCCGACCTGCCGCTGGAGGCATTTCAAGAGGCCCACGCGGAACTGGACCGGACGGTGTACGAGGTGCTGGGGGCGGAGCGGGCGGTGGCGGCGATGCGGAGCTACGGCTCGACGGCCCCGGGCGAGGTGAACAAACAGATTGCGGCGTGGAAAGAGCGGGTGCGGGAGAACCCGGCGTAGGTTGTGGTTGCGATGAGCGCGGGCGAAGTAGGGCCGGTTGCGGAAAGGCGGCAGCGCGAGGCTCCCGCCGAGCCGGGGAGCGGCATTCACCTCCAACCTGGTTCCCAAGCTCCGGCTTGGGAACCAGCAAACCGAGAGTTTTGCTCCACTGCGGGCGAAGCGGAGCTTCGCGCCAAGTGCGGTCCCAAGCAGGAGCTTGGGACCGAG
>CAYZWG010000133.1:2041-10045 GCA_964481605.1 uncultured Planctomycetaceae bacterium
GGGCGAAGCGGAGCTTCGCGCCAAGTGCGGTCCCAAGCAGGAGCTTGGGACCGAGACCGGGCAGCGGGGCTTGGGACCGAGATATCGACTTGACTGGCCACTGGGCTGTCTCCCCTCCGAGAATCAGCAGACGAGACCGACCATGAACATCATCCCCTTGAGCAGACACTTCTGGTTGTTCGTCGCCCTGGCCGTCATGTGTGCCGCCGGACCGGCCGGGGCCCAACAGCAAAATCCGTTCGGCCAGCAGAATCCGTTCGGCCAGGCGGCCCCGGCGGGGGAGCCGTCCGCCACGCCCAAACCGGCGACGAAGCCCAAAACGGCCGAGCCGGCCGAAGCGGCCCCGCCCAAGGCCACGGTGGAGAACAGCCCGGCCGTGGCGGCCGTGCTGGCGACCCAGCCGGCGACGCCGGCGGAATGGGTTCGCGCGGCGCGGATTCTGGCCGGGCTCCAGCGGCCCGATCTGGCCAAGCAGATGTTGCAAAAGGTGCTGGACGCCGGCTTGAATGAAGAGCAGGCGGCCGACCTTCAAGCGCGGTTCGGCTCAGGCGCGTTCGTGGCCCTGGCCGGCCAAACCGACCTGGCCCCGCTGGGCAAGCAACTGTCCGACCTGGTGCTGGCGGCGGCGAGGAAACGGCTCCGCTCGCCCCAGAGATTGCAAGACCTCATCGGTAAGCTGTCCGACCCCTCGGCCGCGGTTCGGGTTCGGGCACTGGACCAGTTGCGACTGGCCGGCGACGCGGGCGTGGTGGCGTTGATCGGCGCGCTGGCCGACGCCGGCCGGGCCGCGGAGCATCCGGCGATCGAGGCGGCCCTGGGGCGAATGGGAAGCGACGCGGTGGGCCCGCTGGCGGCCTGCCTGGCGTCGGGCAACGCGGCCCTGGCGGTCAAGGCCACCGCCGTGCTGTCGGACCTGGACCCGGACGCGGCGCTCTACCGCTGGATCGCCTTGGCCACCGCCGAAGCGACCCCGGCGGAGGTTCGCAAGGCGGCCTCGGCGGCGCTGGTCAAGCTGGTGGGCACCCTGCCCCAGCGGAAGGAAGCGGCGATGATGTTGGCCCGCCGGGCGAGCGATTATTTTGAACGCCGCGTGCCGATCCACGAAGACGTCGACGGCAACGTACGGGTGTGGTCGTGGGACACCGAGAAGGGGCAGCCGGTCGTGGCGGTGCTGCCGGCCGAGGAGGTGTCGCTGGCTCGGGCGGCGCGGCTGGCGGCGGGTGCCTACGCGGTCGAGCCGGAGGACGCCGAGATTCGTCTTCTCTACGTGGCGACGTTATTGGAGCGGGCGGCCTTTGCCACGGGAGGGGAGCAGCCGCTGGAGATTGCCCAGGGCTCGCCCGCCGGCATTGCCGCCTCGTTCGGCCTGGAGATGCTGGAAGACGTGTTGCGGTCGGGGATGCGTTCGGGGCACCTGGGCGCGGCGATCGCGGCGGCCCGAATCCTCGGCGCTCGCGGCTCGGCACAGGGGCTGTTGTGCGACGGCTGTGAGCCCACGCCGCTGGTCGAGGCGGCTTGCCACGACGACCGCCGGCTGCGGTTCGCGGCCCTGGCGGCGATCATCCGGCTGGAGCCCTCGAAGCCGTTTGCCGGGTCGAGTTGCGTGGCCGAGGCGATCCGCTATCTGGCCGCCTCGCGGGGCAAGCCGCTGGTGCTGGTGGCGGGGCCCAACACGTCGGAGTCGCAGCGGATCGGCGGCTACCTGGCGGGAATGGGATACGAGGTCGATACGGCCCGCACCGGGCGAGAACTGATCCGCCTGGCGCTGGCCTCGGCCGACTGCGAGCTGATCCTGGCCGACTCCTCGCTGGAGAAGCCGACGCTGGACATCCTGGTGCAGCAGTTGCGCCACGACAACCGCACGGCCGGTCTGCCGGTGGGCATTCTGGCCCGGGCCGGCCGGCTGGGGCAGGCCGAGCGCATTGCCAAGTCCGATCCGCTGGTGGCGGCTTTTCCGCGGCCCCATTCGGCGCGTACCGCCCAGTGGCAGGTGGGTCAGCTCACGCAACTTGCCGGGCGGGCGTTCGTCGACGGCCCCGAGCGGCTTCGCCAGGCGAAAGCGGCCCTGGGATGGCTGGCCGCGTTGACCGAGCCGGGCCAGGAGGTGCTGCGGCCGGTGGGACCCGACGAGGCGGCCCTGGCCGCGGTTTTCAGCCCCCCGCTCGCGCCCCAGGCGATCGCCGTGCTGGCCAACGTGGGCACCCCCAAGGCCCAGCAGGCGCTGGTCGACTTGGCCAGTCGCTGGACCCAACCGCTTGCCGTCCGCAAGGCGGCCGTGGAAGCGCTGTGGGAGAACACCGCCCGGCACGGCATTCTCCTCACCAGCGAGCAAATCCTGCTGCAATATCAGCGGTACAACGAAAGTGAGAGCCTGGACCGGGCAACGCAACAGGTGCTGGCTTCGATTCTCAACTGTCTGGAGGCGCCCACGGAGGCCCTGCGGCGAGAGACGGCCGGACGCCGGTAGCTTCCCCCAGGGTGGGTGCTCGGGCACCCGGCCGCCGCCTCGACGTGCGTGCGGGGCACGCACCCGATGGGCTTTCGACCGGGGTTGAGAAAGGACAGGCCCAGCGATTGGCGAGGTGATGAGTAAGCCTTCCACCGTTTACGGACCGAACGACACGGGCCCGCCGATTCCCGGCCTGATCGGCGCCGGGCCGACCATGCGCCAGATTTACGAGCTGACGCGGCAGGTGGCCCGCTCCAACGCCTCCGTGCTGCTGTTGGGCGAGACCGGCACCGGCAAGGAACTGATCGCCAAGGCGATTCACCGGCTGAGCGACCGCGGCAGCGGCCCTTTTGTGCGGGTCAATTGCGGCGCGCTGGCCGAAAACCTGCTGGAGAGCGAGCTTTTCGGCCACGTGCGGGGGGCGTTCACCGGCGCGGTGAACAACCGCACCGGCCGCTTCGAGGCGGCCCATACGGGAACCGTCTTTCTCGACGAGATCAACTCCACCACGGGGAAGCTCCAAGTGAAGCTGCTCCGCGTGCTCCAGGAGCACGAGTTCGAACGCGTCGGCGACACCCAGACGATCCGCGTCGACACGCGGGTGATCGCGGCCAGCAACCGCGAATTGATCGACGAGGTCGAGGCGGAGCGGTTTCGCGAGGACCTCTACTACCGGCTCAACGTGGTGACGATCTATCTGCCGCCGCTGAGGGAACGCCGGGAGGACATTCCCGAACTGGTGGGCCACTTCCTCAAGGTCTACAACGAGGTCAACAATCGTCACGTGCCGCACGTCCAACGCGAGGCGATGGAAGCGCTGCGGGCATACTCCTGGCCAGGCAACGTGCGGGAGCTGCAAAACTATGTGGAGCGGGCCGTGGTACTGGCCCCCGGCGACGAGCTGACCTGCGACCTCTTGCCCGACGTCGTGGTGGGAAAAAAGCGACCCCGCATCGGGAGGCACCGGGCGGCCGACCTGTCCACGCTCTGCCAGGAGTTGGTCCAGCACGGGCTGGAGACCGCCGGCCCCCAGGAAGACAACCTCCACGCCAAGATTGTCAGCCGGGTGGAGCGAGAACTGATCGCCCAGGTGATGGCGGCCTGCGACGGTGTGCAGATCAAGGCGGCCGCCCGACTGGGGATCAACCGCAACACGCTGCACAAGAAACTGAAAGAGTACGAATTCGAAAAGTAGCGACGTCGCACCACGGGTAGCACCGGTTCTTGAACCGGTGTGGCTGGAGCCACAAGAGGTCGGGGCAGCCTCGTAGGCCGGATCGCGATCCGGCCTACCCGCCGAACGCCGTCGCGCGCTCGCTGACCTCTTGCCGGCTGCGCCGGCCCAGGTTCAAGAACCTGGGCTACCCCGCTTTGCCACAAGAGGTCGGGGCAGCCTCGTAGGCCGGATCGCGATCCGGCCTACCCGCCGGCGGCGGGGTCGGGAGACCCGCGCCGAACCGTGCGCCAGAGCAGCGAGCATGGCTCATGCGAACAGGATGCCCGCGTAGCCTACCACGCGGCCGGTGTCGCCGGAGGCCTCGGCGCTGGTGGTGTAGCCCACCCGTTCGACGCGGTTGAGAGCACCCAGCCGCTGGAGGGTGCTCATCACCACCACCGCCGGCAGGACGCCGCACATACTGATCCGCTGGTCGAGCACGGTCTGGTAGAGCCGGGCCGGATCGAGCGTCTCCAGGGCATCCAGGGCCATCCGGTCCAGGTGGCGGGTGGTGGCCTCGTCGGCATAGTGGTTCATATCGGTGGAGATCACCAACAGGGGCGGCGAGGGCAACTCGCCCAGAACGCCGGCCAATTGGTCGGCGAACCGCTCCAGCGCGTCGAGCCCACCCCCGTGCATGGCGATGCCCACCACCCGCGACCGCGGCGCCAGCCGGGCGAGAATGGGAAGCTGGACCTCGATGGCGTGCTCGGCGGCGTGGGCTGCCGCGTCCAGTTCCAGGCCCTGAATTCGCTCGGCCAGCAGTTGGGCCAACTGGGGATCGGAACCGACGTCGCGCGAGGGCAGCGACCAGGTGCGATGGGGGGCCACCGCCCAGTCGGCCCCCATCGGGCGATGCTTGGGGCAAAACACGATGACCCTCGGGGGGATTTCCACCCGGCCGAGCACCTCGGCCGCCAGGCGGCCGGAGTAGACCCAGCCGGCGTGGGGCACCAGGGCCGCGGCCCAGGATGCTTTCTCCACACCGGCGGGCAGGAAGTCGTCGAGCAGGTGGTCGATTTCGGCCGCGTCGCGGGGATAGAATTGGCCGGCCACGGCGGGGGGGCGAACCTCGGGCCCGGTCTGCGGCCGGGGGACGTTGCCCACGCCGAGCCTGGGCTCCGTGGAGGCCACCGCCAGGCTGACCACCGCCCCCTCGGAGGTCTCCCCGAAACGCGCTTCCCGGATCGCCTCGGCGAGAAGCTGCGGGGGCGATTTCTTCGGATCGAAGGCCAGCGCCCAATGGCCTCGATCGATCGCCAGGAGGGCCCGCCGCTGCTGCCCGACGCCTTCCAGGGCCGGTTCGGCCAGCGTGCCGTGCATGGCCGGGTCGAACAGCACGGTCAGCCCGACCGAGACGGTCGGAAGCTGGGCCGCCGGCAGGCGTCGGGTTCGAACCGCTCCGGCCGCCGCCCTGACCAACTCCAGCAACGTCGACTGGAGCGGCATCTCGGGCTTGACCGACACCCGGCTGCAATGGAAGGCCTCCCCGGAGCCGGGCAGTTTAACCGTGACCACCAGCCCGTTGACACCGCCGTCGTAGGCGTTGGGCAGGTAGAAGCTGGGCGTGGCCCCCTCAAGCAGTGCCAGAAGATTCCGGCGGCAGAAATCGGCCAGCGCGGCCACGTCCTCCGCCGAAGGGCCGCCGGCGGTGGCCACCACCGTCTGGTCGGCCAGCCCCTCGGCCAGGCGACCGCGAATCGCGTAGCCTTCGAAGGTCATCAGTTGCGTGTCGTCGTCCTTCCAGCAGTCCAGCGGCAAGCCCGCCTTGCGGCAGACGGCTTCCAAAAAGCCCACCGCGTCGAGGTGGTGTTCGGTGGCCACGCCGGGCAGCAGCAGGCCCCTTGCCCGGCCGCGGGCGATCTGCAGCCCGTGCCGGCCAATGCGGATCACTCCGGCCCGCTCTTCTCCCCGGGCGGCGACCGGCTCCATCCCCCAAAGGAGCCACACCTCCATGTCGAGATGCTCCAGTTCGGTGGGAGAGATGGGCGGAAAGCGGGGATCCTCCTTGGCGGCGCGGTAGGCGGCCTGGTCGATCGCCTGGTGCAGGGGGACCGACTGGCCCATGTAACCGCAGCAGGAGCGGAGCTGGCCGGCCCGCTTGAGGCTGACAAACGCGCCCAACAGCGGTTTGCCGCCCAGCTCGGCCAACTCCGCCTGGGCCGCCGGGCTGGGCGCGTTGCTCACCGCCGCCAGCACCCGCCGCGCGGCGGTGCGAAAAACCCGCTGCTCGTCGGGCTGGCTCAGTTGGGGGCGCTGAAAGTCCGCCCCGTCGCTTGCGTTGGTGTTTTGGCTTTCCACGTTCGATCCTCCCGCCTGGCTTGGGGGATTCGGTTTTCTTGCTTCCGCGTAGGCGGCAATCCGCACGGGTAACCGCCGCGGGCCCCAGTCGCCGGGGCCCCGGTCGAATCGACCGGCGATCGGCGTTCCGCAGCGGCGGCAGCGATTCATCTCGAGGGCGTATTGCCCCAGCAGGTAGCCGTCGCGGCGGATCAGCAGCGTGCCGCAGCCGGGGCAATAGGTGGACTGCGTGGCCGGATCGCTGATGTTGCCCGTGTAAGCGTACTTCAGGCCCGCGGCCCGGGCGATCTGCTGGGCCCGGCGCAAGGTGGCCGGCGGGGTCTGGGGTCGGTCGGTCATGCGGAAATCGGGATGAAACGCCGAGAAATGGACCGGCACGTCGGGCGAGAGTTCCTCCACCACCCAGTCGCACATCCGCTTCAACTCGTCGGCGGAATCGTTGGCCCGGGGAATGACAAGATTGGTGATCTCCACCCAGACGTCGGTCTGGCGGACGAGCCAGCGGAGGGTATCGCGGACGGGCTCCAAATGGCCGGAGGTGAGCTTCCAGTAGAAATCCTCGCTGAAGGCCTTGAGGTCGACGTTGGCCGCGTCCATGGCGAGGTAAAAGGGGCCCCGTGCCACGGGAGTGATGTAGCCCGAGGTGACGGCCACCGTCTTCACGCCGGCGTCGTGGCAGGCCCCGGCCGTGTCGATGGCGTATTCCGCCCAGATGATGGGGTCGTTGTAGGTGAAGGCCACGCTGCGGCAGTCGTGCTGCCGGGCGGCCTCGGCGATGGCCTCCGGCTGGGCCGTCTCGGAGAGCGCTTTCACCTGGCGGGACTTGGAGATCGACCAGTTCTGGCAAAACTTGCAGCCCAGGTTGCAACCGGCCGTGCCGAAGGAGAGCACCGACGTGCCCGGATAAAAATGGTTCAGCGGCTTCTTCTCGATGGGGTCGATGCAGAACCCGGTGCTGCGGCCGTAGGTGGTGGAGACGATCTGCCCCCCGATGTTGCGGCGGACAAAGCAGAAGCCGCGCTGGCCGGGGGCCAGGGCGCAGGCGCGGGGGCAGAGATCGCAGACGAGCTTTCCGCCGTCCGATTCGTGCCACCATCCGCCCGGCTTGACGCCTTCGGCGGTGGCCGGTTGATCCGGCGGCAGCGTGACGGTTCGCGCCATGGGAGGGGTCTTCTTGGCGGAATGGGGCTGCGCGTCCCCCCCGCGCGGCCCACGAGGTTCGTTCCGGACACGGCGGCCCAACACGAGGGCCAACCGGCGTGTCCTTCCGAGTTTCAGACACGGCGGACTGCTGCCGGTCGCCGTGCCGTCCTGGGTCTATTCCTTGAGCACCATGTCAATACACATCACCGCCGCCAGGATGAGCTTGCGAGCCGGGTGATCGGGCGGGATGCTTTCGTCGATTTGGAGCATGTAGTTGTCGGCCGTGGTGAACAGTTCCTTGCCCAATCCGGCCCATTTCTTCGTCACCCGCCCCAGTTCGCTCTCCCCGCTGACGAAGCGGAACTCCCAACTGGTCCACTTTCCCTTGAGTTGGCAAAGCGGCTGGTCGGCCGCGTCCAGCACGCTGAACGCGCCGCCGATGGAAAACAGTTTTTGCTTGAACCCCCCGATCACCCGATCGTTCTCGTCGTGGACCGTGACCTTGGAGAGAAACAGGGCGACCCCGCGGGAAACGCGCACCACCTGGTGCCCATCGGGGGTGCGGACCTGGACGTCGAAGGGCGTCATCCGCTTCCAGTCGGTGAACCGGAGCATCTTGGTGAAAAGGCCCAATCGGTCCTCGCGGCATTCGAGCACGATCTCTCCCGTCTGGGGATCGTAAATATCGTAGTTGTTGGCCGCCTTGAACATTCCCACGTGCTCTTTGATCAGAAACAGGTTCTTGCCGAGCGCGTCAACCATCGGTCGTCCTCCGGACAGGAAATGGCAGGGGCGCGGCGAAGCCGGCCCCCGTTCGACGTTTTCGCCGAATCTGCCGCCTCAGTGTAGTGCCGTGGGAGAATGAAGAAAAGAGTGTCCGCACCCGACCCCCGGC
>CAYZWG010000133.1:10145-12576 GCA_964481605.1 uncultured Planctomycetaceae bacterium
TGATCGGCAGGACGAGGCTCCCCCTTGCTGAAAGCATATCCCTTGGGCCCCCGTTCGCCTATCACGCCAAAGGGTTGTTTTGGGCCGGATTTGCCAAATCGGCCCGCAGCCCCCGTCACCAGGGCAGATACAGCGGCCAGTAGATCAACAACAGCACGCCCCCGGCCAGCGGAATCGCAAACAGGGGGAGAATCTTCCGCAACAGGCGGCCACCGCCCAGGGTGGCGATGAGGCCGGCCTTGAACACCAGGTTCGCCATCGCCGCGATCACCAGCAGGCGCCACCCGTTCTCGAACACGGCCCGGTCGGTGGCCGCCATGCCCGCCGTGGAAAGCGTGATCGCGTCCATGTCGGTCAATCCCGAAAGCGCGGCCACCGCGTACATGCCCTGGTTGCCCACGTACTGCTTGGCCGCCGCCAGGCCGATCAGCACCACGGCGTACATGGCGGCAAACAACAGCGCCGATCTCAGTTGGGTGGGGTTCTCCTGCTCGGGCATGAGGCTGGGCCGCCTGCGGACACGGTGCCAGAGCACCAGCGAGGGAATCATGGTCAGCACCATCAGCACCACCACCGGCATACCCGCCACGGCGAGAAAATCGGGGGCGACCACCGCAATCTCGATCAGCACCCGCACAAACACCACCGTCGAGGCGATCATCACCACGATCGTGGCCACCTGGGTCGACCGCGGCTGGCCGCGGGACTGGCGGGAATAGCTCACCGTGGTGGCGGTGCTGGAAATGGCCCCGCCGAGGATTCCACCCAGCACGATGCCGGCGTCGCGGCCCAGGAACTTGTAGACGATGTAGCCGCCCAGGCTCATTCCCACGATCAGCACGACCATCAGCCACGTCTTCCAGGGATTGAAAACGTGCAAAGGGCCGTAGCACTGGTCGGGCAGCACCGGAAGGATAATGCACGTGATCAGCACGAACTGCATGATCGCCTTGAGGTCCTCGTTGCCCAGCTTTTCGACGATCCGGTGCAACTCGGGCTTGAACTGCAAGAGCACGGCCACGCCGCCGCCGATGGCAATGGCGATTTCCATTGGGGCGACCATCAGCGAGGCGCCCACGCCGTACATCACCAAGACGGCAATGTCGGTCGTCGTGCCGGGGTCGGGATGCTCGTCGCGCAGCGCGATCAACCGGGCGGAGGCGAGCACGGTCACCACGGCCAACAATCCGCCGGCAAGCACCCAGCCGCCGTAGGTCGTGGCCAGGATCGCCGAGAGCGTGCCGAACACGGTGATCAGGGGAAAAGTCCTCATGCCGGACCGGCCGCTGCCGGCATGTTCCCGCTGCAGGCCCACCAAGAGCCCCAACAGCAGGGAAATCCCCAGCTTGGGAAAAAGGTCCACGGCGATCACGGCAATCGATGCTCCAGCCAGGGCACGAGCGAAAAACTGCGGCCGGTGGGGCCGGCCGCGCGGGGGGGGACGTACCAAGAAACTCTAGCCCGAAAACCAGCCGCTGGCACCCCCGCCGGGGCCGGCGGGGAGGAGCAAACCGGCGGCGGGTGGCTATTTTTCCGCCAAGAGGCGATTCTTTTCGTCCACCTTGACCACCAGCGGCCGGTGCGCGGCCAACTCGTGCTCGTCCAGCCCGCAGTAAGAGAGCACGATCACCAAATCGCCGGGGACCGCCAATCGGGCGGCGGGACCGTTCAGCAGCATCGTCCCCGAGCCGGCTGGGGCCTCGATGATGTAGGTGATCAGTCGCGCGCCGCTGTTGAGATTGAGCACCTGGACTTGTTCGCCCGGCAGCATGTCGGCCGCCTCGAGCAGGGTGCGGTCGATGGCAATGCTGCCCTCGTAGTCCAGCTCCGTGCCGGTCAGCGTGGCACGGTGAATCTTGGACTTGAGCATGAAGCGTTGCACTGCGGCGACCCCTCCGGAGAACGATCTGAAATGTCGCGAAACGTGGTGGTTTCGGGCCCGTCGAGTCGGGTCCGGCGCGGCCCGTCTGGCCGGCCCACCTCCATTGTACGCGGCACGCCGGAACCGGTCCAAACACTTCACTATGACGGGGTGGGGCCTTTTTTTCAATCCGTCCGCGGCGTACTCTTTGCGGATTGGACCCGCGGGGCAAGAAAAAGAGAGCCGCCCCACCAAGGGGGCGGCTTCTCACAAAGGGGGGTGACTCGCGGAGCCGCTTCCAGACCGCGCCGGATCGCCTGGGGGGGGAGTGGCGACCCATCGGCTGGTTCAGAAAACCCGCCGGAAGCGCAGCTCCGGTGGCTGCAAGCACAGCCCGCGGCTGCTGGAGTCGATGAATGAAACCCCGGCCGTGTGCCGTGGTTTCGGCCGGGGGGGAGGTTTTTTCCCGGCCAGCCCCAATACCGTTGAATTAGGGCCCGGAGGCGCGGTCTGGCAGCGTTCGGCGTGGGTCTCCCGACCCCGCCGAGAAAGGACCGATGGTCTCCCACA
>CAYZWG010000134.1:0-1947 GCA_964481605.1 uncultured Planctomycetaceae bacterium
GCACCCTTTCTCGCCTTCTCGCCACAACCTCCGAAAGTCCGCTGCCGCACGCGTCTCGACGACGTGTAGGCCAAGGCCGAATCGGATGTTGTCCCGGCCGGGGCCATGCCGTAGAATACCGCGTCTTTCCTTCCAGGGCGGGATCACCGGCAATGCGTTTTACCAAGATGCACGGGGCGGGCAACGACTACATTTACGTCGACTGCTTCCAGGTCCCCCCCCCCGAGGGCCCTGGCGAACTGGCTGTGGCCGTCTCCGATCGCCACTTCGGCATCGGCGGCGACGGGCTGATTTTGATTTGCCCTTCCCCGGTGGCCGATGCCCGGATGCGAATGTTCAACGCAGACGGCTCCGAATCGGAAATGTGCGGCAACGGCGTCCGCTGCGTGGCCAAGTACGTCTATGACCACGGTATTTGCCGCAAGGAGAGTTTGAAGATCGAAACCGATGCCGGCGTGCTCTCGCTCGACTTGCAAGTGGAAGCCGGGCGAGTCCGGCGGGTGCGAGTCGACATGGGCCCGCCCGTGCTGGCGGCGGGAGAGATTCCCACCACGCTGGAAGGCGACCCGGTGGTGGGGGCCGAATTGGCCGTGGCGGGCAGAACGCTGGCGGTGACCTGCGTTTCGATGGGCAATCCGCACTGCGTCACGTTTGTCGACCAGGTGAGCGACGATTGGGTGTTGGCGGTGGGGCCGAAGATCGAGCGGGACCCTCATTTTCCCCACCGGGTGAACGCCGAGTTTGTGCAAGTGATTTCGCCGGGAGAGGTTCGAATGCGGGTGTGGGAGCGTGGCTCGGGCGAAACGCTGGCCTGCGGAACGGGGGCCGCCGCGGTGTGCGTGGCGGGAGTGCTCTCGGACCGGACGGAGCGTTCGATCGTGGCCCACCTGCCCGGTGGCGATCTCCAACTGGATTGGGCCGCGGACGACCACGTCTACCTGACCGGCCCGGCGGTGGAGGTCTTTTCGGGCGAGTGGTTCCCGCAGCGTTGAGGCACGCGGCGAACGCGGGCACGGAGGCCGTGATGATGAAACGCGACAGTCCCCTGTGGGGCGCCTACGCCGGGCTGGTTTCGACGGCCGTCATTCGGTCGTGGATGGGAACGCTTGATTTTCAAGCGGCTCTCTACGATCCCCGCGTCGACCCGGCCACGGCCGGCTGCCGGGGCAAGAATATCTATATCTTTTGGCACGAATACATTCTCTTCCCCTTCCATCTACGCCACCACTGCAACTTGGCGATGCTGTTGAGCCGGCATCGCGATGCCGACGTGCTCAACCAGGCGGCTCGACTGACGGGCTTTGGGGTCGTTCGCGGCTCGACGCGCCGGGGCGGGGTGGCCGCCATCCGCGCGCTGCTCGATCGCAGCCGCGACATGCACCTGGCGATCACGCCCGACGGCCCTCGCGGTCCTCGCCGGCGACTGGCGCCGGGGGCGGTCTACCTGGCCTCGAAGCTGGGGCTGCCGCTGGTGCTTTTGGGGCTCGGCTACGACCGGCCCTGGCGGGTGAACAGTTGGGATCGGTTTGCCGTTCCTCGACCCGGCTCGCGTGCCCGCGGCGTCACCAGTCCCGAAATCCGCGTGCCGGGCGGCCTCGACCGGGCCGGCCTGGAGCATTACCGCCGGCGGATCGAGCAGCTTTTGAACCGGCTGACGTCCGAGGCGGAGGCCTGGGCCGCTTCCGGCACGCGCAAACGGGGCCAGCACCCGGTCCGCCCCGGCCCGGCCCGGCCCCGTACTCGCCGTGGGCCGGAGACCGGTGCCCGCGTCTGCCCGCTGCCGGGCGATGCGGCGAAATCGACGCCGGACCGTTCGGGCAAGGCGGCGTGACGAGCGAGGTCGCTGGCCGAATTGACCACCTGGTTCTTTACCACCTGGTTCCCAATCGCACCCACCTGGTTCCCAATCGCACCCACCTGGTTCCCAATCGCACCCACCTGGTTCCC
>CAYZWG010000134.1:2047-12546 GCA_964481605.1 uncultured Planctomycetaceae bacterium
CCACCTGGTTCCCAATCGCACCCACCTGGTTCCCAATCGCACCCACCTGGTTCCCAATCTCCGGCTTGGGAACCCCCGAACTGGAAGCCTCGCTTCCGGGGCGAGCGAAGCAGAGCTTCGCGGAAGTGCGGTCCCAAGCCGGAGCTTGGGACCGAGATCAGGAAGCAGAGCTTCGCCCCCAGTGCGGTCCCAAGCCGGAGCTTGGGACCGAGATCAGGGAGCAGAGCTTCACCCCCAGTGCGGTCCCAAGCTGGAGCTTGGGACCGAGCGTGAATAGTCCGTCGATCGCTACCACGTCACCCCAGCGGCAAGCTCCCCATGCCCCAACGCGACCTCTTCTCCGGCCAAGGCGACCAAGACCATACCTTCTCCGTTTCGGAACTGACCGGGCGGATCAAGGACCTCTTGGAGGTTTCGTTTCCCCATGTCTGGGTCGAGGGGGAGATTTCCAATTTCTCGCGGCCCCGCTCGGGCCACTGCTACCTGACGCTCAAGGACGATCAGGCCCAGTTGCCCGCCGTCATCTGGCGGTCGACCGCCGGGCGGCTGCGGTTCGAGCTTGGCGACGGGCAAGAGGTGATCTGCATGGGCCATCTCGATGTCTATCCACCGCGGGGTCGCTACCAACTGATTATCAGCGAGATTCAGCCGAAGGGGATCGGGGCGTTGGAGTTGGCGTTGCGCCAACTTCGCGAGAAGCTCTCCCGGGAGGGGCTGTTCGACCCGAGCCGGAAGAAGGCGCTGCCGCCGTTGGTTCGCCGCGTGGGAGTGGTGACCAGCCCCACGGGCGCGGCGATTCGCGACTTTCTGGAGGTGCTGCGTCGTCGCTGGCGAGGACTGGACGTGTTGATCGTGCCGGTCCGCGTACAGGGCGACGGGGCCGCCGAAGAGATCGCCCGGGGCATCGCCGCGTTCAATCGGCTCGCCCAGCCGGTCGACTGCATCGTGGTCACTCGCGGCGGCGGCAGCCTGGAGGACCTTTGGGCGTTCAATGAGGAGATCGTGGTGCGGGCGATCTTCGCCTCGCGGATTCCGGTGGTCTCGGCCGTGGGCCATGAGATCGACGTCACGCTCTCGGACCTGGTGGCCGACGTTCGTGCGCTGACGCCCAGCGAGGCGGCCGAATTGGTGGCCCCGGCGGCCGAGGAACTGGTTGCCGCGCTGGGGCAGTTGCGGAAGCGAATCGACGCGGCGATCCGGGCCCGGCTGGCCGGGGCCCGTGCGGAGGTCGACCGGCTCGCCTCGCGGCGGCTGTTCCGGCGGCCCCTGGAGCAGGTCCACGACCTGGCCCGGCGATTGGACGAATGGGACCAGCGACAGCGCCGGGCCGTCCGCCAGCGGTTCACCCTGGCGCGGACCAGGCTGGACGCGACCGCCGGCCGGTTGGAGTCGCTCAGCCCGCTGGCCGTGCTGGCCCGCGGCTACAGCGTGACCCGGCGGGCGGCCGACGGTCGGGTGATTCGCCGGGCGGGGGAACTTTCGCCGGGCGAGGAGATTTGCACGCGGTTTGCCAGGGGCGAGGCGCTCAGCCGGGTGGAAGAGGTGCGGCCGCAAGGGTGATCCGAGCCCCCCGTTCGGCGCGGGAGACCCGCGCCGAACACCGGGTCTCCGCTACGCCCGGGAGAGAAACTGCCCGTTGCGGGTGTCGACCTTGATGACTTCACCCTGGTTGAGGTACTCGGGCACCTGAACGACCAGGCCGGTTTCCAGCGTGGCCGGCTTGGTGCGGGAGGTGGCCGAGTTGCCGCGGATGCCGGGGTCGCACTGGACCACCTTCAACTCCACCGTCAGCGGCACCTGGATGCCGATGCACTGGTCGTTGTGGATCAGGGCCAGCAGGCCCTCCAGCTCCTCGGTGATGTAGTTCGATTCGTCGACGAGGTTCTCCTTGGCCACGGCATACTGCTCGTAGTTCTGGTTGTCCATGAAGTGCATCTGGTCGGCGTCGGCATAGAGGTATTTCACGCCGCGGCGTTGGAAATCGGCCTCGTCGAGCGAATCTCCCCCTCGCAACGTGATGTCGACTTTCTGCCGGGTGATCAGGTTTCTGGCCCGATACTTGTAGAAGGTTGCCCCGCCGCGGGCGCTGGGCGTTTGCACGGTGACCGACTCGATCGCGCAAGGGCCGCCGCCGTAGTTGACGACGCTGCCGCGTTTGATGTCTTTGGCAAGCATGGGGGGAGGGGGTGTTGGTGGATGACTGTTGATGGAAGGGTGTGGTTGGTGGTTCGTTGTGGCGGCATGGGGGGTTGGCCACCAGCGAGGGAAGGTGCCCTCGCGGAGGGGGCCGTCGTCGACTCGGCTCACAAGATCGCCCCTCCCTGGGGATCGATGGCGGTTCCGCCGGTCAACTCGGCCAGGGCGTCGAGCACCAGCAGCAAGGCGCTGGGATCGAGAACTTCGTCGCCCTCCTCCATATCCATCGCCTGGCGATCGACGACCTGCTCGAAGTGGAGCACGTCGATTCGCGCGTCGCAGGTTTGAATCCGCTCGAATTCCTCCTTCAGCCTCTCCTCGCAGCAAGGGCTGTCGAGTTGTGCGGCCATTTCCTTGATCTGCTCGGTGATCTCCTCGCCTTCCAGGTAGCAAAGGTCCAGGGCGGCGAAATCGTCGGGGGCCAGTACGGTCAGCGACTCGAAACGGCCCGCGTCGTCGCTGACCAGGTTGGTCATGGTAAGGTCTTCGTCAAGGCGGGCGAGCACCTGGTGGAGCGCTTTGAGGGTGGGCCGCCGCGAGGACGAGAAGAGCACGAAGTAGGTCTCGCGCCAACGGTAACGGTTGTTTTCAAACATCGACATGGGGGCGCGTCACTCCTCGAAATCGTCGTCGGGCTCGCCGCCTTCCCAGACCTCCATGGCCTTCAGCGCGGCGTCGCGTTCGGCCCGGTCGGCCCAGACGGTCTCGCCCTGTTCCAAGCGCACTTCATATTGACCTTCCCGCTGGCAATCGTCCGCGCCGCAAAAATGCGGCAGGGCCGAGACCCAGATGATTCGGTACAAGGGCACGTACTTGTCGTCGATTCGACAAAAGACCGACACGTTTCGCTGCTCCCCGCCGGGTTAGGACGAAGCCCCCAACTCCTTCGATCGGTTGGTTGCCGCCTCGACGGCGGCCATCAGCGCCGCCCGCAGGCCTCCGGCCTCCAGCGCCTGGATGCCGGCGATGGTGGTGCCGCCGGGGCTGGTGACGCGGTCCTTGAGCGTGCCGGTGTGCTCGCCGGTGGTCAACACCATCTCCGCCGCCCCGCGCACGGTCTGCGCGGCCAGGGCCGTGGCCACGGCGCGGGGCAGCCCCATCCGCACGCCGCCGTCGCTGAGGGCCTCGATGATCGTGTAGACAAACGCCGGTCCGGAGCCGGAAAGCCCGGTGACCGCGTCGAGCAGCTTTTCCTCCACCCGATAAACCACCCCCACGGCCCCCAGCAACTGCTCGACCAACGTGGCGTCCTCCTCGGTGGCGGCCGCCGCCGGGCAATATCCGCAGGCGGCCTGACCGACCAGGCAGGGCGTGTTGGGCATCACCCGGACCAGCCGAACCGACTCGCCCAGCCCCCCCGCCAGCCGTGCGATGGTGATCCCCGCGGCAATCGAAACGACGAGTTTTTCCGGCGTGAGGCAATCGCGAATCTCCGCCAAGAGGCCGGGTATCTGCTGCGGCTTGACGGCCAGAAACACCACGTCGGAGGACTCGATCAGTTGCCGATTGCCCCCGGCGATCTTTCCGCCGGTGATCTCGGCAAATCGCGCCGCGGCCTGGGCGGAAAGGTCCGCAGCCGCCAGGCGGTTCACATCCACCAGCGACGCGGCGACGAACCCCCGTCCCAGGGCGGTGGCCATCTGGCCCGCCCCGATCATTCCAATTCGCTCATCCAGCATGGTGGTGTAAACTCCCACTGGTGCGCAACAGAAACTAATGGACCGCGTCCGGGTCCGACTCCTCGACCGCGTGGGTCACGGCGTCCTCCTGGGCCGACGGCTCTTCCAGGTTTTCCAGGATCTCGTCCACCGAGGCATCGGCCGGCACTTTCCTGCCGCGGGAGCCCATCCAGACGATGGCGGCGCCGAAGTAGACCAGCGTCAGCCAAACCAGGTGGGCGTTGAAGTCCTTCCGCGCCAGGTAACCGGCGAAGACGCACCAGGCGAAAAGCAAGATCAGTGCCAGGCAGGCCAACGCCAACAGCGCGGACCCAAAGGCGTAGGTCTTTCGGCCGCCGCGAACGACCATCTTCACCGCTGGTCGGGCGGGCGGCGCGGCTTCCGGCTCCAGTTCGGGCAGGTCTTCCGCCGCCCCGGCATTTCGTGCCAGCACGATGTAGAGCACGGTCGTGAGCAGCCACACGGGGGCGGCGAGGAAAAAGAGGTGAACCAGGTTCAGCCACCAGCAGAGCACGGCCACCGCCAAGCCCACGACCCACGAGAGCAGGGCGGGCCAGTTCAGCACCTGCCCCTTCCGCGTGGACCAGAACTGTTTCAGTCCCAGCCTGGGAAAGAACCAGTGTTCACAGACCACGATCGCCCCCACCGGCATCAACAACAGCCCGTAGAGCCCCACGAAGTTCAACAGTTCGCGAAACACGAAGGGAAAGCAGGCGACCGCCGTGGTGGCGATACCCGCCAGTAATGTCACCAGCCATCGGGGCCAGCCGGGCGTGACGACCTGCAGCGCCAAACCTGCCCGATAGAGCGTGGGGTTGGAGGTGGTCCAACCGGCGACCACCACGGCCAGGGCCCCGCTCCAACCGAGGGCCTGGTAGGCGACCTGGCCGGAATCGAGATTCGAGAGGGCAACACCCATGCCCGCGGCCACGGCAGCCCCCATGATGCCTGCACAAATCCAAGCAAGGTAATGGCCCAGCAGCATTCCGAACGACGAGTAGAGGCCGTACCAGGAATGCTTGGCGAAGCGGAACAGGGCCATGTCGGACAGACCGATGTGCATGGCCAGGTTGCAGATCCAGGCAAAGGAGACGATGTGCCAGAAGCCCAGTTGATTCCCGGCCACCGGTGCCACGCCGGTCCAAATCTTTGTTTCGGCCACGGACCAGAAGCCCTTCCAGGAGTTGAAGCCGCCGACTTCGTGGATCATCACCAGGGCACCGGCGATGAACATCAACAACATCCAGGGAGAGCAGAGCGAGGCGAATTGGGCCAGGCGTTTGAACCCCAGAATGGCCAGCGAGACCACCACCGCCCCCACGCAGATCACCACCGCGACGAACCAGGGGTCCGTGGGCAGCCACTCGGTTTGCGGTTCAATTCCGAAGGGGATTCGCACGGCGGAGGCGGCCACGGTGATCATGCAGCCGGCCAGCACGCAATAGAGGATGGCGTTGAGGATGTTGTAAACGACCATCACCGCCGGCCCGCCGATTTGGCGGAGATACCAGTAGAGCGTCAGCCGGGTTTTGACGGCGATGGGGGCACAAATGAACGTCCAGGAGAGGACGGCCAGGAGGTTTCCCACGAGCAGTCCCACGAAGACGTCGTAGGTTCGCGCACCCCAGGTGACGAAGAGGGCCCCGATCACGAACT
Organism: uncultured Planctomycetaceae bacterium; assembly: GCA_964481605.1. Classification (GTDB taxonomy): domain Bacteria; phylum Planctomycetota; class Planctomycetia; order Pirellulales; family Thermoguttaceae; genus CAYZWG01. Next base: position 7,579 of record CAYZWG010000134.1, read on the forward strand.
CGGTGGCCGCGATGTGTTCGCCGGAAAAGCTGCCGGCGAAGTAGCTGCCCCCGCAAAGCCGTTCCTTGCTGACCCGCTCCCGATCGAACTCGTTGAGTTGATCGAGTCGCTGAAAGACGCTCGTTCTTGCTTTGGTTGCCGCCACAGTCTACCCTCCCAACGGTGTGTCGATCTTTTCAATGGCTGCCATCGTGCCTCTCGTTTGTCCCGTGTGCGAATCCTATCCTGGTTCCCAAGCTGGAGCTTGGGAACCAGGTTCAATGGTGTCTCTTGTTTGTTCCGTGCGCGAATCCTATCTGGGTTCCCAAGCTGGAGCTTGGGAACCAGGTCAGTGCTTGCTGGTGATCTCTGCTTCAGCGCTTGCCGGTGACTTCTTCCTCAATGCTTGCCCGTGACCTCTGCCTCAGCGCTTGCCCGTGACCTCCTCCTCGTACTTTCGCACCTCAGCCAGCCAGCGGGACTCTGCCGGCACCTGGTGGCGAAGGCAGTAATCGTCCCAAACCGCTCCCAAAGGCAACGTCTTGACCTGCTCGACCATCGCCAGCCGGGCGGTAAAGTCGCCCTCCAGCTCCAACGCGCGGAGCTTGGCGGTGGGCTCGACGAGAGCCGCCAGCAGGGCCTTGAGCATCGCCCGGGTGCCGATCACCCAGGCGGCCACGCGGTTGATGCTGGCGTCGAAGAAATCGAGCCCGATGTGGACACGATGGAGGAAATTGCCTCGAACCAGCTCCTCCGCGATCGCCTTCAGATCGTCGGTGAGCAGCACCACGTGGTCGCTATCCCAGCGGATTCCGCGGCTGACATGCAAGAGAATCTCGTCGAGGAAGAGAAGCACCGAGGAGATCTTGTCGGCGATCGTTTCGGTGGGGTGGAAGTGTCCGGCGTCGAGGCAGAGCAACGTCTGGTTGGCGACGGCATAGCCCAGGTAGAACTCGTGGGAGCCGGCCACGTAGGTTTCCGACCCGATGCCGAAGAGCTTGCATTCCACCGCGTCGAGGTTGCAGGCGGGGTCGATCGGGGGGGCGAAGATTTCGTCGAGCGATTTTTTCAACAGCTCGCGGGGGCCCTTGCGATCAATCGTCACGTCCTTGTATCCGTCCGGAATCCAGACGTTGGTCACGCACGGCGACCCCAGCGCCCGGCCGATCGCCTCGCCGATCTTGCGGCAGGCGATGCCGTGCTCGACCCAGAAGCGGCGGATCGCTTCGTCGCGATGGCATAGGGTGAAGCCGTCGGCCGCCAGGGGATGGGAAAAGTAGGTGGGATTGAAATCCATGCCGATTCCCAGTTGCTTGGCCCAATCGATCCAGCCCTGGAAATGGGCCGGCTCGATCTCGTTGCGCTCGATTTTCTTGCCGCCCGCTTCCAGGTACATGGCGTGCAAATTGAGCCGGTGCCGGCCGGGAATGAGGCTGTACGCCTTTTCCAGGTCGGCCCGCAACTGGTCGGCCGTGCGGGCCTTTCCCGGATAGCTTCCGGTGGCCATGATGCCGCCGCCGGAGAGCCCCTCGTCGCTCTCGAACCCCCCCACGTCGTCCCCCTGCCAGCAGTGCATGGAGACGGCGATCCGGCTCAGCTTGTCCAGCGCCGCGTCGAGATCGACGCCGACTTCCGCGTATCGCTCCCTTGCCAGCCCGAAGGCCTGTTCGATCTTGGCGTCTTCCACCTTTTCCACCTTCCCGAATCCTCCCCATGGTTGTTGGGACCAGTCGATAATGAACTTGCCGATTTGCCGGGCCGCGTTTCACGGCGGCCCTCGGTTTTCGAAATGGAAACCGGGAAGTTGTTTTTCGGCCGCCCCTTGGCCCCATCGCGGGCCGCCGCGCTGGGGCATTTCACACGTGTCGCCTGGGACAAGATTGTGACCTGCCGGGCGGAAAATTGCCAGTGGGGCGGCGGCGCGGCAGTCTGTGGGCTTGTAGGCCGGGTCGCGACCCGGCCTACGGGCTCCCACCCCCACCGCGACCTTGCGGCGGGGGGCATCGTGTGTCATATTACCCGTTTTGTCGTTTCCCCTGGTAGCGACGCGGGAGTGGGCTTAGGGTGCGAATCTGGCCGGCGATCGACCTGCGGGGTGGGCGGTGCGTACGCCTCCAGCAGGGGGATTACAACCGTGAGACCGTTTTCGGCGAGGACCCGGCCGCAATGGCCCGCCACTGGCGGGCCGAAGGGGCCGAATGCCTCCACCTGGTCGATCTGGACGGTGCGCGGGACGGCACGTGCGGCAACCTGAAGAGTGTGCGGTCAATCGTCGAGGCGGTGGACGTCCCCTGCCAGTTGGGGGGTGGCATCCGCGACGAAGCGACGATCGAGCATCTCCTCGAGTTGGGTCTGGCACGCCTCGTGGTGGGCACGCTGGCGATCAAGCAGCCCGAATGGTTCCGCCGCGTCTGCCGCCGGTTCCCCGGCAAACTCGTGCTGGGAATCGACGCCCGGGGCGGTCGCGTGGCCACCGACGGATGGCTCGAAACGAGCGAAACGCCGGCCGTCGATCTGGCCCGGCAGTTTGCCCGGGAACCACTCGCGGCGATCGTCTACACGGACATCGCCACGGACGGGATGATGACCGGACCCAACGTGGAGGCGATGGGCCAAATGCAACGCTCGGTGGACGTGCCGGTGGTAGCCTCCGGCGGAGTGAGCACGGTCGGGGACGTGGCCCGGCTGAGGGCCGCGGGGCTGGCCGGCTGCATTATCGGGCGGGCCCTCTACGAGGGAACGATCAAGCTGGCGGAGGCGATCCGCGCGGGCAGCGCGAACGAAACGGATCCGTAGTCGAGTCGCTCAAAGGAAGGCTTTCATGGCAAAGTTCCAAGTCGAAGACATCCGCAACGTTGCATTTTGTGGGCATGGATCGAGCGGCAAGACGACCCTCGTGGATAAACTTCTGAACACCACGGGTGCGGTCGTCCGTCCGGGCAGCGTCGACGACGGCACCAGCATCTGCGACTTCGACGAGGAGGAAAAGGCCCACAAGTATACGATCGAGGCCAGCGTGACCCACTTCGATCACGCCGGCAAGCGGTTCCACGCCATCGACACGCCCGGCTATCCCGATTTTATCGGCCAGACGATCGGGGCGATGCGGGGCGTCGATACCGTGGCCCTGGTGATCAACGCCCAGTCCGGCATCGAAGTCAACACGCGGCGGACTTTTGCCGAGGCCGGGAAGGCGGGCCTGGGGCGAATGATCGTGCTCAACAAAATGGACTCCGACAACATCGACTTTCCGGCCCTGCTGGAGAGCATCCGCGAGGTGTTCGGGTCGGAGTGCGTGCTGCTGAACGTGCCGCTGGGGCTGGGAGCGGATTTTCGGGGCGTGGCCAGCACGCTCAGCCCGCCCGACGACGCCGCGGGGGCCCTGCTCGACCCGTCCCGGATTCACGAGTCGCTGATCGAGTCGATCGTGATGGCCGACGAAGCGCTGATGGAGGCCTACCTGGAAGGCAACATGCCCACGCCCGAGCAGCTTTCCACGCTGATGATTCAGGCGGTGGCGGAGGGGAGCGTGATTCCCATCGTGTGCGTTTCGGCCAAGACGGGGGTGGGCGTGGGCGAGTTGCTGGACGCCCTGGCCGGCTGCTGCCTGCCGCCGAACGTGCTCCCGCGGACGGCCCTCGCCGCCGACGGCGAGCAGGTCGAGTTGAAGGCCGACCCGGAGGGCCCGCTGGTCGCCCAGGTGTTCAAGACGCGGATCGACCCCTTCGTGCAGAAGCTGAGCTATCTGCGGGTTTTTTCCGGCACGCTCACCACCGGCGGCACGGCGGTGATGGTGGGCTCGCGGAAAGGCGTTCGGCTCACGCAACTGTTGCTCGTCCAGGCCGATTCTACCGAGCCGGTGGAGGAAGCCGGGCCGGGGTCGATCGTGGCCCTGGCCAAGGCGGAGGAGCTGGCCACCGGGTCGACCTTGGGTCCGTTGACCATGCCGCCCATCCGCTACCCCACGCCGATGGTCGGACTGGCCGCCACCCCCAAGAGCCGTGGCGACGAGGGCAAGCTGTCGGTGGCCCTGAACAAGGTGACCCAGGAGGACGCCACCTTCCGCATCGACCGCGACCCGCAAACCAAGGAAATGGTCATTACCGGAATGAGCGAACTGCACTTGCAGATTCTCCGCGAGCGGCTCAAACGCCGCGACAAGGTCGAGGTGGTGACCAGGGAGCCGAAGATTCCCTACCGGGAGACGATCCAGGCCTCGGCCGAGGGCAGCTACCGCCACAAGAAACAGTCCGGCGGCCGGGGTCAGTTTGGCGAGGTCCACATCCGCATGTTTCCCCTGCCCAAGGACGTCGACGTCCAACAGTGGGCCACCAAGCAACGGTTCGCCTCGATGCGAGAGTACCACTACAACCCGGAGAATAATTTCCTCTGGATCGACTCCGTCGTGGGCGGCACGATCCCCAGCAACTTCATGCCCGCCGTGGAGAAGGGCTTCAAGGAGCGAATGACCAAGGGGGTGATCGCCGGCTACCAGGTGCAGGACGTCTGCGTGGAGGTCTACTTTGGCAAGCACCACCCGGTCGACAGCTCGGAAACGGCGTTCAAGACGGCCGGTTCGATGGTCTTCCGCAATGTTTTTCAGCAGGCCCGGCCCGCGCTGTTGGAGCCCATCGTCACCATCGAGGTCACCGTACCCAGCGCCAACGTGGGCGATATCAACAGCGACATGTCGGGGCGGCGGGGGCGGCCCCTGGGGATGGCCTCCGCCGGCGGGGGAATGCAGACGCTCACTGCCGAGGTGCCGCTGGCCGAAGTGACCACCTACAACCGCACGCTGGCCAGCGTGACCGGCGGCCAGGGTAGCTACACGATCGAATTCAGCCACTACGACGTGGTGCCCGGCAACATCCAGCAGCAGATTATCAACCAGGCCACGCTGGAAGAAGAAGAGGACTGATCGGCCCGGGCCGCGGCTATTTCTGGTAGCGGACCCAGAGTTGCAGGTCGACGATCTTGGCGGGGGTCTTG
>CAYZWG010000135.1:0-4402 GCA_964481605.1 uncultured Planctomycetaceae bacterium
TCTCAGAATCTCCCACTTGAAACCACCACCTCGAACCACCTCCGGAAGTCTGTTCCTGCACCCCGACGCTGGGGCAAACTCTTGCGGCCCCCATCGGGGGGCGGTATAACGTCACACACTGCGGTATTGCATTCTTACGGCCCAGCAAGCTGGAAAAGGAGTCCTCGTGCCCGACAATCACCCCCAGCGGCTTACCCGCGCCCACTGGATGGTCCTCATCGCCGCCTTCGCCGGCTGGATGTTCGACGGCCTGGAGATGGGGCTTTTTCCCCTGGTTGCGCGGCCGGCGCTAAAGGACCTCCTGGGGGTGACCGACGAAGCGCTGGTGGGGCTGTGGAACGGGCGTATTGCGGCCTGCTTCTTGCTCGGTGCCGCCTCCGGCGGTTTGCTGTTCGGTTGGCTGGGGGACCGGATCGGGCGAGTCCGCTCGATGTTGATCAGCGTGCTGACCTACTCCTTTTTCACCGGCTGTTGCTACTTTGCCATGGAACCCTGGCATCTCGGCGGGCTGCGATTTCTGGCCGCGCTGGGCATGGGTGGCGAATGGTCGCTGGGGGTGGCGCTGGTGATGGAGTGTTGGCCCGAAAAGCTGCGGCCCCTGATGGCCGGCATCATCGGGGCCGCGGCCAACGTCGGTTTCCTCTCCATCGCCGTGCTGGCGATGTTCGTGGAAGTCACCGTCGACTCCTGGCGGTGGATGATGATCGCCGGGGCCGCCCCCGCGCTGTTGACCATCTTTATTCGACTTTTTGTCCCCGAAAGTGAACGATGGCAGGCCTCGGTGGAAAAATCGAGCGCCAAACCGCTTCGCGAGATTCTTCTCACGCCGGCCTTGCTCAAGCCCACCCTGTTGGCCATCTGCTTCGCTTCCATCGCGTTGATCGGAACCTGGGGCGCCGTTTCCGGGTTCCTGCCGCTTTGGACCGACCAGCTCGCCGGCGGAGATCGATTCCTCAAGGTCGAGATGCGGATCGCCGATCCGGCCCCGGTCTTCTTCGATCTCAGCGCCGACCAGGTGGAAATCGCCGACGCCGGCCACCAAGCGTCTCCCGGGGACGGTCCCCGGTACTCCGCCAAACGAAGCGTCGACTTCGAGGGCTCTCCCTCGCCGGGCCAGTCCTTTCTCTACACGCTTCGCGTCACCAACCGCGGAAAGGCCGAAGGCACGGGGGTGCGGGTCACCGATCGCTTGCCGATGGACCAGATCGTTCCCGCCTCGGTCAACATCGCCGCGGGCCAGGACGCGACCTTCGATTCCCAAGCCGGCACGATCCGCTGGAACGTCGGCCGGCTGGAGTTCAAGAACCCCTTCGCCAAGGGAACCTGTCAGTTCGCCATTTCCATTGGGGCCATTTTGGGATGCCTGGCGGGGCCCCTGCTGGGCGGACGGATCGGTCGCCGGCCCGCCTATTTCCTCATTTGCCTCGGCTCTCTGGTGGTCTGCGGAGTGCTTTTCAATCTCCTCCACGAATACAATATGCTGTTCCTCTTGATGTCCGGTTTGGCCGGCCTCACCACCGCGTCGTTTTACGGCTGGCTGCCGCTTTACCTGCCGGAACTGTTCCCCACCCGTGTTCGCGCCACCGGGCAAGGTCTCAGCTTCAATTTCGGTCGCATCGCGGCCGCCTTCGCCGCCATGGGCACCGGCATCTTGATGAGTTTCGTGGGCGGCAGCTACCCCAGGGCCTGCGCCATCGTCACCCTGATCTACCTGGTCGGCATGGTGCTGATCTGGTTTGCGCCGGAAACCAAGGGCAAGCCGCTGCCCGCGTAGGCTGTGACTGTTGTTCCTCGGCCGCCGTCTCAGCGGATTCCTCGCCCGATCATCCGGTAGATGTTCTGCGGCCGCCGCACCATCATGCGAAGTTCTTCTTCCAGCACCTGGTAGCCGAAATACTCGGACGCCACCCGGTAGTTGTGCTCCACCATCTCCCGCCGGTAGGCCGCGTCGTCGAGCACACGCTTCACCTCGTCCACGGTCCGGTCGGTGAGAAAGCCGTCGAACAGGATCGGCCGCAGCCCGCACGGCTCGATATCGGTGCGGTAGATGGAATAGCGGTTGCACACGACCGGCCGCCGATAGTAGATCGCTTCCAAAAAGGCGTTGCCGAAACCCTCGTATTCCGAGGGATAGGTGATCAGGTCGGCTTGCAGGTAAACGTCCTCGATGGTGAAACGCTTTCGGCCGTCCGGTCCGCTGCCGCGGCGCTCGCCGATGCAACCATGGGCAAAGATCACCTCCACGCCCATCAACTCGGCGTACTCTCGAATCCGCCGGGGATAGGCATCCCCTTCATCGCCCGAGGCATGCGTAATCACCAGCTTGGCCCGGGGATCGTTCAGCCGGCGAATCAGCTCGATGGAGTGTTCAATCCCTTTTCGCGCCACCACGCGGGTAGGCTGCACGATCAGCAGGTCGTCGGCTTGGAGCCCGATCTGGCGGCGAAATTGCAGGGCGTACTCGTCGGGCGGGGCGGGAGGATGGGCGAAATCCATGATGTTGGGAACGATCCGGCAGGAGAGCCCCGTGCGGCGGGAGAATTCTTCCCCCGCCTGGCTGTTGATCACCACGTGTTGGACCTGCTTCAAGGGCGGCGGAAAGGCGAAGTGAATGATGTCGTCCACGCAGTTGACCAGGAAACGATCGCGCTCCCAGTAGAAATCGTGGTGGTGGGCAATGCAGGCGATCCCCTGCTCTTGAATCTTGTGGACCAGGGCCACGCCCAGCGGCAGGTTCATGGGGATCGTGAGCGCGTTCTCGGCGATGATCACGTTGACAGCGAGCTTCTCGATCGCCACCGCCAACTTGTCGCGTATCGTCCGGCTCAGTTGCACGATCCGATCGGTCAGCGCCGGCGAGCGGAATTCCCGGCCGAACGCTTCGGCCGAGATCTCCCGGATGGCGGGATGATCGAAGTGGGCCTCCTCAATCACCACGGAGCGCTCCGCCGGGCGGTCGCACTTGCCGGCGATGTAGCAGCACTCGTACCCCATCCTCTCGATCACTTCGGCCCATTTGGCGATTTCCAGCGAGACCCCGTCCCGTCCCGAAATGCGAGTGGATACGAAGGCGACGCGAAACGGCCGATCGGATACTCGTGTGCTCATCCGTGGAGCCTGTCGACGTGGAAAAGTGCGAAAAGGTCTTGTCCCGCTGGCCGAACAAGCAGCGGCCAGCCGGATCAGTCGGTTGTACCACCGGGCGTGCCGCGAGGAAAGTGTGCGGCCAGCGGCCGCCCGGGTGAACAGGCGCCTTGAACGTGTGCATTGTGGACAATGCTCCGTGGCAACCTCGGAATTTCGCGGAAAGCCACGTCGTCGCGGGCGGCCGCGGGACGGTACATTTCCATGTATCTCTCCGTGGTGTTGTCCCGCACCCGCGGCCGCGCGATCGTCCCACCCGATCACGCGGCCTTTTTTTGTGCGCCCCAGGGCCGGACCGGCGGCGCCCCCGCCGTACGCTTTCGCCAAGATGGAGGGCTGGGTAGGATATGGGAGGATGTCGGCAACGCCCCCGGCAATGGCCGACGGCGGGACAACGCAGCCCCCGCGCCAGCCTCTGGTGGGGGCGCGATAGATTCCCTCGAACTCCCCACGCGGAGGTCAGGCATGAACACGTTGGCTCTGTGTGTGGCGATGACCGTCTGGGGGGCGGACATCGGTTGGCGACCTCTGGCGGAAGGCGGCACGGAATACGTGATGCGGATCAGCCCCCACGTGCTGGAAACCATCTTGCAGGGCGGCGAGATTTTCAGCGATATCCCCGTCGAAGCCGGCGACGTCTGGCGAATACGGATCACCGGCCCGACCAAGGACATCCCCGTGAACCAACCTCCACTGGGAGGGTGGACAAGTCGGCTGGTCGCCTCGCCCCATGTCGGGCCGCCCCCCCCCTCGTCGGGCGACGAGCCCCCCGGCATGTCCGCACCGACCAGCCCTCCCCAGGCCGCGGCCTCCCCGCCGTGGGCGGGTGGTCCGCCTCGCGAGTTGCCCACGACGGGACGCGAGGAACAAGACATGGCCCGGCTGACGGGGGCGTGGATTGACGAGCCGGAGGGAGGCCCTTCGGCCAAGAAAGTGGCCCGGGCCGACGCGCAGGTGAATCCTGCCCCGTCGAAGAAACCGTGGCCGGCCCTGATGCTGGCCCTCGTGGTGGCGGTGGGGTCGACCAGCGGGATGTGCTACTTCGGCTGGATCGCCTTCGGGTACCGATCGCGGTACCAGAAGCTGCTGGCCGAGATGCTCCAGTCGGGCGGCGCGGCGGCGATGCTGGGACGCGTCCAGGATTCGACCGCCACGTAAGGCGCCGCGTTGGAAGCGGGCGATGCGGGGGTCCACGCCGGGTGCGGTCCCAAGCTGGAGCTTGGGACCGAGTAGATAAAGCTGGAGCTTGGGACCGAGT
>CAYZWG010000135.1:4502-9205 GCA_964481605.1 uncultured Planctomycetaceae bacterium
GATAAAGCTGGAGCTTGGGACCGAGTAGATAAAGCTGGAGCTTGGGACCGAGTAGATAAAGCTGGTTCCCAAGCTCCCGCTTGGGAACCGAGCAACCTGAGCGCGAACACCAGGAAGGATACCGTCGATGGGTCTTGCCGTTTTGTGTTGTCTTGCCTGCTTGACCACGACACCGCTTGCCGTCGGCGGCGACTGGCCGCAATTCCGCGGTCCCACTGGCGACGGCCACGCCCACGCTACGGACCTGCCACTGGCGTGGAGCGAAACGGAGAACGTCCGCTGGAAGGTGCCCATCCACGGCCGGGGCTGGTCCTCGCCGGTGATCGGCGACGACCGCATCTGGATGACCACGGCCGACGAGGATGGGCGAAGACTGTTTGCCGTTTGCGTCGACCGCCCGAGCGGGCGAATCCTTCGCGATGTGCTCGTTTTCAACGTGCCCCAGCCGGAGGAGATTCACGCCTTCAACAGCTATGCCTCGCCCACGCCCGTGCTGGAAGGCGATCGCCTCTGGGTCCATTTCGGCTCGTACGGAACCGCCTGTCTGGACGCCGCCAGCGGCCGAATGATCTGGTCCCGGCGCGACATCAAGTGCGATCACTTTCGCGGGCCCGGCTCCTCGCCGGTTTTGTTCGGCGACCTGTTGATCCTCCATTTCGACGGCATCGACGTTCAGTTTCTCACGGCGCTGGATAAGCGCACCGGCAAGACCGTCTGGACCACGCCGCGGTCGACCGATTTCGGCGACCTGGTGGGCGATTTGCGAAAGGCCTACGTGACGCCGACGATCGTGCCCGTCGAAGGCGGCTTTCAACTGGTCAGTTCCGGTGCCCAGGCCGCCATGGCCTACGATCCGGCAACCGGCCGGGAATTGTGGAAGGTTCGCTACAAGGGGTTTTCCAACGTCTCGCGGCCGTTGTTCGGGCACGGCCTGGTCTATGTCAACACCGGCTTCAGCAAGGCCCAGCTTTGGGCCGTGCGGCCCACCGGCCGCGGCGACGTGACCGACACGCACGTCGTGTGGCGGGCAACCCGAAGCATCCCCCTCAAGCCCTCGCCGGTGCTTGTGGGCGACCTGCTGGTGATGGTCGACGACAAGGGAGTGGCCTCCTGCCTGGACGCGGTCAGCGGCCGCACACTCTGGCGCCAGCGGCTCGGCGGGGCGTTCTCGTCATCGCCGGTGTACGCCGACGGGCGGATTTACTGTTTCGACGAAGACGGCACGACAAGCGTGATCGCACCATTGCGCGAGTACAAGCGGTTGGCCCGAAACGAGTTGGAGGCCGGCTGCATGGCTTCGCCGGCGGCCCTGGGGCACGCCCTCTACGTCCGTACCAAAACGCACCTCTACCGCCTGGAAAAAGACTGAGCGTCCGGCGGAGTTCGCCGCTGCTTGGACTGCCCCGCAGAAAGGAAGATCATGGTCCGCTCAACCACCGGCCGCGTACCGGCCGCCGTCGCCCTCGGCCTGGTTCTTGCCGCTCTGCCCAATCCGCCATGTCTCGCGGCGGAAAAGGCCGGGGGCGGACCGCGAACCTACGCCTACAAGACCGTCGGCGACTGCAAGATCGAAGCCGACGTCTACCTACCCGCCGCCGCGCCGCCGCGTCCCGTGCTGGTCTGGATTCACGGCGGCGCACTGATCGTGGGGAACCGCCGCGCCGTGCCCCGCCGGCTGATCGAGTTGGCCGGCAAGGAAGGCTACCTGCTGGTCTCCCTCGACTACCGGCTGGCGCCGGAGGCCAAGCTGCCGGCGATCATCGAAGACCTGGTGGACGCGATCGGCTGGATACGCCGCGAAGGCCCCCAGGCTTTCGGCGCCGATCCCGGCAAGCTGGTGATTGCCGGCGGTTCGGCGGGCGGATACCTCACCATCTCGGCCGGCGTCTGGGTCAAGCCGCCCCCCACGGCGCTGGTCGCCTATTGGGGCTACGGCGACATGGACGGCGAGTGGGCCACCAAGCCCTCGCCACACCACGGCACGCCCCAATCGCTCATGCCCATGGCGAAAATCCGCAAGTACATCGGCCACGGCGTGATCTCGGGCACCAATGCGGAAAACCAGTCTGCCCGCGGGCAATTCTATCGCTACCTGCGGCAGCAGGGCCTTTGGGCGAAGGTCGTTTCGGGTTTCGATCCGGAAACGGAAGCCGCCCGGTTCGACCCCTATTGCCCGGTGCGGAGAATCACCCCCGACTATCCGCCCATCCTCTTGATCCACGGCACCAGCGACACGGACGTGCCCTACGCGGAGTCGGCCGAGATGGCCCGCCGCCTGGCCCGCTGCGGCGTGGCCCACCAGTTGATCACGGTTCCCCATGCCGGTCACGGCTTGCAGGGGGGCGATGCCAGGCTCGTGGCCGAGGCACACGCCCGGGCGCTGGAGTTTATTCGCCAGCATCTCCAGTAGTTGCGGTGGGGGCAAAAAAATGGCCGCCTACGGCGAAACCTCCGAATGTCTTGAGGGTTTGTTCAAGGTAGCTTCCGTTGCGGAAAGTTGGGAGGGCGAGGCTCCCCCCGAGCCCCGGTGCACGGCGTTCATCGTGATTTCCTCCCCTTTCCGCCCCGGAACCGCGCTTGGTATTGTGCCCGCTTGTCGAACCCAGGAGACCTGGCCATGCGATGTGTTCATTACCTGCTACCGTCTGCCGCCGTGTTGGTGCTGGCCGTTTGTCCGGCCTTCGCCCAACCTCCCCAACGCTCGTCCAGTGAGATCTTCCAGCGACTGAAGAGCTTCGACGCCGACAACGACGGCAAGATCAGCAAGTCGGAGGCCCCCCCGCGGCTTCAAGAGCATTTTGACCGCTTCGACGCCAACGGCGACGGGCTGATCGAGGAGGCCGAAGTCCAGAAGATGTTGCACGCCAGGGCGGCAGAGCGGAAGCCGCCCGCGATCGAGCAGGTGCTGGCCCGCCTGAAAGCCGCCGACGCCAACGGCGATGGCAAGCTCTCCAAAGAAGAGGTGCCCGAGCGGTTTCGGCAGCGGTTCGACCGTGCCGATGCCAACGGCGACGGAAAACTGGATGAGGCGGAACTCAAGGCGGCGGTCAAGACGCTGCTGCATCGGGCCGGCGAGGGGGCCACCGTCGAGCGGGTGCTCAAACGACTGATGGAGTCCGATGCCGACGGGGACGGGAAAATCAGCAAGTCGGAGGCGCCCGAGCGGATGGCCAAGCACTTCGACCGGCTCGACGCCAACTCCGACGGCCAACTCGACCAAACGGAACTGAAACGCCTGGCGGAGAAAATCGCCGCCCGCGCCGCCAAGGCCACCGGTGGTGCCGTCGCCGAACAACTGCGCAAGCTGAAGGCCGCCGACCGCGACGGTGACGGCAAGCTCAGCCAGGACGAGGTTCCGGAAGGCCGGCTGCGGGACCATTTCAGCCGCGTTGACGCCAACGGCGATGGTTATCTCGACCAGACGGAACTGAAGCGAGTCGCGGCCGCCCTGTCTCGCCGTGGTCACTGATCGCCGGGCAAGTCAGCCGGGCCACCGGCGGCGCGGTTCGATTTGCGCCGCCGGTGGTCAAGGCCTTGTGCGGTGGGGCAACCGAAACCCGCTAGGGTTCGACCACCGCGTAGCTGGAGACCCGGGCCGCCTCTTCGCTGATGTCGGTTTTGATGGAAATTGCCCGCAGGACGCTGCCCTCGGCGTCGCCGGCAAGAAAGGTGACCGGCACCAGGTGGAGCGGCTTGGGCACGTCGGTCCCTTCGGTGGCGAACTCAATTCCCTCGCCGTCGGCGGTAATCGCCGTGATCCGGAACGGCCGGCTGCCCCGCACGACGAGTTGTTTCGTCACCTTCTGGCCGGGGTGAACCGCTCCCAGGAAGAGGGTGGCGGGACTGACCGTCACCTCGGGCAGAACACGCCCCTCGACCATCACCGGAATTTGCCTCAAGGCCCGATCGTTGGTGACCAGCAGCAGGTTATCCTTGATGTAACCGGCCGGGGCGTCCTTGTCCAACTCCACCAGCACTTCGTAGGCAGCCTGCCGAACGCCGCCATCCGAACCGACGATCCTTGCCTTCAGGTGGGGGTTGGAACTCTCCACGCCCACGATCTTCAAACCCCGCCCGCCGGCGTATCGCACGGACAGTCGCTGCTGGGAAGGTGTCCCCCGGGCTACCGTGCCCAGATCGGCGCTGGAGGGCGAAATCACCAAGTCACCGTGAATCTCCCCCTTCACCTGCAAACGCACGGTGGCGTAGAGCGGCCGGTCGATCGTCACGGTAACCGTCGCTCCCCGCCGTCCCAGGAAACGATCCGTGTTGAAGTGGGCGACGATCGCGCCCGACTGGTAGGTTTTCAATAGCGGCTGGGAAATTCGCACGCTCGTACAGCCGCAACTCGTGCGGACGCCGGCGATGTGGATGTCCTCGACGTAGGGGTTGGTCAGCACGAACTCGAATTCCGCCTTGGCGTCCCGCGCCACGGCGCCGAAGTCGTGAGTGCGAACGGCGAACATCTTCTCGGCCCATTGCTGGGCACTGACCGAACCGGCCACAAGGCCAACGGCCAGAAAAGCCAGAGAAAAACACGTAGCTTGTCTCCCATTCATGAGATCCTTCTCCTCGCTGGTGCCTGATGCCCTTACCCGTGGCCCGATCCGCCTGGCGGGGTCGGGAGACCCGCGCCGAACGCTCCTTGCCCGTGGCCCGATCCGCCTGGCGGGGTCGGGAGACCCGCGCCGAACGCTCCTTGC
>CAYZWG010000135.1:9305-12518 GCA_964481605.1 uncultured Planctomycetaceae bacterium
GGACCGACTCAGGCGTTCGGCGCGGGTCTCCTGACCCCGCCGAGAGCGGACCGACGGTCTCCCAATCGCCACGGCTGTCGAACCTGCCCTCGGTGCTCTCGGCGGGGTCGGGAGACCCGCGCCGAACGGAGCCCTCGGTGCTCTCGGCGGGGTCGGGAGACCCGCGCCGAACGGAACGGCTTTCGCACGGGTGTTTCTCACAGCGGTCACTTTGATCCCGGTCCCGGCCGGGGACCGCACCCGCCGCGCGGCGTCCGGCCAGCGGACGTTGCACCGCGGCCGCAGGAACCGAATATTCGTTGCCATCCTCCCGGCACACCGGAACCGCAATGTCGCTTTCTTGCCTCAACCGTCGACAAACCGCCTCTTCATCGTTTCCCGCAATGTACACTTGCGCAACCCAATTTGAGGTCGTGTTGCGTGTGCGCGCCGGTTTCGGCCCCTTCCTTGCGAGCGTGTCCGAGCAGCCTGCGTCGTAGAGACCGTGGCCGTCCTCAATGGAACCATCAACGGAGTTCAGATCATGCGACTGTTCTCGACCATCCTGCTCGGCCGGAGCGGCCACGCCGACCCGTCCTCTGCCCGGCGGCCCCGTCGTTTTCGCCCGGTCCGCTTCGAGCAGCTCGAAGCTCGTGCCCTGCTGTCGGTAACGGCGCCCGGGGTTGAGCAGTGGGACCCGGGCACGGTGCCGGGCGGAACCGTCGACCTGGGGTACGTCGATTTCCGTTCCCTCAGCAACCTGGACCCCACCGGCGGCGACCTGACCTATCAGTTGACGACTCGGCACGCCGGACAGTTGACCGCGGAACTTCCGGGTGCCGATGCCGCGCTGACGCTGTATGACGCCAACTACGACCCGCTCACCGGCGGCGGCGACACGCGGATCGACCGAACGGTCGGCGACACCGAGGTGTATTTTGTCACGGTGACCGGCGGCAGCTCGGGCGTCGACCTGGTACTGGCGAATCTGGTCGACGATGCGACCACCGACCTGGTCGTTTACGGCACCACGTCCGACGATACGTTCGCGTTCGGCCCCAGCGCCTCTTCGTACCTTTTGAGCGTCAACGGGGTGGACTACGTGTTTGCCGACGCGGCGGTCGATTCGGTGAGCTTCGACGCCGGGGCAGGCCGCGATTCCGTTACGCTGACCGGCTCGACAGCCAACGACACCGTGGAGATTCACCCCACCTCGGCCGTGTTCAACTACGCTACCGTGCAGGTGGCAATCACCAACGCGGAAGACTACTCGGTCACCGGCGGCGGCGGATACGACGTTGCCAACCTGTACGACTCGGCCGGCGACGACACCTTCACCGCCACGCCCACCGACGCCACCCTCGGGGGCGCGGGCTTCTCGCAACAAGTCAGCGGTTTCCGCGAAGTCCACGCCCATGCCGATGCCGGCGGACACGACGTGGCCAGCCTGTTCGACTCGGCCGGCGACGACGCCTTCGTGGGCCGGCCAACCGACGCCAGCCTGTCGGGGTCGGGGTTTTTCAACCGCGCGTTGAATTTTGACATTGTCCACGGGTATGCCAGTGGTGGCGGAACCGACACGGCCGCGCTCTACGATTCCGCCGGCGACGATCGGATGGTCGCCAACCCGACCATCACCAAGATGATCGGCACCGACTTCTTCCAGCGGGTGAAGTTCTTCGACCAGGTCACGGCATACGCCACGGCCGGGGGCAGCGACCGGGCCGACCTCTACGACTCGGCCGGCGACGATACGTTCGTGGCGTCGCCCACCGTGGCAACGATGACCGGCACGGGCTACGTCAACCGGGCCGAGCAGTTCAGCGTGGTCTACGGCCGTGCCTCCGACGGCACCGACACCGCCACGCTCTCCGATTCGGCCGGCGACGACACCTTCGACGCCTATCCCACGCTCGCCACGCTGAGCGGATCCGGCTTTGCCAATACGGCCGTCCGGTTCGACCAGGTGGCGGCCGACGCTTCGGCCGGCGGCAGCGACGTGGCCAGCCTCTACGACTCGGCCGGCGACGATACCCTGGTGGCCGACCCCACCCTGGTGACGTTCAGCGGAGCCGGCTTCGACAACCGGGCCGCCAACTTCGACCAGGTGCACGCCTATGCCAAGAACGGCGGGCTCGACGTGGCCTCGCTCAACGATTCCGCCGGCGACGACACGTTTGTCGCCTCGCCGACCTGGGCCAAGATGATGGGGACCGGCTATTTCAACCGGGTGAAGTTCTTCGACTACGTGCATGGCTATGCCCGCAACGGCGGCACCGACGTCGCCCACCTAAACGGCTCCTCCGGCGACGATCGTTTCATTGCAAAAGAGAACTATGGCAAACTGGTCACCGGTGCCACGTTCACCCGGGCGAAGTTCTTCGAGTCGGTCTATGCCCATGCCAAGGCGGGCGGCACGGACACCGCGGTGATGACCGGTTCCAGCGGCGATGACCAGTTGGACGCCTATCCCACGCAGGTGACCCTCAGCGGAGCCGGCTTTTCCTGGACCGCCAACAACTTTGCCCAGGTCGTGGCCAAGGCCGGCGGCGGCAACGATCTGGCCAGCTTCTTCGACTCCGCCGGCAACGACGCTTTCCAGGCCACGCCGACCCTGGCGACCTTCAGCGGAAGCGGCTTCAGCAATCAGGGCTCGGGCTTCGACATCGTCCACGCCTACGCCAAGAACGGCGGGCTCGACACGGCCCAACTGATTGGCTCCGCCGGCGACGACACGTTTGTCGGCACGGCCGAGTACGGCAAGCTCTTCGGCACCGGCTTTTTCGCCCGGGCCAAGTTCTTCGACCAGGTCTACGCCTTCGGCCAGGGCGGCACCGACGTGGCCACCATGTTCGACTCCACGGTCGACGACGAGTTGTACGCCGGTTCGGGCAACCTGGCCCAGGTCCGAAGTGCCCAACACGTGCAGCGGGTCTACGACTTTGGCCACGTCACGGCCATCGCCCAGAACGGCGGCGTCAACACGAAGCGGCTGGAGGCGTTCGACTTCGTGCTGGAAGCCGTGGGCGACTGGGTCTAGCGCGCCTTGTAGCCCAGCGTTCGGCGCGGGGCCGCAACGTTCGGCGCGGGTCTCCTGACCCCGCCGAAAGGAGCCACGGGTGTCACGGGTGGCCCAGGTTCTTGAACCTGCACCCGGCGCAGCCGGCAAGAGGTCAGAAGAGCGGGTGGCAACGCCCGGGCGGGGTCCTTCTTCGATGGGCGGAGTGTTTTGCC
>CAYZWG010000136.1:0-2481 GCA_964481605.1 uncultured Planctomycetaceae bacterium
GCGGCAGCAGACCGGTGAGCATCTGGCGGAGCGATTCCTTGGGATGCAGACAGAAGCCGTATTCCCGCCAGCCGTAGACCGCCTCCGCCCGCATCGCGCCCGTGGCCTGATCCAACTCGGCCAGAAGCCGCCGGCGCTGGCCGGCCACCCAGGGCTGCAACGCCCGGTTGATGCGGCGGATTTCGAGGTACCGGGCGCGGGCGTTTTGGCGGTCGGGCCGGGTCTCGATCCAACGCCGCTTGGCCGCCACCAAGGCGTCCCGCCGCCGGGCGTCCGCGCCGTCCGAGGCCGGCCCGTCGAGAGAACACTCGGGATGATAGGTCAACTCGCGGAGCCGGCGGCGAATCAGCCGAACGTCGTCCGGGCTCGTGGTCCGGTGCCGGATGGGCAAGTGCAGCGTGGCCGAGAGGACGAGAAACTCGGGCGGCTCGAACCCGAAGAAGCGGGCCAACAGCGCGTCGGTCACCTGGTCGTACTTGGCGCCGCCGATGCCGTGCAGAAAGAGATCGCCCAGCACGAGTCGTGCCCAGAGGGTCGTCATCAGGGCGCGGGAGCGAATCTTGATACCCCGCCGGGCGAAGTCCTGGAGGCACTCCACCGCCCGGGAGGCGTCGCCCTCCGGCGAAAGCGGCAGCGACAGCCGCAGGTCGCCCCCATCGCTCAGCGTCACCTCGCCGCGTCCCTGGCGGGCAAACAGTCGCCGCCGCCGCGGGGTCTGGGTGGTCCAGATCCAGTAGGGAGCTTCCAGCCACTCGTCGTGGCGGGCCAGGTCGGGAACCGGATGGGCCGCGCTGCGGAGGTGGTGGACCCGCCGATACGCGCCGACCACCTCGTTGTAGTCCCGCCGAAACCGGGGCAGATTGGCCAACAGGTGACAAATGAACCAACCGCAGGCGGCCGTCGAGCAGACCCGGCTCTGCGGAATCTCCAGCGTATCCAGACCCCAGGCGCCTTCCAACTGGTGCCGCGACTGGGCCAGGCAGTGCCCCAGCCGATCGGTCTCTGCCAGCCGCGACACGGCCAGCGGCCAATACTCGTCGATCAGCGGGTCGGCAACCAGCGGGGCCATCTCGGCCGACACGCGGCGGCCGAAATCGGCGAAGACCGATCGGTCCAGCACGCGGCGTTCCTCGTAGGGCACCGGGGAGCCGACCAGGTCGAAGGGGATGGCCGCCACGCGAGGGTTGGGCGAGGAGCCCGACGGCACGCGAAGCGTGTTCGATTTGATCGTGTCGCTGTCGATCAGCAGGTTGACGCCCACGCCCCCGTGCCGCCGGGCCAGGGCCCCCAGGGCGAAATTCTTGAACCACACGCCGGGGTGGAATATCTGCGGCTGGTGGCCGGCCAGGAGGATGGGGCCGGCCGGATCGAGCGAGCCGCCGTCCACGTCGCGATAGGCCGTGGTCCAGCGGACGGCATCGGCCAGCAGACGCCGCCGGGCCTCGGCGGCCAGATCCGCCAGGCACCGGCCCTGGACGTCGTAAGAGCGGAGGGCGGCCAACTGCCGGTTCCGCGCGATCAGCTCGCCCACCCTTTCCCACGGCGGATCCACCAAGGCCGCCCCGCTCTGGCGGGGAGCCCGAAGCGGGCGATGGGCGATGTGCCGGCAGCCGGACGTCATAAGGTCTCTCCCTCGCACGTCGATCCGGCCGCCCAGTCCGCCTCGGCAATGCTTCGCCCCAGCACGTGGCGATAGACGGCCAATCGGGTTTGGGCGTCGTCCAGCGCCCCGCCGAACGATCGCTCCTCCTCCAGGTAGATCAGCGGCACCGGCAACTCGACGATCCGCAGGCCCCGCCGGGCCGCACGAACCCAAAACTCCAAGGGCATGGCGTAGCCGGTCTCCACAAGCTCCATGCCGCGGAGACTTTCTACCCGATAGGCCTTGAAGCCGCAGAAGGCGTCGGTGAGGTCGAGGCCCAACAGCCGGTTCAATTCCGCCGTGATGATCCCGTTGATCCGTCGACGCTCGCCGGGCGGGGTGCTGTCGCCGGGGAATCTTTTCAGGTAGCGGCTGCCCGAAACCACGTCGGCGGTTTGGCAGGCCGCGACAAAGGCGGGAATCCGCTTGGGCTCGTGCTGGCCGTCGCAGTCGATGGTGACCAGGGTCCGGCAGCCCTCCGCCAGGGCGAAGCGGAAGGCCGAGGCCAACGCCGCGCCGTAGCCCCGATTCTCCGGGTGGGTGATGATCTCGACATCGTCCCGCGCGGCCAGGATTTCCGCGGTGCCGTCGGTCGACCCGTCGTCCACCACGAGCACGCGATTGGCATGGCGGAGGGTCTCGTCGAGCACGCCGGCGACGTGGCCCACTTCGTTGTAAACCGGGAGCGCGGTGAGCGTTGTGTCGGTCATGCCTTCATTCTAGCGCCACGGGGGGCCGCCGAAAAGGCGGAGAACACTGCCGGCTCACCGCCCGGGGGTGGCAGCGGTTCTTGAACCGGTGTGGCGGGAGCCACAAGAGGTCAGCGGTTCGGCGTGGGT
>CAYZWG010000136.1:2581-12515 GCA_964481605.1 uncultured Planctomycetaceae bacterium
CGTGGGTAGCACCGGTTCTTGAACCGGTGTGGCGGGAGCCACAAGAGGTCAGCGGTTCGGCGTGGGTCTCCCCACCCCGCCGTGGGTAGCACCGGTTCTTGAACCGGTGTGGCGGGAGCCACAAGAGGTCAGCGGCAAATCGCTCCGCCTGCCGGATAGGAACACCGACTGAACGCCGTCGCTCGCTCGCCGACCTCTTGCCGGCTGCGCCGGCCCAGGTTCAAGAACCTGGGCTACCCGGTGCGCCGGATGGAGGTTCAAGAACCTGGGCCATCCGCCGAGTCCTGCCCTCGCCACGTTCAGACCCAGCGGAGCGGGTCGCGGTCGTGGCTGCTGGCCCAAACGTGCAGGTCGGGAAACTCCTCGGCGATTTCCTCGGCCAGGCATTCCAGCGCGAACCGTTCGCTGGCGAAATGCCCGGGCAGAATCAGGGCGATGCCCAGGGCATCGGCTTCCAGGCAGGTGTGGTAGCGGGTTTCTCCCAGTAGCAGGGCCTCGCAATGGGCGTCGCGGGCGGCCGTGAGGAATTCGCCGCCGGCCCCGCAGGCGACGGCCACGGTGCGGATCGCCCGCTGGGGGTCGCCCACGACTTGGAGCCTCTGGAGGCCGAGGAACTGCTTCACCCGCTCGACCACCTGACCCAGGGAAAGGGGCTCTTCGAGCCAGCCCGTGCGGCCGGCCCCCAGGCCCTCGCGGGCGAAAACCAGCGGAAAGACTCCCCGCAGTCCGAGGCCTCGGGCCAGCCGCTGGTTGATGCCGTCGGCGGCCGAGTCGAAGGCCGTATGGGGGCTGTAGACGGCCGTCTTGGCCTCGATCAACTCCAGCAGGAGCCGGCCGGTGGGGGTGGCCGTGGTGATTTGGCGGAGGGCGTCAAAAGGGAGCGGATGGTGGGAGACGATCAGGTCGGCTCGGTCCCGGACCGCCTCCTGGGCAACTTCCGCGGTGATTGACAGACAAGTCATCAGCCGGCGGGCCTTCCGTCGAGGGTCCCCCACCAGCAGGCCCACGTTGTCCCAATCCTCGGCCAGTCGCAACGGGGCCAGCCGGCGGAGAAAGTCGATCACCGTTTCGATTGTCAACATGGCAGAATTCCCCAGGGTCCACACACGCCCGGCGATCGGCTACCGCCGACGGCACATTATAAGGGCGACGGCCAGCCGGCAAACACCCCAAACCGCATCGACCGCCGCACCCCGCGGAGGTTCGCGCGGGTCGGAGATGATGGAAAAAAGCGGGGGCCGGCTCGGGCCCGGATCGAACGACACGGAAAGCGATGATGGTTGCCCATGCCGGTCCCTCCTTTCCCGCACGACGCGGAAAGTCGACTTGTTTTGTGATGGTTCGCGGACGCGACTTCACCCCCAGAATGAGGGGGTTCGCGATTGGTGGCCGCCGGCCGCCTGGGTGGCCGACGGGCACGGAGGCACAGTTGTAACCGTTTGCAATAAAACGAGTTACGGAGATGCTGTGGCGGCCGGGTGACTCGGGGGCACGCCTCGGGGTACTGGCCCGAGGCGGTTTTTTCGGCTATAATGTGTCTCGCCAAATCTTCGCCGAGCGGTCCACTTGGAAACCGCAACGGTGTGGACCGGTCTCTCCCTGCCGTTGGTGTCGTGTCTGGCGGGGGCGCCGCCGCCGGCAGCCCGAGAAACAGGTTTTCACCTTCCTCTCCCGACTCGAGACAGAGCCCAATGACTTCCGACCTCGATCTTAGCCCCCACGGAATCAACGTCACCCGCGTGCTTCGCAATCCTTCTCCGGCTCGGCTCTACGAGGACGCCATCATTCGCGAGCAGGCGGCGATCACCTCCTCGGGTGCCCTGTCGACCAGTTCGGGGGAGAAGACGGGCCGCAGCCCCAAGGACAAGCGGATTGTCGAGCATCCGGACAGCTCGGAAAACATTTGGTGGGGAGAAATCAACAAGAAAATCGACGACGAGGCCTTCCAGATCAACCGCCAGCGGGCGATCGACTTCCTCAACACGCGGAAGCTGATTTACGTGATCGACGGGTTTGCCGGCTGGGACCGCGACTATCGGATCAAGGTTCGGGTGATTTGCGTGCGGGCGTATCACGCCCTGTTCATGCACAACATGCTGGTTCGTCCCACGCCGGAGGAGTTGCTGGACTTCGGCGAGCCGGACTACGTGATCTACAACGCGGGGCAGTTTCCGGCGAATCCGGTCACGCCCTCGGTCACCTCGAACACCAGCGTGAACCTCTCTTTTGAAAGGGGCGAGTTCGTCATTTTGGGCACGGAATACGCCGGGGAGATGAAAAAGGGCGTGTTCACGATCATGAACTACCTGATGCCCAACCGCGGCGTGCTCTCGATGCACTGCTCGGCCAACGAGGGGCC
Organism: uncultured Planctomycetaceae bacterium; assembly: GCA_964481605.1. Classification (GTDB taxonomy): domain Bacteria; phylum Planctomycetota; class Planctomycetia; order Pirellulales; family Thermoguttaceae; genus CAYZWG01. Next base: position 4,941 of record CAYZWG010000136.1, read on the forward strand.
CGAGGGGGATGTGTCGCTGTTTTTTGGCCTTTCGGGGACCGGCAAGACCACGCTTTCGACGGAGGCCCGGCGGCTGCTGATTGGCGACGACGAGCACGGCTGGACGGACCGCGGGGTGTTCAATATCGAGGGCGGCTGCTACGCCAAGAGCATCCAACTTTCGGCGGACCACGAGCCGGAGATTTTTCGCGCCATTCGATTCGGCACCGTGTTGGAAAACGCCGTCTACGACGACCGCACCCGGGTGGTCGACTACCGCGACGATTCGATCACGGAGAACACGCGGGCCTCGTATCCGATCGAGTATATCCCCAACGCCAAGCTGCCCTGTCTGGGGGGGCATCCGAAGAACGTTGTTTTTCTCACCTGCGATGCGTTCGGGGTCTTGCCCCCGGTGAGCCGGTTGACTCCCGATCAGGCGATGTATCATTTCATCAGCGGCTACACGGCCAAGGTGGCCGGCACGGAGGTGGGAATCACCGAGCCCGTGGCCACCTTCTCTGCCTGTTTCGGTGCGGCCTTTCTGGTCTGGCATCCCACGAAATACGCGGAGTTGTTGGCCCAGCGGATGGAGCAGCACGGGTCGAAGGCCTGGTTGGTCAACACCGGCTGGTCGGGGGGGCCGTTCGGGGTGGGCCACCGGCTTTCTATCAAATATACGCGAGCGATTATCGACGCCATTCACTCGGGCGAATTGGCCGACTGCCCCACGCGGGAGGATCCGCTGTTTGGGCTGCATGTGCCCACGCAGTGCAGTGGCGTGCCGGAGAAGGTCTTGTCGCCCAAAAGCACCTGGAGAGATAAGCGGGCCTTTGACCGAACCGCAAGGAAGCTGGCCGGTCTGTTCCGGGAGAATTTTGAGCAATACACGGACATGGCCAGCCGGCAGATTCGCAACGCCGGACCCAGAGCGCCGGAAGAAGTGACCAGCCCGTAGCTCGCGGCGGCGATCGGCCGCGAAGCCGATCCCGCCGCCCAGTCCACGGAGAGGCGCGATGAACACGCAAGTGGAAGTTCCCGACGTGATTTGCGAATATCCCGAAGCGTTGAAGCCGTTGCGAGAGAGATTACTGGCCAATCTGGTGATGATCGCCCAGATTCCCTCGCCCACCGGTGAGGAGGCGGGCCGGGCCCGGTTTCTGCTCGACCGCTTCGCGGAAGCCGGCTTGAGCGACGCGACCAGCGACGAAGCCGGCAACGCGGCGGGCCGGCTGATCGGCAGGCAATCCAACCGCACGATCCTGCTGGCATCCCACCTGGACACGATCTTTCCCTCCATCCAGGACCACAGCGTGGTCGTCGAGGCCGACCGGATTCTGGGCCCCGGGGTGGGCGACAACGCCCTGGGGGCGGCGATCGTCTCCTTGATGCCCAGCATCCTCGACCACCTGGGAATCGAACTGGACAGCGATCTGATTCTGCTGGGGTCGACCGGCTCGCTGGGCAAGGGAAGCCACGCCGGCTTGCGGTTCTTCCTCGACCACCTTCCGGGACGGGTCGACTGCGGCATTTGCGTGGAGGGAATGCAGCTTGGACGAGTGAATTACTTCTCCGTGGGCACGGCCCGGGCGGACATCGTCTGCACCGTGCGGCCTTCCCCCGAGCCCTCGCGGAGCTACGGTTCGGAAAGTGCGTTGGTGGTGCTCAATCACATCATCAACCGGATTCTGGGGATCGAGTTGCCCAGCCGGCCGTTCACGAAAATCAAAATGGGGAAGATGTCGGCCGGGGTGAGTTACGACGTGGAACCGGACCACGCCGAGTTGGCGCTGGAGGTGGTCAGCCACTCGGACCGGAAGCTGGAGCAGGTGTGTGGCGAAATCCGCGACGTGGTGCATGAAATGTCGGCTCGGCACTCGGTGGATGCGAGCTTCGACCTGTTTTTCACCACCCAGGCCGGAGGGATTCCCTTTGCCCATCCGCTGGTGCGCAGTGTGATCGAGGTGATGGAGCAGTTGGGAATCGAGCCGGACCAGGGCCACAGCCCCTCGGAACTGTCGGAACTGATTCGGCGAGACATCCCCGCCGTGACCCTGGGAATCTCCCGCGGTCAGAAGGCGAAGAAGAAAAACCCGGACCACGTTCTCATCGATCCGATCCTGGTGGGCGTTGCCCAGTTGGTCGGCGTGATCCTTGCCATCGACGAGGGGGCCTGCGATGAGGTCTGAAACCTGGCTGGACGAGCGGACGTTCCATCACTCGAATTTCTGGGACATCAAGTGGCTGGTGGAGGAAAAGGAGCGGCAGGGGCTGACCATCTCCTTGTGCCTGCCGGCCTTGAACGAGGAAAAAACGATCGGCCAGGAGATCGTCATTCTCAAGGCCGAATTGCACGATCGCTACCGGCTGGTCGACGAAATCGCCGTGGTGGACTCCGGCAGCACGGACCACACCTGCGAGATTGCCGCCAGTTTCGGGGCCGATGTCTACGTGGCCGGCGAGCACCTGGTCGAGGAGGGCGACCACCGCGGCAAGGGAGAAAACCTCTGGAAGGCACTCTACCTGCTCAAGGGCGATCTGATCGTCTACGTCGACAGCGACATTCAGAACATCCACCCCCGGTTTGTTTACGGGCTGGTGGGGCCGTTGATCCAGAATCCCGAGGTGCATTACGTCAAGGCGTTTTATGATCGGCCGATCGCCTATTCGGGCGTGGTCCGGCCCACCGGCGGCGGCCGCGTGACGGAGATTCTCATCCGCCCCCTGTTCAGCCTCTTCTACCCCGACCTGGCGGCCATCCTGCAGCCCCTTTCCGGCGAGTACGCCGGCCGCCGGTCGATCCTCGAACAGATTCCCTTTCCGGTCGGCTACGGCGTGGAAACGGCCATGCTGATCGACATCTATCAGCGGCTCGGCCTGGACGCCTTTGCCCAGACCGACCTCGATCAGCGGGTGCATCGCAACCAGGAGACAATCGCCCTGGGGCGGATGGCGTTCGGCGTGTTGCGGACCTTCATGTCGCGATTGAACCGCGAGGAAAAGGTCCGGTTCCGGGACGAGCTGCCCTCGATCATGCGGCAGTACGAAGTGGGCGAGGGGACTTATCGGCAACTGCTCTACGAGATCGAGGAGGTTGAGCGCCGCCCGATCATCGAGGTGGACGCCTACCGCGCGAAGTTCCATCCGGAAAACCAGCCCGCCTGACCCCCATGAACCTGGCCGTCTTGCACTACCACCTGAATCGTGGCGGGGTCACGCGGGTGATCGAGAACCAGTTGTCGGCCCTGGACGCCGTGTTGCCGCCGGGGCCACCCTGGCGGGCCGTGCTCCTCTACGGCGGCCGGCGAGAGGGATTCGACCACGCGCTGGCAGGCCGGCTGACGTCGATTCGTCTGGCCCTGGGCGAGGTCGCTGGGCTGGATTACGACGGGCTGGGCAGCATTTCGGGCGGCCGCCCGGAAAGCGACCCGGCGCGGCTGACCGACGCCATCGTGGCGGCCCTTTCCGGCGCGGGGCTCAAGCCCGACGACACCGTCCTTCACCTGCACAACCACGCGGTGGGCAAGAACGCCGCCTTGCCGGTGGTGGTCCGCCGACTGGCTCAACGGGGCTGGCGGCTGCTGTTGCAGATTCACGACTTTGCCGAGGACCTCCGGCCGGGGAATTTTCGGGTTTTCACCGAGGCCCGGCTCGAGGGCCTGGCCGGCAGCGACGGGCACGGCTGGCTCTATCCGCAAGGGGCCGGCGTTCATTACGCCGTGCTCAACGGCCGGGATTTCGACATTCTGCGGCGAGCCGGCGTGCCGCCCGAGCGGCTCCACCTGCTGCCCAATCCGGTGCTCGGCCCGAGTGAGCTGCCCTCGCCGGCCGAGGCCCGCACCAGGCTGGAGCAATGCCTGGACATCGGCGCGGACGATCGCTACATCTTGTATCCCGTGCGGGGCATCCGGCGAAAAAACCTGGGCGAGGCACTGCTCCACGCCGCCCTGGCCCCACCCGGAACCACCCTCGGCGTTACCCTGGCACCGCTGAACCCCGCGGAACAGGCGATCTATAACCACTGGAAGCAGGTGGCCGGTCAACTCGACCTGCCCTGCCGGTTCGAGGTGGGAGCGCCGGGCAGGTTGACCTTCGGCGAGAACCTGGCGGCGGCCGATCAAATCCTCACCACCAGCGTGGCCGAAGGTTTTGGCATGGCGTTCCTCGAGTCGTGGTTGGCCGGGCGGGTGCTCTTCGGCCGCGACCTGCCCGAGATCACCGCCGATTTTGTCCGGGCCGGCGTGCGGCTGGAACTGCTGGCCCCGCGGATGGCGGTGCCGGTCGAGTGGATCCCCGTCCGCGATTTCCGCCAGCGGCTGGCAGACGCCTTTCGCCGCACCACGGCCTGCTATGGTCGCCCCCCACCACGGGAGGCGACAGACGGCCTGGACGCCAAGATTTGCCACGGGCTGGTCGACTTCGGCGACCTGGACGAGGCCCTCCAGGAGCAGGTCCTCCGCCGGGTTCGAGACGACCGTGGAGCCCGCACCGCCCTGCTCGAATGCAATCCGTGGCTCGGTTCCGTGGCGGCCGTTTCCGACCACCAGGCGGGCCAGTGGATCGCCCACAACGCCGAGGTCGTCTGCCGCGAGTTTTCGCTCGTCCCCAGCGGGCGGCGGTTGCTGGCACTGTACGAGCGGGTGGCGGCGGCGAAGGCGGAAACGACCGGCCCCCTCCAGCGCCCCCAGACCATCCTCGACACTTTTCTCAACCCGCGGCGCTTCCGCCTGATTCGCAGTTAATGGAGTCGTCCCGGTAGCAATTGTCGTAGGGCCGGCTGTGCCGGCCGGTTGCCGCGCTTCGCAGCGTCAGCCACGTTTCGGCCGGCACAGCCGGCCCTACGGGGCTACGCGCTCGTTCGGCGTGGGTCTCCCGACCCCGCCGCTGGCTCTTGTTCCCAAGCTCCGGCTGGCTCTCGTTCCCAAGCTCCGGCTGGGGAACGCATTTCATCGTGGCTCCGCTTCGAATACGGTCAGGACTTTTCACAATGCCGTCGTATGCCGAAATCTACCGCCGCTGGAGCAAGCCGCTGGAGCCGCTGCCCACCGGCCAGCAGCCGGTGTTGCGACCGCTGGCCGGAATCCGGGCCGTGCTGTTCGACATCTACGGCACGTTGTTCGTCAGCGGCAGCGGCGACGTCGGCTTCTTGCGGTCGGAGCCCTGCGAGCAGGCAGTGGAGGAGGCCTTTCGGGCGGTCGGCCTCAAGCGAAAGGCTTCGGGCAAGCGGGCGTTGGAGTTGTTCTGGCAGCGGATCGAGCAGTTGCACGCCGCCAGCCGGGCCAAGGGGGTCGAGTATCCCGAGGTCGATATCGTCCAGGTTTGGCAAACCGTGATCGGCGAAGTGGCAGGCACTGCCGAAGGGACCGCGGCCGCGGAGTGTCCAGGGCCGCTGGTGGAGCGATTGGCGGTGGAGTTCGAGGTGAGGGCGAATCCGGTCTGGCCGATGCCCGGGGCGGGCGAGTGTCTCGACCGGCTGCGGCACCGCGGGCTCGTGCTTGGACTGGTCAGCAACGCCCAGTTCTATACCCGGGAGATGTTTGCCGGGCTGTTGGGCCGGGCGGTGGAGGACTGGGGGTTCGATCCGGATTTGCAGTATTATTCGTTCCGTCACGGCGTGGCCAAACCGGGGCCGGAGCTGTTTCGGATGGCGATCCGGCGGCTGCGACGCCGGGGCATTGGGCCGGAGGAAACGGTCTTCGTGGGCAACGACATGCTCAAGGACGTGGCCCCGGCCGCGGGGTTGGGAATGCGAACGGCCCTGTTTGCAGGCGACGCCCGCAGCCTTCGCCGCCGAGAGGGCGATCCCCGCGTCGAGCGGGTCGTGCCCGACCTGGTTCTCACTCAACTTTTCCACCTCCATCGTTGTATACTTGACTTGAACAGCTAGTTGGACGAGGCCACTTGCGATTCCGCCCCGTCGGCCCTGTGCCGGTGGGTTGCGGGTTTGGAAACTACCAGGGGCCGCCACCCCCCCGACGGTTCCCCAAGGCCTCGCGGGGGAGGGGGGTGAGCGCCGGGTCGCGACCCGGCACCGATCGGGCAAGATACCGCGCGGGAGCCGAACGGTTGTTCCACCATGCCGGGTCGCGACCCGGCCTACAGACTGCCCAACGAAAATAGCCACCTTTTCATTCACACTGGCGACCGTACCCACTTCATCTCACCAAGGCGGCGGGAAGCTGTGCGTTGTAGTATCGGATTTGTATCGACACGGTTTGCCGGCACCGACGGGGTCTCGCTGGAAAGCGCCAAGTGGGCCCAGGTGCTCTGGGACCACCAGCACGTCAGCTACTGGTACGCCGGCAAGCTCGACCGCGATCCGGCCGTCAGCATGACGGTGCCGGAGGCCTACTTCTACCACTACGACAATGTCTGGATCAACGAGCGGGCGTTCGGCACGCGGACTCGCAGCGGCGAGATGACCGACCGCATCGTGGAGATGGCCCGCTATCTGAAAGGAACGCTCTACGAGTTCGTGGAGAAGTTCAAGATCGACATCTTGCTGGTCGAAAACGCCTTGTGTCTGCCCATGCACATTCCCCTGGGGGTGGCGTTGACGAACTTTACGGCCGAGACGGGAATCCCCACCATCGCCCATCACCACGATTTCTATTGGGAACGGTCGCGGTTTTCGGTCAGCGCCGTGGACGATTTCCTCAACATGGCGTTCCCCCCCACCCTGCCTTCGATCGAGCACGTGACGATCAACAGTTTTGCCCAGCAGGACCTGGCATGGCGCACGGGGGCTTCGTCGATCCTCATCCCCAACGTGCTCAATTTCGAGAAGCCGCCGCCCAAGCCGGACGCCAAGTCCGATTTTCGCCGGCGGCTGGAGTTGGAGCCTGACGACATCGTGCTCTTGCAGCCCACGCGGGTCGTGCCGCGGAAGGGAATCGAGCACTCCATCGGCCTGGTGGCCCATCTGAAGAACCCCAAGTGCAAGCTGGTCGTCTCCCATGAGTCGGGCGACGAAGGCCTGGACTATCGCGACAACCTGATCGACCTGGCCGAGCAATCGGGAGTCGATCTGCGATTCGTGCACACGGAACTCGACGCCCAACCGCAGCCGGTGACCAACGGCACGTCGGTCGCCTCCCTGGCCGAGGTGTATTCGCAGGCCGACCTGATCACCTACCCCAGCCTGTACGAGGGATTCGGCAACGCCTTGCTGGAAGCCTTCTACTATCGCAAGCCCGTGCTGGTGAACCGCTACGCGATCTTCGTTTCCGACATCGAGCCCAAGGGATTTCAGGTGGTCACGATGGACGGGTTCCTCACCCGGCACGTGCTGGAAGAGGTGCGGAAGGTGATTTCCGACGCGGAATATCGCCGGCAGATGGTGGACCACAACTACGAGTTGGGCAAGGCGTTTTTCAGTTATTCCGTGCTGCGGCGGAATCTGCGATCGTTGATCACCAACTTCACGGGGCTAGACGAGTTGTAGTGGGGCCGGCCGTGCCGGCCGAAAACCCCGACGCCTGGAACAGGCGCGGGTAGCCTTACCGCCGAAGACCCGCAAATGCTGCTGAGCTGATGCCCGACACGCCGCAATCCTCGCCTCCCGTGCCTCACGGCACCCCGATAGCAGAGCTATCG
>CAYZWG010000137.1:0-6524 GCA_964481605.1 uncultured Planctomycetaceae bacterium
CCGCTTTGGGCAACCCATTTCCCCCCATCGCTAGCTGCCGCCCTGCAAAAAAAGTCCGTTCCTGCACCCCACCCCCGGCTGGGCCCGCCCCTTCCACGCTCAAGCGGCCTCGCGGAATCTTCGCTCCGGCTGGGTGGCGGCCTCCCGCGGCTGGGTGGCGGGCACGATGCTCGCCGGCGGCAGCCCGGCGGCCACTCCCTCCAGCAGTTGGAGGAACTGGCGGCCCAGACGTCCGCGATCGTAATGCTCGGCCACGTAGGAACGCGCCGACCGACTCAATTGCCCAGCCAACTTGGGATTGTCGGCCAGCCGCTCCACCGCCGAAGCGAGTGACTCGGGGCTCTCCGGCTCGACGGCCAGGCCCGCGCCCGCTGCCTCCACGAGCTTCCACGCCTGGCCGGGCACGCCCAGCAGGATCGGCCTGGCCATGGCCATCGTCTCGAAAATCTTGGAAGGGATCACCGTGCCGAACAACTCGCAGGCGCGGAGGTGGATCAAGCAGGCATGGGAACTGGCCAGCACCGCGGGAATCGCCTTCTTGGGTTGTCGGCCCGCAAATATCACCTGTTTGCGCACCTTCAACCGGCGGGCAAGCTCTTCCACACTCCGCCGCCGGGCCCCGTCGCCGACCAGGCAAAACGCCACGTCGTCGCGTCCTCGACGCTTGAGAATCGCCGCCGCCCGCGGAACCACCTCCAGCCCGTGCGCCATCCCGATCGTGCCCACGTAGGAACACACGAATTTGCCCTCCAGGTCCCACCGGCGGAGCAGGTCCGGATCGGGCTGGCGGGGTCGAAAAAAGTCCAGGTCGACCCCGTTGCTAATCACCGAAATGCGGTCCCCCAGGTCGACCTTGGCGACAATATTGTCGCGGTAGCCGCCGCCCACGGTGACCACGTGACGGGCCGAACGATACAGGCGCCGCTCCAGCCAGGCGAGAAATCGGATCAAGGAACGGTTGCTCAACGCGGAGACCGCTTCGATCGAATCGGGCCAGATGTCGCGAATCTCCAGTACGAAAGGGGCCCGCTTCCAAGCCGAGACCAGCGCCCCCGCCCAGCCGCAAAAAAACTGCGGCGACGTGGCGATGACCACGTCCGGCCGGGGAAGCCGGAGCGAGGCCAGCGTGGCGCTCAACATGTACGAGACGTAGTTGGCGATTCGCCCCACCGTTCTGGCGTTGGCACTCAAGTACGTCCAGACGCGAACCACGCGAACCCCGTTGACCTCTTCCACCTGTCGCCGGATGGAATTCCGGTAGCCGTCGTAGAGAACCCCGGCCGGGCAGTTCGGCGCGCAGGTCACCACCGTGACGTCGTGCCCGGCGGATGCCCACTGAACGCAATGCTCGAACGTTCGCGTGGCCGGCGCGTTGACCTCGGGAGGAAAATAGTGGCTCAAAAACAGGATTCGCACACTTCACTCCCGCCATCGCAAGAGAACCACGCCCCGCGGTCGCCGTCCGCTGCCGCGGCTGGCTTGTCCAGCAGTGGGCGAAAGAGTACAGAGGCCCCAAACCCCACGCAAGAGCAATCGTCTGCACCCGCACCCCGGGTGCCCGCGGTGCCTAAATCGGGCTTGATCCCGGACGTGGGGTTTGCTACCGTCCCCCGCCCGATCAATACCTTTCCTCCACGGACCGAGTTCTTCGGTCGCCCATGTTGTCCCCGATTGTCTGGGAGAAGGCGTCCCCTCGCCGGCAATCGCGGAGTGCGGTGTGCCGCCGGGGCGTGCGAAGCTCGCCCACCGCGGGCGGAGCCACCGTCTGGCCTCCTACGCGACGACGATACCTGACCGCGCTTTCGGACGCGGCAGACGAGCGACGGCTCAGCGATGATAGGGGGTTTGGGAGGCGGGGGGAAATGTGGCCGGATGCGGGTTCAAATCATACTTTTCCGATTGCACGGCCCAGGGCGACAACGGCAAGTTTTTCGCTCAAGTTCGCCCAGCGGATAGGCCGAAATCGTTTGCATTGGTGTGTTTCAGCGGCAGCCGACCGTGTTACCACGGTCTGACGTCACTGGCTTGCCCGGCAACGCAGTCGCGGGCAGGGAGTGTGACGCCTTGGGCTGCCCGTTGCGGGAATGTCGCCGGCGGCCCGCGGGACGCCCTGCCGATGGCCGGCCGTGATGGCGTAAGGTAGATCGACAGCCGGTTTTCGGAAGGATTCGAATGGGGCTGGTCGTACTCATCTCGATTTTCGCCAGCCTGGTGCTGACGCCGATGGCGAAGCGGCTGGCCTGGCGCTTCGACGCCGTCAGCCGGCCCGACGGCGGTCGCAGGCGACACATCCGGCCGACCCCGGAATGGGGGGGCTTGGCCGTTTGCTCCGCCTTGGTGATCGGGCTGGTCGCCGCCGAGCTGGTTCTGCCCGCCACCGCCGAAGGCATTTCCCTGGCCATGGCGTTGATCGTCTCGGCGGGCCTTCTCTGCCTGCTGGGCTGCTACGACGACATGACCGACATGCGGGCGGGCCTGAAGCTGGCGGGCCAGGTTTTGGCCACTCTGCCGGTGGTGATCGTGGGTTGCCGGATCGAGCAGTTGGTGGTCTTCGGCTACGACATTCACCTTGGCTACCTGGCGGCTCCCTGGACCATCGGATGGTTGGTCCTGGGAATCAACGCGATGAACCTGATCGACGGCATGGACGGCTTGGCCTCAACCATCGGAATCGCCATTTCCCTGCTCGCGGCGGCCATCGCGGCGGCCTGTGGAAACACTCAGGTGGCCGTCATTGGTGTGGTGCTGGCCGCTGCCCTGGCCGGATTCCTCGTCTATAACCTGCCGCCGGCACGGATTTACCTCGGCGACTGCGGAAGCATGGTGGTCGGTTTGGTGGTCGCCGTGTTGGCCTTGCGGGCCTGGCCCCAAGCCGGCACCGCCAACCTCACCGTCGCCGCCGCGTTGTTGTTCGTTCCCCTCACCGATACGACGCTGGCCATCGTGCGCCGCTTGCTCAGCGGCCGGGGGGTGATGACGGCGGACCGCGGCCACCTGCATCACAAGCTGCAAGATCGCGGCTACGCCGTCTGGTCCGTGCTCGCCTTTCTGGGTGGGGTCTGCCTGGTTGGCGGGACGCTGGCCTGGCTGGTCGTGGCCTTCGGTAGCGAAGTCCTCGCGTGGAGCATTCTCGCATTGATGATCGTCTCTTGCGTCAACCGGCGGCTCTTCGGCCACGACGAGTGGAGTCTCTTCAAGGGCGTACTGGGCAACACGCTGGTTCGGCCTCTCGGTCTGCAAACACCGACGCCTTCGTCGCCCAAACACACCGCCCTACACCCTGCCAGGGGGGATCGGTCTCAGCCGGTCCAACCTCTGCCGTTGGCTTCGTCCCAGTTTCACTTGCGAACCAACACGGAAGAGGGAGAAAAAGTGGCTGGTGCCGGTGGTACCGGTCGATATTGGGAATTGACGACTTAAGCGCTGTTTTTCCAAGATGGAGGGAGATGAAACGTGAGAAGGAACAAACTTTTTCGCGCACAGATCACCGCCCTGGTGTGTGTTGGTCTGCTGTTGTCCCAGAGTGTTGTTCTGGCGGACAACATCCCCCAAGCCAAGGTGACCGACGTGGCACTCACTGCGGGTGGCACGCTCACCGGCCAGGTCGTTGACCAACAGGGGATTGCCAAGGCGGGCGTGCAGGTTGCCGTTCGCCAAGGCCGCCAGACGCTGGCCACGGTCACCGACCATGCCGGCTTCTTCCGCCTCAGCGGGCTGCGCGGCGGAACCTGCCAGGTGATGGCCGGGCAGCGCCAGGCAGCGTATCGCGTTTGGGCCGTCAACACCGCGCCGCCGATCGCCCAGTCGAGCGTGATGCTCGTCTCCCGCGACTGGCTCGTACGGGGGGCCAACGACTGCGATACGGGATATGGGGGTGGGGGACATGGTGGCGGGCTGTTCAGCGGCGGCTGGGGCCCGTGGGTCTTGCCCGCCTTGGCTGCCGGCGGCATCATCACCGGCGTTGCCGTGGCAACGTCCAACACGAGCACCGCTCCCGCCAGCCCGTAGCGGCCGGGAAAAAACAGAGAAAACCCACGGTCCCCCGCCACCGGCCCCCAACCGGGTCGCACGGCTGAAGCGGGGCCGCCCCAGGCGGAACGACTGCCTCTGCACCCAGGCCGCACGATACCGGCGACCAGCCCAGAGGCGATGAGGCCCGGGGACCGACTCACGTTTCCCCCAACGGATATCGAGCGGGAAGCAATCGGCTTGCGCGCCGGTTGCTTCCCGTTTCGCGTCCAACGACACGGAGGGGAGCCTCGCGCTGCCAACTCTCTCCAACCCAAACGAATCAAACCAGTTGCCGGCGGAGCGAGCGTGCCTCTTCCAGATCGGGTTCCGCACCGACCGGACATAGCCCCGCCGTGGCCAGTTCGCGTCCCAGAACGAGATAGGCAAAACGGCTGTTGGTGGCCGCGCGACGCTCGGCCATGCGGGCCTTGGCGACTTCGATCCCGATCCGCACCGCCTGGGACGTGCCCAATGCGTCCTGCCGCCGCCGTTCCAGCTCGGCCAGCGCGGCACGAGCCCGTTTGAGCTCCTCGGCGGCGTCGCGGGCGGCGTCGCGGGCCGGCTCGTACTTGGCCGGCAGCTTGGCCCGAATGGCCATCTGGCCGATCTTCGTATAAAGGGTGTCCAGCCGCCGAATCGTGGCCGAGCGATTGCCCACCGCCAGGTCCCCGCCCTCCTCCGGCGACTCGACCACTCGCGCGTTGGCCTCCGGCGGCCGCGGCTTGAGCAGGCGGCGTTGCCAACCCGCCAGATCGTCCGAGAGCGTGTGCCGCCGCTCGATCTCCACCTCGGCCGACTGGCCCACGCCGGGCACCCGCGCCGAAACACTCAGCCGCCCATCCTGGCCGTAGCGATAAGTGACCTCCACCGGCGTCCCCTTGGCCAGCCCCGGCGGCAAGTTGCGGACCACGCACTGGCCCAGCGAAACGCAGAACTCGGGACGCTCGCTCTCGCCTTCGACCACCGGCACCACCACGCTTCGCTGGTCCTCTTCCAAGGTGGTGAACGACTTGCTCACTTCTGCCGGAATGGGCGTATTGCGGGGAATAATCACCGCGTTGACCTTGTGGCCAAGATCCTCGACAATGCCCACCACGCCCAGACTGTGCGAGTTGACGTTGATCAGTTGACAAGTCCGCCTGGGGTCGGTGCCGGCCCGGCCCAGCAACATGCCCGCGTAGATCGCCGCCCCGTGGGCAACCGCCTCGTCGGCCGACATCGACCGGTCCGGTTCCTTGCCGGTGAGGCGGTGCAGCATCGCCCCCACGGAGGGCATGCGCGAGGCCCCGCCCACCACCAGCACCCGATCCACCTCGCTCCACTCCAGCCCGGCCTGCTGGATCACCAGCGAAGTGGTCTCCTCGGTCCGCTGCAAGAGGTGCGCGGTCAGCGCCTGAAACTGTGCCCGCGTGACCTCGATCCGCATCCGGATGCCGGCATGAAAACACGCCACCACCGCCTTGGTGTGCTCGGAAAGCGCGTGCTTCAGGTCCTGCGCGTCTCGCCAAAGCTGGGCGGCGTCCTGGGGATCGCCGCGAGGATCGAGACCGTGATCGGCGAGAAACCGCTCGGCCAGGTGGTCCACCAGGCACTCGTCGAAATCCTTGCCCCCCAGCCGCACGTCGCCGTCGGTGGCCAAAGTGCGGAAGATCCGCCCGTCGATCTCCAACACGCTGACGTCAAACGTCCCCCCGCCCAGATCGTACACCACCACGCGTTCCGGCGCCTCCGGCTCCGCCGTGCCGTGCAGCCCGAACAAACCCCGCTCCCAACCGCAGGCCAACGCGGCCGCCGTGGGCTCGTTGATAATGTCGAGCACCTTCCAGCCCGCCAGCCGGCCCGCGTCCTGGGTCGCTTTTCGGCGAAGTTCGTCGAAGTAGGCGGGCACCGTGATCACCGCCTGGGACAAGGGCCCCAGCCGCTTTTGGGCATCCCGCTTGAGGCGTTCGAGCACGAAGCCGCTGAGCACCTCCGGCGGCACGCGATGGCCGTTGACCGTGGCGGCGGCGGCCGATCGCCCCATCTCCCGCTTGAAACACTCCGCGTAGTTCTCCGGCGCGAACGACGAAGCCTTCACCGCCTCCTTGCCCACCACCACGGCGTCTTCATCCACGATCACCGCGCTGGGGGTCAACAGGTCGCCGCCGGAGCTGGGCACCGAGATCGGTCGCCCGCCGGCGTCCAGATACGCCAGCAGCGAGTAGGTCGTTCCCAGATCGATGCCCACGGGAATCGGTCGTTCGGGACGCCTTGGAGAGCCGGAATCAGGCACGTTGGTTGTCCCTCACGCATGCGCACGGTGGTTGCCCCTATGCCACGATTCTAATTGGGCCAAACCGGCCAGTCACCCCTGCAATTGCCCGACGCTCGTTCCCAAGCTCCGGCCGACGCTCGTTCCCAAGCTGCGGCCGACGCTCGTTCCCAAGCTCCGGCTTGGGAACGCATTCCACCGTGGTAGGGCCGGCCGTGCGGAGCCGAAACGTGGCTGGTGCCGGCGAAGTGCGGCAGCCGGC
>CAYZWG010000137.1:6624-10326 GCA_964481605.1 uncultured Planctomycetaceae bacterium
CCCCCTACGGCCGCACGATCACCTTCATCAGCTCCTCCTTGCCCCCATACAGCCGCTCAAACCACGCCGCCGCCTCGCCCAGCGGAGCGACCCCGCTGATCAGCGGTTCCACGTCGATCGCGGCTCGGGCGATCATCTCCAGGCATACGGGGTAATCGCCCCTGGATGCGCAGGAGCCATACAAGCTCAACTCTCGCGTCACCACGGCCTGCAACGGCAACTCCACCCGGGCCGTCAAGTTGCCCACCAGGCCGACCGATCCCCCCTTGCGGACCGTGCCCACCGCCGTGGCCACGGTGTGCGGGAAACCAACCGCCTCGAAGGCCGCGTCGGCACCCCGCCCGGCCGTGTTGCGCAGCACCTCGGCGACCACGTCGTCGCGGTCGGCGTTGAGCGTCGTGTCGGCGCCCAGCTTGCCGGCCAGATCGAGCCGGCCGGGCCGCACGTCGACGGCGATGATCCGGCCGCAGCCGGCCGCTCGCAGCACTTGCACCACCAACAGGCCGATCATGCCCGCGCCCACCACCACCACCGTGTCGTTCAGCCGCAGGGGAACCCGCCCCACGGCGTGGACGGCGACCGACACCGGCTCGACCATCGCCGCGTGCTCGAACGACAACCCGTCCGGCAGGCGGTAGAGAATGTGGTGCGGCACGGCCACGAACTGGGCAAACGCGCCGTCGCGGTGAAATTCATCGCAGGAGACGCCCAGCACGCGGCGGTTGTCGCAGAGATTGATATCTCCCCGGCGGCAGTAGAAACATTGGCCGCAGGAAATCGTGGAGTCGAACGTAACCCGCTCACCCGGCCGCCAGGCGCCCGCCCGCGAGCCCACCGTGTGGACCACCCCCGAGGCCTCGTGCCCCATGATGATCGGCGGCCGGCGGCGGCCGCTGGAGCCGTCCATGCCGTGCACGTCGCTGCCGCAAATGCCGCACGCCTTGACCTCCACGAGCACTTCCTCCGGCTCGATCTCCGGCCGCGGCACATCGCAATACTCAAAATGGTCATAGCGAGTCAGTACCAGTGCCTTCACGTCACGCTTCTCCCCAGTGGCGGGCATCACCCGAAAACGACGCGAAGGCGCATCCTACGGCCAATCGGCTCCCCTGCCAAGACACGCCACCCGCACCCAGCCTTCCCACCCGGCACACATCGCCGCCAGGGCGGACCCGGCAGAGGTCCTCTTGCCGCGTCCCGTGCCCGCTCGATTGACACCGGGGTTGCGTTTGCTAGCATGGCAGCAGGAGGAGCGAAACGCCTTGCGGCCGGCGCGATCGAGGAGGATCGGCCGGCGGAGATTCGGCCGCGGCGGAGGACGCCCCTCCGCGACAAGGAAACTCAACCGATTTCTCCAGGGCGTTTGCAGCGGCCGGGACTCCCACGATGAGCGAGCGTAAGCACCCGGTCCGTTTTCTCCCTTCCGGCAGAATCACCCAGGCGGCCGAGGGGGCGCTGCTGGTCGAAGCGGCGACCCAGGCCGGCATCGTCCTTGATCTGCCCTGCGGCGGCGAGGGAATCTGCGGCAAGTGCCGGGTGGTCCTCGAGCAGCCCGCCGCCCAGCCCAATGCCGCCGAAATCAACGTCCTTTCGGACGAGGAACTGGATCGCGGTGTTCGCCTGGCCTGCCAGCAGACGGTGACCGGGCCAATCACGGTCGAAGTTCCCGAGACCTCGCTGCTTGCCACCTATCACCAGATTCTCGCTCGCGGCCAAACGGCCACGCCCCAGGTGGCCGACGACCCTCCCGTAAGAAAACGCTATCTCGAGCTTCCCCCCCCGGCTCGCGGCGACGAGGCCGCCGACCTGGCCCGCCTCCAGCGGGCAACCGGCCCGTGCGTCGTCGATCTCGAATTGTTGCGGCTGCTGCCGGCCAAGCTCCGCCAGGCACGATTTCGCGGAACGGCCGTGATGGTCGACGGCACCCTCATCGACTTCGAGCCCGGCGACACCCGGGCCGAAACGTACTCCGTGGCGATCGACGTGGGCACGACCACGCTGGTCGCCATGCTGATCAACGCGGTCAGCGGCGAGGAGCTGGCCCTCACCTGCCAACTCAATCCGCAAACCCGCTACGGCGACGATGTCCTCGCCCGCATCCAACTGGCCGGCTCCAGCGAAGAGGGGTTTCGCCATCTGCACAAGGCGATCATCGCCGCGCTGAACACGATGATCAGGCGGCTGGCGGCGTCGGCCGGAATCCAGCGGAAGCGGATTTACGAGGTCTGCCTCGCCGGCAACACCACCATGCAGCACCTGGTTTGCGGAATCAACCCGCAATATCTGGGCGAGGTCCCCTTCGCGCCGTCCGTCTCCCAAGAGCTTTGGTTGGCCGCGGCCCAGTTGGGGCTGCACCTGCATCCCCGCGCCCGGGCGTATGTGCTGCCGGCCATTGGAGGCTTCGTGGGCGGCGATATCGTGGCGGGCATGTTGGCCACGCGAATCGACCAGCGCGAGGACCCCGCCGTGCTGGTCGATATCGGCACCAACGGCGAAATCGTGCTGGCCGCCGGGGGAAAGCTCTCGGCCGCGGCCACCGCCGCCGGCCCGGCCTTTGAAGGGGCGCGAATCACCCATGGGATGCGGGCCGCCAGCGGCGCCATCGAACGCGTCGTGGTCGACGCCCAAGGGAAACTCACCCTCGCCGTGATCGGCGGTGCCCGGCCGGCGGGCTTGTGTGGGTCGGCCCTGATCGACGTCGCCGCCGAACTGCTACGCCACGGCCTGCTCAGCCCCGAGGGCCGCATCGCCTCGGCCGACCGCCTGCCCGACCAACTCCCCCGCCCGCTGGCCGGCCGACTCACCTCGGCCAACGGCCACGACAGCTTTCTCCTGGCCCGGCCCGAGGAAACCGCCATCGACGGCCCCATCCTGCTCAGCCAACGCGATCTGCGGCAGCTTCAACTGGCCTCGGGCGCCATTCGAGCGGGAATCGTGATCCTCCTCCGCCGGGCCGGGCTCGAACCGCAAGCACTGGGCGAAGTGGACATCGCCGGCGGCTTCGGCAATTACGTCCGCCGACGCAATGCCCAGCGAATCGGCCTGATTCCCCAGTCCGTGCCCGAGCAACGCATCCGCTATCAGGGCAACACCTCCCTGGCCGGGGCACGCCTGGTCGCTCTCTCGACCAAGGCCCGTCGTACCGCCGAGCGACTGGCGCGGCAGACCGAACACGTCGACCTCTCCACCGACCACGGCTTTCAGTGGGCCTTTGCCGACGCGATGATCTTTCCCTCTTCGGGTGACTGACCGCGGCGCACCGCTCAATGACCGCCGCAGCCGGGGCATCCCCCCCCTTGCGGCTGGTTCGGGTTGTCGATGGCGAAGCCCCGGCCCATGGGACCATCCTGGAAGTCGACCGTGGTGCCGTCCAGGTGCAAGGCAAACATTTTGCTGGTCACCACGGCCACGCCGTGCTGCTCGAATCGGGCGTCGACCTTGGGATCAAAGTTCGTATCGAACCCCAGGCCGTACTGCAGCCCGCTACAGCCACCGCCCCCGATGCTCATCCGCAGCACCGTGCCCTCTTCCAGCTTCTGGTCTTCCATAATGCGGCCGATCTCCGCCGCCGCCGATTCGGTCAATGTGACGCCCATCGAATAACCTTTCCGCTTGAATGGAAACCCTGTCCGTTACCGTCGCTCATGCCTTTCAATATTACGCCCGAAACGCCCGCCGGCCAAGTCGCATCCCCCAGTAGGG
>CAYZWG010000137.1:10426-12510 GCA_964481605.1 uncultured Planctomycetaceae bacterium
CGCTACCCATCGCTGCGAAGCACCGGCAGGCTGCCCATCTTTCGCAGCCGGCCGGCCGCGTCGGCCACCGCGGCGATCACGTACTCCACCTCGGCGGCCGTGTTGAAACGTCCCAGCCCGAACCGAACACTGCTCTGCGCCCGCTCGTCGCCAATCCCCAACGCCCGCAGCACGTGGCTGGGCTCGGGGTGCGACGAGGTACACGCGCTGCCGCTGGAGGCCGCCACGTCCTTGGTGCTCATCAGCAGCGATTCCCCGTCGAGGTTCTCGAAGCTCACGTTGAGATTGCCCGGCAGCCGCCAATCCGGCCGGTCCAGGGCCGGCCCGTTGAGCGCCACACCGGCAATGCCCTGGGAGAGTCCCTCGAACAGCCGGTCCCGCAGCCCGCGAAGCCGCCCCGATTCCTCCTCCATCTCGTCCCGGCAAAGCTCCATCGCCCGGGCAAAGCCGACGATGCCGGGCACGTTGAGCGTGCCGCTGCGGAGGCCGCCCTCGTGACCCCCACCGTAAATCAGCGGCTCGAGCCGCACGAACGGCTTCCGCCGCCGCACGTAAAGCGCCCCGATCCCCTTGGGGCCGTAGATCTTGTGGCCGCTGAAGCTCATCAGGTCCACGTCCAGCCGGCCCACGTCGACCGGAATCTTGCCCACCGCTTGGGTGGCGTCGGTGTGCAGCAGCACGTCGCGCCGTTTGCACACACGGGCGATCTCCGCCAGCGGCTGAATCGCCCCGATCTCGTTGTTGGCTAGCATCACGCTGACCAGGATCGTCTCCTGGCGAATCGCCTCGGCCACCTGCTCGGGGCGAATCAAGCCGGCCCCGGGGTCGGGCGCCTGGCAGACCGGCAAGAGTGTCACCTCGTAGCCCCGCTCGACCAGCTTTTTGAGCGGATCGAGCACGGCCGGGTGCTCGGTCGACACGCTGACCAGGTGGCTGCCCGGGCCGCCGTAACGCTCGGCCACCCCCCGGATGGCGAGGTTGTTGCTTTCCGTGGCCCCACTGGTGAAAACGATTTCCTTGGGCCGGGCGCCGATCACCTCGGCGATCGACTTGCGGGCAGCCTTCACCGCCTCCTGCGCCGCCCAGCCGAACCGGTGCCCCGTGCTGGCCGCGTTGCCGAACGTCTCGGTGAAATAAGGCAGCATCGCCTCCACCACCCGGGGATCGACGGGGGTGGTAGCCTGGTTGTCGACATAAACGGGCTGCTGAATCATGCTGCAGAAACTCCGCCCACCGTTCGGCGCACGCTTCCCGACCCCGCCTTGGTTCGGCGCGGGTCTCCCGACCCCGTGTTGGTTCGGCGCGGGTCTCCCGACCCCGCCGTTGCTGAGTGGGTGCTCCGCACCCACACGCCGCCGCCCTCCCCCCTACGTTCGGCCGAAAAGCGCCTTGAGGCAAATCTGCGACCAGGTCTCGAACCCCGACAGGTCGGCGAGAATCGCCTCGATGGGCCGAAATCCGCTCTCCCGGATCTCCGCCTCGCGGGGGTGGACGGCCGGCTGCTCGACCTCGAACAGGTGAACCACGCCCAGGTGGACGCGGCCGACCTCGGTCTGGTCGTCGTTGATCAGCCCCACCCGGCGGTCGGTGTAGGGCGTTTCGATGCGGACCTCTTCTTCCAATTCCCGCCGCATCCCCTCCTCGTAGGGGCAGCCGGCGCCCGCCTCGGCATCGATCGCCGAGATGTGGCCGCCGATCCCCACGCTCCGCTTGCGGTGCAGGCGGCCTTCTCCCATGCCGCTGCCCCGGGTGTATTGAAACACCGCCTGCCCACCGTCGGGCTGCCGGTGCCGAAAGATCACGTAGGGAATCAACTGCTTGAATCCGGGGTCCTGCTCCACCTCCTGGCGAGGCCGGTAGCACGTGTTGGCGGCACGGAGCAACTCGCCCAAATACCGGTCCACGTCGTGGCAAAACCCCTGGAAATAGCCCAGCCGCCGCAATAGTTCGGCCGGCACCACCAGCACGCGTTCCGTCAACACTTCCGACACGGGAAATCTCCTCTCATTGGTTCTTGTTGCGGAAAGTCGGCCTGGACAAGCCAAAACCAAGTATACGGGCCGCAAGCCCGCTTGGGGAGGTCG
>CAYZWG010000138.1:0-12452 GCA_964481605.1 uncultured Planctomycetaceae bacterium
CCGGGATTGGCCGGGTTGTCGAAACCGGGATCGGTGAACGTCCCCAGGTCGACCACGCTCAACAGGCTGCCCTCGGTAACCGTCTGGTCGGACGTGACCGCCAGCACCGGGGCGACGTTGCCGACGGTGACCTCGAACATCCGCGAGTCGCTGCTGCCGCCGTCGTCGTCGGCCACACTCACGCTCACCGTGTAAACCCCGTTGTCGGCATACACATGGCTGCCGTCCAGCGATCCGGCCGTGGGCACACCCGGCGAGCCGATCGTATCGACCGTGGCCACTCCGCCCGACTCGACCGGCGTGCCGTCGCCCCAGTCGATCGTGTAGGTAAACGTTTCCGTGGTGGCACCGCCGGGATTGGCCGGGTTGTCGAAACCGGGATCGGTGAACGTCCCCAGGTCGACCAGGCTTAGCAAAGCCCCTTCCTCGATCGTCTGGTCGGACGCCACCGCCAGCGTGGGCGCGACGTTGCCCACGGCGACCTCCAGCGTCCGCGCGTCGCTGCCGCCGTCGTCGTCGGCCACGCCCACGCTCACCGTGTAAACCCCGTTGTCGGCATACACGTGGCTGCCGTCCAGCGACCCGGCCGTTGCCGTCCCCACCGCGCCGGCAATGTCGATCGTGGCCCCGCCCGAATCAACCGGCGTGCCGTCGCCCCAATCGATCGTGTAGGTAAACGTCTCCGTGGTGGCACCGCTGGGGTTGGCCGGATTGTCGAAGCCGGGATCGGTGAACGTCCCCAGGTCGACCAGGCTTAGCAAAGCCCCTTCCTCGATCGTCTGGTCGGCCGCCACCGCCAGCGTGGGGGCGACGTTGCCCACGGCGACATCGAACGTCCGCGCGTCGCTGCCGCCGTCGTCGTCGGCCACGCTTACGCTTACCGTGTAAAGGCCATCGTCGGCATACACGTGGCTGCCGTCCAGCGATCCCGCCGTGGGCACGCCCGGCGAGCCGATCGTATCGACCGTGGCCGCCCCGCCCTCGGCCGCGGAACCGTCGCCCCAGTCGATCGTGTAGGTAAACGTCTCCGTGGTGGGACCACTGGGGTTGAATGGGTTGTCGAAGCCGGGATCGGTGAACGTTCCCAGGTCGACGATCTCCAGGCGCGATCCCTCGGCGACCGTTTCGTCCTTGACGACCGCAAGCGTGGGGGCGACGTTGCCCACGGTGACCTCGAAGGTCCGTGCATCGCTGCCACCGTCGTCGTCGGCCACGTTCACGCTTACGGTGTAAACCCCGTTGTCGGCATACACGTGCGAAGCGTCCAGCGAGGCCGCCGTGGGCACACCCGGCGAACCGATCGTATCGACCGTGGCCGCCCCGCTTTCGGCCGTGGAACCGTCGCCCCAGTCGACCGTGTAGGTAAACGTCTCCGTGGTGGGACCACTGGGGTTGAATGGGTTGTCGAAGCCGGGATCGGTCAGGGTCGTCCAGGTTGCCAACGGGAAGGGCGTCCCCTCGGATGCCACCGGGTTCCGGACGATTGCCAGCGTGGGGTCCACGTTGGCGATTTCGGCGGTTCGCGTGCCCAGATTCACCACGGCATCGCCGTCGTGCAACCGCACGCCGATTTGATAGGCTCCATTGTCGCCGTAGACATGCGTACCCGCCACGCTGCCTCGCCCGGCGTCAAGGGAAATCGTGCCGGGACTTGTCGTCCCATCGCCCCAATCAATCTCGGCGCTGAGGGGACCGCTCGACTCCGAGGCGTTGAAGCTCTTGACGATGCCGACGGGGCTGCCTTCGAGACCCTGAATCGGCTCGGGCGCCGGTACGCCAAAGACAACGTTTCGCTGAGACAAGTCATAGAACCCCACCCGCCCGGCGGGAAACGGATTGCCGGCCGGGGCCGCAAGGTCGATCTCGAGTTGCCCGTCAACAAAAACCTGAAGCCGCTGGGGCGTATAGTCGATGCGAAAGCGGTATTCCACGAAGGGCGACCAGGCCGTCTGGCCGAAGTTCTGGCTTCGCCCCAATTCCTCCACGGCGCCCACGTGTCCCCAGAACTCCCACTGGGCATCGGCCACCCCGCTGACCCGGGAAACGGCCAGCCCGCGGGCAGCGGGGACGCCCGCCACGTTCTGGTCTCCTCGCTTCCAATCGACGAGCAGGTAGTCGGCGTTGTCGTTGGAGAAATCGCCGGGACTGAAGCCCAGCACGAATCCAAAAAAGTCGTCATCCCGCGCGTCGTCCACCCGCACCGTAAACTCGACCGACTCGCCCTGCGAATTGAAATCGCTGTAATAAACGGTGGGCGGACCGTTGAGTTTCTGCACCACGCTGTTGCCGTCGGGCAGCAGCTCCCAAAGGCCAACCTGCGAAAGCAGGAAGTCTTCCTGGGACCACGCGCTGAGATCGACATCTTGGGAGGAGTGCGACGAGGCGTCGGCGGGCGCCACGACCGGCAGGGCCCCGAAGGTCCCCGCCGTGTCTGACTGCCCAACCACGCCGCCGTCGGTCTCTGCCGCGTCGGGCACGTCACCCTGCATCGAGTCGTCGGCGAGAAGATGTTCCGAAAATGCGGGGAAAGGACCGCCGTCGTCTTGGCCCCCCGTCAAATCAATGGCCGTGGCGGCCAGCACCCGCCGGTGCTCCAGGCGGGTCACGCCCAGTCGGGGCACGAAACGCTCGGTGCTCCAGCGGCCGGCAACTGGGCGTCGCCGACGCTCCCAGGCGAAAACCAGGAAATCCCAGAGGGTTCGTGTCCGCACCAGGCTGCACTCGTCCAAACAGGTCGGCCGCGAATCGCCCGGACGGCCGGCGCCGATCGCCTCCGTCCCTCCCACCGGCCGCAACGCAAAGAGAAGCCGCGGGCGCGGTCAAGGCACGCTCGCGGCGGCCAGGGATCGGGCCACGATCATGGAGAAAAAAGCAAAACCGAAAAGTCGCAACGGGCGTCCCAGCGTGTAGGTCAGGCTATTGCCGGAGTGACTTCTACTTCGCTGCCACGTGTTGGACGCCACCTCCCCCCCTCAGGGTTCCGTCCACACCACTCCCATTCTTCCCAGAATAATGAGAGCCACCCAAACTTGCAAATATTCACAGCCGGACGTGCGAAAACTCCAGGGGTGAAACCCACTCCATGGTGGGGCCGAATTTCGGTATTCCAGCGGCTGGCAACCCCACAGCCTCATGCCCAATGCCCGGGCAATCCGGGGAAACATCCAAGTCCTTCCCGCCGGAGACCGACATCAGATAGGGGTCTGCCCGTGGCCCAAGCCGCCCAAGCCGGCCGCGACCGAGTAGCCAGACCGACTCGGTGTGGGCGGTTAAGGCGGGCGCAATACCATAAATCGGGGGGGTGTCCGGACCGAGCGATCCCAACCCACACGCCGCGGAGCCATCGCGCCCGCCCGACATTTTCTTGCCGTTTTGCGTAAGAGTTGGCCCGTAAGCGTCGAAAGCGAGAAAACCGAGAGAAAACCGATGAACATGGCGGCCAGGGAAGGTTCGGTGCCGATGTCGCGGTGGATCGGCATCTGGCTGATCGCTTGGGGCGTTGCCTGGGGACCCTCATGGGCCGGTGCGGCCGGTATCCGCCGGGAGGCGGGCGGAGCGGCGCCGGGGGCACCGCTGCCGGGGATGGTCGCCCCGGAAAGGGCGCCCTTCGGCCTCGCTCCGGTCGGCCTGATCGAAGACCTGCGACCGATTGGCCAGTTGACGACCGACGTTTCCTCCGCCCGGGGCAAGCTGCCCAAAGACTACGCGGCAAGTGCCTTGTCCCGTGTTCCCCCGGCCCCCAGGGAGCCGCCGGCGTGGACCGGAGTCTACTGGGAAGCCCCGGCAACCTACCACCGCCCGCTGTATTACGAAAACGTCAATTTGGAGCGGCACGGCTATTCGTTCGGACTGGCCCAGCCGTTCATCTCGGCCGGCCATTTTGTCGGCACGACGTTCATCCTGCCCTATCGCCTGGCGGCCGAGCCGACCCGAGAGCGTATCTACACCCTGGGCCACCAGCGGCCCGGCAACCCGGTCCCCTTCCAACTGCACTGGCCGCCGCCGAGTGGGTTGGGAGGCGTCGCCGAGGCGGGCGTAATCACCGGCCTGATCTTCCTCATTCCGTAGCCGCACGGCCGGCGTGCTCGGCGCGGGTCGCGGGTGGCCCAGGTTCTTGAACCTGGGTCGGCGGCAGCCGACAAGAGGTCGGGACGCCGGTGGCGATGCTCAGCCGGGGTTCCTCT
Source organism: uncultured Planctomycetaceae bacterium (assembly GCA_964481605.1). Taxonomy (GTDB): domain Bacteria; phylum Planctomycetota; class Planctomycetia; order Pirellulales; family Thermoguttaceae; genus CAYZWG01. The sequence continues at coordinate 4,185 of CAYZWG010000138.1, forward strand.
TCGATGGGCGGAGTGATGAGCCCTGACCTCTTGTGGCTCCAGCCACACCGGTTCAAGAACCGGTGCTACCCACGCGGGTCTGGCGACCCCGTCGGCGTCTGGCCCCCGGGGGCCTTGGTCACACGGTCATCCGCAGCGTGCCGGCGAGATAGCGGAGCAGCCGCTGCAACAGCGATCGGGGCCCAACGGAAATGCCGGCCCGCCCCCGCGCGCCGATCAGCAGGTCCGCCTCGCGGTCGTCCAAGGCGACACGGACCTGGTAGAGCGTTTTCAGGGGCCGCTTGGGGCCACCCGCCGCGGGGCGAATCGGCAGGTCTCCCGAAGCGGAGAGGGCCCTGGGCACGACTTCCAGGTCGAGCTTCGAGATCTCCGCCACCCGGCCTGCCAGTTTTCGCGGCGGCGACTGGTCCAGACGCACCGTGACCGGGTCGCCGTTGCGGACCAGGTCGATCTGCTCCTGGGCCACGTAGAGGACCGCTTCCATCCGCCGGGGATCGCCCAACCGGCAGAGCACGGTGCCGGTCTGGAGGTAGCAATCGCGGTTGACCGCATCCAGCGGCGTGCCCGTCCACTGCGGCAACCGGCCGTCGGCCTCCGCGGCTTCCGCGCGGCGGGGCGGGGGCAGCACGGTGCCGCCGCAGGGCGCCGTCAGGTCCAGCCGATCGGCGTCACGGCGGCGGGCCTCCCCTTGCCGTTGCAGGTCGGCAAGAGCCTCCCGCGCGGGCGGCAACTCGGCCGCCGCGGCCGGGTCGTGCGCCCGGCGCGATTCCAGCGCCGCCACGCGCAGTTCCTGCCGGCGGCACTGGGTCGCCAGTCGCTCCACCTCGAAGCGGACCTCCAGGTTCTCCAGTCGGGCCAGCGGATCGCCGCGCCGCAGCACGTCGCCGGCGGCGGCCACCTCGACCAGCCGGCCCGGCACCCGCACGTAAACCTGGGAAGCACCCTCCACGTCGAGCATCGCCGGAGCCCGCACGCGACACGGAAGCGGCACCAGCCCCAGCAGCAGGACCAGAGAAACCAGCAGCAGGCCGCTCAGCACGGCCCGGGAACGTTGCATTCGCCGTCGCATGGCGGCATCCGAGAAAAAACGGGCCAGTTGAAACGCGGGCACGCCAAACAGCCCCACCACCGCGGCCAGGGCCAGGGCGTGAAAGAGGAGATCGAGCTTCAAGGGGTGCAGCAGGCGAAACAGGAAGGCCAGGATCAACACCACCACCAGGGGGCGATAGACCATCGAGGCCACCCCGTAAGCGGCCAGCAGTCCCGGGCGGGTCTCGGGGACGGCGCGCCGGGGCCCCGCATCGAACCCCAGGCAGAGGCGCCCTAATGCTCGCCGCACGATCGCCCGCGATCGCTCCCAGAGGTTGGGCGTTTCAACCCAATCCGCAAAGACGTAGTAGCCGTCGTAGCGGAGCAGGGGATTGCCGTTTAGCAGCAGTGTATTGACCGAGCAGATGAACATCAGGTTGAGGCAGACCGAGTTGAGCAGACCGGGCGCCGTGATCCACCAGAGGAAGGTGCCCGCCGTGGCCAGCATCACTTCGACGTAGATTCCGCCCGCGGCGATGGCGATTCGCCGCCACTTGTCGGGCAGCGTCCAGGCATCGGAAATATCGCAGTAGAGGCAGGGGGTAAAGACCAGCAGCATGACCCCGATCTGGCGACAGCGGCAGCCGAAATGGCGGCACAGCAGGGCATGGCCCAATTCGTGCAGCACCTTGGCCACGGCCAGGCACCCGGCCAGCCAGAAGAAATTCCGGGGGCCGAAGAAGGCCCGAAAATCGGGCAGCCGCGAGGCCACCGCGTCGAAGCGGAGCAGCACGCCGGCCAAGGCGGCCGCCGCCAGCAAGAGGCAGACCGCCACGCCCCACGGACGCATGGCCCAGCGACACCACGGAGAGAGCCGGTCGAGCAGCGGCTGGGGATCGATTCCCGGAAAACGGAGGGCCAGAATATTGGAAAAGCCGGCCAGCAGTTCGCGGCGGCGGGTGAGGCGATGCCGCTTGCGTAGTTGCTGGCCCTGCCCCGGGGCGTCCGCCAGCACCAGCCCACACTCGTGCAGCCGGCCCAGGTACTCGTGCAGCCGGTCGGCGGGAAGCTGCAGCGGGGCGAACCGGCGCTCGAACCGCCGCCGTATCGAATCGAGACTGGCCCGGCCGTCGAGCATGGAGAGGATCGCGTACTCCTCCTCGCTGAGCTGGTAATAGCGAGCGGCCACCGGGTCCTTGACCGTCCAATAGCGCGTGCCGCCGTAGTCCTGCGGAAAGAACTCCAGGCCCGGGCAGCACCGCAAGCGAAGGCGGCGATGCGTGGCGGCGGCGGTGGTGGGGACGGTGGAAGTCACGGCTGGCTGGATACCGGGTCGATCACCATGGTCGCCTGCAATCCGGGATGCAGGCTGAGGTCGCGATTGTCGATTTCGGCCCAGATGCGGGTCTGGCCGTTGACCGGGTCGATTTCCGGACTGACGAACACGATCCGTCCGGCAAACGTCGTCCGCGAGGCCGCCGTCTGGTGGACCTCCAGTTTCACCCGGCGGCCCACCAGGTCGCCGCGAATCTGGGCGGCGTCGAGAAAGCCTTCCCCCCGCAGCTTGTCCATGCGGACGATGCGGAGAATCTGGCTGCCCGGCTCGACCCACTCGCCGGGGCAACGGTAGACCTGGGCCACGACGCCGTCCAGCGGCGCGTGGATTGAGAGCCGCTCAAGTTGATGCTCGGCCTTGCGAAACGTGTTTTCCTTCAATTGTGCGGTCAGTCCGGCCAGCTCGAGGTCCAGCGAGGTCTGCTCTACCTCCAATTCGCTGCGGTCGACCGTCAAACGCAAACGGTCGATTTCCGTCTGCGAAATGCTCTTGGGATAGTCCTCCACCGACTCCGTGGCGCGGCGCAGCTCGGCCCGGGCAACCTCCAGCGATTTCTTCGCAAACCGGACCCCCACGTCGTTTTCGGCCTGGCGACGGGCGATCTCCCATTCGATCTTGGCACGCTGGTGGGCCAGCTCGGCTTCGTGGCTTTCCAGCTTTCCCAGCAACTCGCCCTTGCCGACCAACTGCCCCTCGTGGACCTGGATCGATTGCAACACGCCCGCGTCGCGGGCCGGAACGTCGACCTGCTCGACCAGTTCCAGCAACACCGATTCGATCCGCAGGGGGGCGGTTTGGACATCGTCGGCACCGGCCGCCAGGGCGGCCAACACGAGCAGCGGACCGGCAAGAGCGGACATCGTCGGCTTCCTTTGCGGAGTGGGAAGGGGAAAAACGGACGGTGAGGGTTTTTCAGAACAAAACGTGTCTGCGAACGGCGTCGACCAGATCGTGGAACCCCAGGTAGAGCAGGGATCGGCGGCCGCAGGAAATCTTGCCCACCACGGTGGCACCGGGCCGCCGTTGCAGCCGGCCCTGGTGGGGATCGATGGCCACCGTGGCCAGCACCGCCGGCGGACCGGTCCGCTGCGTCTCGGTGGCCATCGCCAACCGGGTCAGTCGACCACGGTAGGTGAGGCCGGGATCGGTGGCCAGGATGAATGTCACGGGAAGGGAACGTTTCCACCTGCGACGGGCTTCCAGCACGTGGCCCACGCGGTCGTCGGGGATGCGCAGTTCCAGCACCCAAGGACCGTCCAGATCGGCAATCGTCATCAGCCTCTGGCCCCGTACGACCGGCCTCGTCTCCAGCAATTGGGAGACGTCCCAGGTGAGAACCTCGCCGTCAATGGGACTGCGGACATGGAGTTGGTCCTGCCGCAGGGCGAGAACCTCGCGTTGGCGACGCAGCCCTTCCATCAGCGTCCTCAGTTCCTCTTCCTCGGCCGTCTGTCGACTGACCCGGCCGCGGTCCTCGCGGCTGAGCCGCTGGCTGCCCAGGCGTTCGACCCGCACGGCCGCCAGTCGCTTGGCCGCGGTTTCCCACTGGCCGACGACCTGCTGTTGCTGGAAGTCGAGTTGCGGGTTGCTGAGCACGGCCAGCTCGTCGCCGGCGGCGAATCGTTGGCCCGGCGCGGTGACCATGAGCTGGTCGATCACCCCATCGGCCGGCGCGAACACGTGGCGGCGGATTTCCGGCTCCAGTCGGCCCGGGGCCTGGACGCGAAAATCGGCCGGGATCACGGCCAGCGCCAGCACGGCGGCCAACATGCCCGTGGTGGCCAGCAGCAGCAGTGACATCCGCCGCGGTCGCGCAAACCAGCCCAGCCGCAGAAGCCCGCGGCTGAGCCAATAAAGGGGGAGCCCCTCGAACTGCCGGGCGGAATGGAGCGCGGCGGCCGCGTGGCGAGCCACGACCTCGGCCCGCCGGCGCAGCTCGGAGTCGTCGCGCCGCGTGAACTCCTCGAGCACCAACACGGCGTCACTCCGCCCGGGCGAATCGTCGCTCCGCGGGGGCGAATCGTCGTCTTCGTCCGGCGTCGGGCCAGGCGCCGGCTCCAAAGGCAGCACCGCCACCAGTCGCGCCGAGGACTGATCCACGTACTCGTTCAGCGGCCGTTCCAACTGGGGCGCGAGACCCTCGGTCGAGTCCGTGTACCACACCGCGTCGCCGCCGGCCGCCACCAGCGCGGCCAGCCGCTCCAGCCCGATCGCCGTGTCCGAGCGGCGGTCCACCGTGTCGACCCCGCTGGTTGCCAGCAGGCGAAACCGCCTCCGCCGCGACACGAGCACGCTGAGCCGATCGCAATCCAACAGCCGCCGACCCTCGTTGGCGATGTGGTAGGCGGTGGGCGTCAACTCGCAGGTGGCGTGGACCGCCGCCGCAAACTCCTCCACCTGGCGAAGAAAGGCTCCCTCGGCCCGCAACAACGTGAAACCCCGATGGCGGTAATAGTCGGACACCAACTCGGCCAGCACGGCCACGAACCGCTGATGGCCGGCCAGCGCTTGGCGAGCAACGCCGCCGCGTTGGAGCACCTCGACCAGGCCGGCCGTATCCCCTTCGCTTCGCCAAGGACACAACAGCAAAACCGCCTCGCCGGCGCCGGGCAGCACCCCTGCCGGGTCCGAGGCCCGATCGATCGTGCGGAGGCGGCCGCCTTGAAGCACGTTTTCCAACAGCGCCTGATGGGAGGCGTCCTCTCGATCCCCCCAGCGACCCAACGCCTCGTCCAGTCCGACCTGGCCTGCCAGGGCCAGGGGGGCTCGACCGGTCCGAAGCCAGATGGCCGCCCCCAGGGCCGCCATCGTGTCCACGGCCTTGGCCAGCAACATCCGGCAGAAGGCGTCCGGCGCCAACTCGCCGCGGGCTTGCTCGGCCAACTCGTCGATCACCGCGTCGATCCGCCGCAGCAGGTCGTCGGGCCGCTGGGAACCGGGAGTTGACTCGCTGGACGACATCAAGCGGACCCGGAGCGATGGGAGAGAGAATCTTGCGCGGCGGTCTCGCCGCGCGGTGCGGCGGTCGACTGCCGACGGCTGGCTGAATTATCGGTAAAGATCAACTTATCGCAACCATCAAAATATTCCGAAAAACCCGTCCAAACTGCTGCCGAATGGTCGATCAGAGATTACGGACGGGGCCAGTTTTCCCGTGATCGCCACGGATCAAGGCACGAGGAATCGGCCCAACCACCGACCACAAAGTGAGTTAGGGCAAATAGTACAGCGCCCAAACGCAAGCCGTAGGGCCGGCTGTGCCGACCGGTTACCGCACTTCGCCGTGCCAGCCACGTTTCGGCTCCGCACAGCCGGCCCTACGGAACCCGAACGCAAGACGGATGCCCCCCAAGTGTCTGCGCATACGGGGAGAAATACGAAAGGCAGCTAAGTTGTAGCGGTTGTGCGGGGTTGAACGCCGAGAGGACTGCCCGGGAGAACACCGTTGGGCCATCGGGGGCGAAAGGTTCCAAATGCACGATGCGAGGCCCCGGCTTCGACCGGGGCAGGGAGGAGGCTGCGCCCGGTTTGCCGTGCCGCTCCTGCGCGCGCCGGGATCACGCTGGTGCTCTGTCTCTTCCTGGGGGTGCCGGCCGGTTGCGCTGCGCACCGCCCTAACCGCCTGTTTTCTCCCCCGCCCGATTGCAGCCAGGTCGCGTTGGACATCGAGTATCCCGACTTGGATGCCGGCCTGGACATCGAGCCGCCCGTGTCGTCCCCGCCACTGACCATCGAGCAATCGCAGCCGCGCGCGTACTGGGACCTGTCCCTGGACGAGGCGATTCGCAGGGGGTTGACCAACTCGCGGGTGCTGGCCGATTTGGGCGGGATGGTGCTGCGGTCGCCGGAGACGACGGACACGACCTACGAGCCGGCGCTTCAAGAGAGCGATCCGCGGTTCGGCCCGGAGGCGGCCTTGAGCGCCTTCGATGCCCAATTCTCCACCAGTGCCTTTTTCGAGAAGAACGACAAGGCCCTCAACAATACCTTTTTCGGCGGCGGAACGCGCGTGCTGGTGCAGGACGCGGCCGTGTTTCAGTCGCAGATTACCAAGCGTTCGGCAACCGGCTCCGAGTTCACCCTGCGGAGCTACGTCGACTACGATGCGAACAACGCGCCCGGCAATACCTTTCCCAGCGCGTGGAACGTCAATCCGGAATTCGAGGTCCGTGTTCCCCTGGGCCAGGGCGCGGGGGTCGAGTTCAACCGGATCGCCGGCCCCAGCCGCGTGCCGGGGGTGATGAACGGCGTGTTGATCGCGCGGATCAACAGCGACATCTCCCTGGCCGAGTTCGAGACGGCGGTGCGCAACTACGTCAGCAACCTGGAAAACACCTATTGGGACCTGTACTTCGCCTATCGCGACCTGGACGCGAAAATCGTCGCCCGCGATGCCAGCCTGGAAACCTGGCGGCGGATTCGCGCGCTGTTCGAAGCGGGCCGGCGAGGCGGCGAAGCGGAGAAGGAGGCGCAGGCCCGGGAGCAGTATTTCCGCTTCCAGCAGGAGGTGCAGGACGCCTTGACGGGCCGCCTCCTGGACGGAACGGAAACCGACAACGGGAGCCGGCCGGGAACCTTTCGCGGCCAGGGGGGAGTTCAGGTCGCCGAGCGCCGCCTGCGGCTGTTGATGGGGCTGCCGATCAGCGACGGAAGACTGATTCGGCCCAGCGACGAGCCGGCCGTGGCGCCCACGGTTTTCGATTGGCAGACGGTCGCCGCCGAGGCCTTGAGCAAGCGGGCGGAACTAAGGCGGCAGAAGTGGCGGATCAAGCAGCGGAAGCTGGAATGTCTGGCCAGCCGGAATTTCCTCCGGCCGCAACTCGACCTGGTCGGCCGCTATCGCTGGCGCGGATTCGGCCACACCCTGCTCGACCCCAGCCGGGCGGGAAAGCCGCCCTTCGACAACGCCTTCCAAACACTCACCGGCGGCGACTTCCAGGAATGGCAGTTGGGGGTCGAGATGAACGTGCCGATCGGGCACCGCCGCGGCTTCATGGCCGTGGGCAACGCGCAGTTGCGGCTGGCCCGCGAACGCGCAATCCTCCGCCAGCAGGAACGGCAAATCGTCCACGACCTCAGCAATGCCATCGGTGAAGAGCAACGGGCCCAGGCCTCGGTGCAAACGAGTTTCAACCGCCGGGTGGCCGCCCGGCAGCAATTGGCGGCCGTGCAAGCGGCCTACGAAGCCGACAAGGCCCCCTTGGACCAGGTGCTGGAGGCACAGCGGCGGACCGGCGACGCGGACAGCCGCTACTACCGCGCGCGGGTGGAATACGCCCTGGCGATCAAGAACGTCCACTTCGAGAAGGGGACGCTGCTGGAGACCTACGGCGTTCATCTCTCCGAAGGGCCCTGGCCCCACCAGGCCTATCACGACGCGGCCCAGCGTGAAGCGCTCAGCGGCCGGCCCTGGGCAATCGACTATCGCATGGCCCGGCCGCCGGCGGTGAGCACGTCCCACCCCTCCTGATGCGCGGATGGCCAATACGCGACGATTCGGTCCCCAGTTCCGGCCTTCCCCCCTCGGTGCCAAGCTCCCGCTTCCCCTCTCGGTGCCAAGCTCCCGCTTGGGACCGCATCCGGCGTGAACTCCCGCCTCGTCTCGAAGGAAGCAGAGCGGGAGTGTTCAAGGCGGGGCACCGCGTCCGCCTGGAAGTCTCCAGCAGCAATTTTCCCCGTTACGCCCGAAATCTCAACACCGGCCTGCCTTTGGGCACGAGCGCCGAAATCAAAACGGCCCGCCAAACCGTGTATCACGAGGCGGCCTACCCCTCCCATCTGATTCTGCCCGTGATTCCGCCGCCATGAAAGAGGCCGGCGGAAGCGAACCAACTCGCGAGGCGATGGGAAGCCGCCACGACCTCTACTCGAACTCCAGCGAAAACAGCTTCGCCTTTTTCATG
>CAYZWG010000139.1:0-12412 GCA_964481605.1 uncultured Planctomycetaceae bacterium
CCACGTAGGGGCCCGGCTCCTCGCGATCGAGGATGCGCGAGCGGCGGGTCATCGTGCCCGTGTGAAAGTGCCAGTAACACCGCCCCGTGGTGAGGATCAAGGGATACTCCGCGTCGGGCAATTCCGCCGACGGCCGGTAGCGCACGGGGCAGAAAAGTCCCCGCCCCCGGGCAAAGCGGTCGGCGTGCAGCACGGGCGTGCCCGGATGCTCGCCGTGCGGACACGGCCACTGGAGCCCTCGCCGCGCGATGCGGTCCCAACGGATGCCGCCGTAGATCGGCGTCAGCCGGCTGATTTCCTCCAGCACCTCGGCCGGCGAGTCGTAGGTCATGCGGGGATAGCCCGCCCGGGCGGCGATCTCGCCCAGAATCCGCCAATCCGGCCGGCTCCCGGCCAGCGGAGGAATCGCTTTCTCCACCCGCTGCACGCATCGCTCCGTGGACGTGAAGGTGCCATCTTTTTCCGCGTAAGAGGCCGCCGGCAGAACCACATGGGCCAGCTTCGAGGTGGCATTGGGAAAGATGTCCATCACCACGAGAAACTCCAGCCGCTCCAACGCCCTTCGCACGTGGTCCTGGTGGGGATCGGACAACATGGGGTTTTCGCCCATCACCAGCAGCGCCTTGAGCCGCCCCTCGGCGGCCGCGTTGATCGCCGTAGTCACCGTCAACCCCGCCTGTTCCGGCAAACCCTCAACCCCCCAGGCCTCTTCGAACCTGGCCCGAACCGCGGCGTCCGCGACTTTCTGGTAGCCCGAATAAACGTTGGGCAGCGCTCCCATGTCGCATGCGCCCTGAACGTTGTTTTGCCCTCGCAAGGGATTGACCCCCGTACCGGGCCGCCCGATGTTGCCGGTGAGCATCGCCAGGTTGGCGCAGCATTTCACGTTATCCACGCCGTGGGTGTGCTGGGTGATGCCCATGGAGTAGACGATCATGGCTCTTTCGGCCGCGGCGAACAATCGCGCCGCCCGCACGATTTCCTCGGTGCTGATGCCGCAGATGGCCGCGGCCTTCTCCGGCGGGTACTCGGCAACCACCCGCTTCAACTGGTCGTAGTTTTCCGTTCTCGCCGCGATGAACCGGCGATCCTCCAGCCCCTCTTGAACGATCACCTGCATCATCGCATTCAGCAGGGGCACGTCCGTGCCGTTGAGGGCGCGGAGGTGCACATCGGCAAACCGAGCCAGCCGGATCGTGCGATTGTCGGCCACGATCAGCTTGGCGCCCCGCTCCAGCACGTTCCGCATGATCCGCGTGCCGATCAGCGGGTGCTGCTCGGTGGTGTTCGACCCGGTCACGAAAACGCAGTCGGCCTTCTCCATGCAGGAGATCGAGTTGGTCATCGCCCCCGAGCCCAGGGTGGCGGCCAGGCCGGCCACCGTGGAGGAATGGCAAAGCCGCGCGCAGTGGTCCACGTTGTTCGTGCGAAACACCGCCCGGGCCAGCTTCATCATGAGGAAGTTTTCCTCGTTGGTGGTCTTGGCGGAAGAGAAGAAGGCGATCGAATCCGGGCCGTAGCGCTTCTGAATCGCTTTGAGCTTCGCCACCACCAGGTCCAGCGCCTGGTCCCAGCCGGCCGGCTCCAGCCGGCCCTGGCGGCGAATCGCCGGCTCGGCCAGCCGGTCGGGGTGGTGAACGAACTCGAAGGCGTTCCAGCCCTTGACGCAAAGTTGCCCCCGGGCGACGCCGTGCTCGGTGCTCGGCTCGACCGCCACGAGTCGGCCGCGGTCGTCCGAAACCAGGTAGAACCGGCAGCCGGTTCCGCAATAGGGACAAGTCGTCAGCGTGCGGTTCACAGTGCCCCCCTCACACCGGCGACCTGGGAGAACCAGAACACCGGGCCGTCGAGACAGCAGTAAAGATGCTCGATCGTGCAATGGCCGCACTTGCCCACGCCACACTTCATGTGCCGCTCCAGCGAAACCATGATCTGGCCGTCGCCCAGACCCTTCTCGTGGAGCGCGGAAATCACCGGCCGGTACATCATCGGCGGGCCCACCACCACCGCCACGGTGCGGCCGGCAGCGAGCACCAGCGGGGCCAGCAACTCAGTGACCAGCCCGACCTCCGCGTCCCAACTCTCGCCCGCCGGCACGGCGTCCACCGTGTAGCGGCAGCGGAGTCCTCCGGACCGGGCCCAGCGAGAGAGATCGTCCTTGTAGAGCATGTCCCCGGGTGTCTTGGCCCCAAACAGCAAGGTCACCTCGCCAAACTCCCGGGGGCGGTCCTGGCAGTATTGGACCAGCGCCCGCGCCGGGGCCAGGCCGCAGCCGCCGGAGATCAGCAGCACGTCCTTGCCCCGCATCGCGTCGACATCGAAACACGTGCCGAACGGCCCGCGGATGCCGATCCCGTCGCCCGGGGCCAACTCGTGCAGGGCGCCCGTCAGCGCGCCCACCCGGCGCACCCCAAGATCGAGATGAGCACCCCGCGTGGGCGAGGACGCCACGGAAATTGGCGCCTCGCCCGCGCCAAACACCGAAACCTGCACGAACTGGCCGGGCCGATGGCCAAACGGCCGACCGTCGAGCCGCACCAGGCGGAATTGTTTTTCCACCGCTGTCAGCTCGGTGATCGACTCGACCCGGCAGGGGACCGGGCGATAGAGCGAGTCCCGATCCGGATCGCACCCGGCGGCCGTCACGGTAGAATCGCCCATACTCGGTTCCCTTTCCTCCAGCAGCGATTGCGTGAGCCCAAGTAGGGCCGGCTGTGCCGGCCGGTTGCCGCATTTCGCAGCGTCATCCACGTTTCGGCTCCGCACAACCGGCCCTACGGGCTTCCGCGGTACGGCACCCGCCGATTCGCAGGGCCCAAGCTACCCTCTCCCGCCGTGGGAGTCAATTTGCAGTGAAAAGGGGATGATTTCAAGGATTTCCCTCGGGCGAAAACGGACCCCGCGGGTGGCCCAGATAGCTTGCCTATCAGGGCGGCGTAGCCGCAAGAGGCACCTGTTCGACGCGGGTCTCCTGACCCCGCTCCACGCATGCCCCGGCAGTCCGTCACGCCGCCATCCTCGCCTCTTGTGCCTGCGGCACCCCGATAGCAGAGCTATCGGGGCCACCCGCGGTCCGTCCCGTGCCCGTTGCTTTACAACCCGGCCCTCATGCGGTAAAAGCAGGAATCGGCTTTTCCGCTGTCTTCATCACATCATCGGGACCCCCGCCGCCGGGTGCCGTCGCCTGAGACCGTCGTCCGGCAAGGATGGCCTTACCACGACAAGGGAAACGGATCATGGATTCGGTTGACGCTCGGGAACCGGAGCCGGTCTACGTCGGCGTCGACGTGGGCGGCACGAAGATTCAGGCCTCGTTGGTGAGTCCATCGGGCATGGTGCTGGCCCGGCATCGGGCCCCCACGCCCCGGCAGGGCGGCCCCCCCGAGGTCCTGGCCGCCATCCAGGCCGGCATGGAGGAAGTGCTCGCCGCCGGGCCCGGCAACCTGGCCGCCATCGGGCTGGCCGTGCCGGGCGTGGTCGATCCGGACCGGGGGCTGGTGGTGGTCACGCCCAACATGAATCTCACCGGGGTGACGATCGGGCCCCAAATGGAACAGCGTTTTGGCGTCCCCGTGGCCGTGGGCAACGACTGCAACCTGGGCGCGCTGGGCGAATCGTGGCTCGGTTCCGCCCGAAACAGCCAGAGCGCCATCGCCATTCTCGTGGGCACGGGGATCGGCAGCGGCATCGTCCGCCACGGCGAGTTGATTCGCGGCAGCCGGGAATCCGCCGGGGAAATCGGCCACATCGTGATGCAAATCGGAGGGCCGAAGTGTGGCTGCGGCAACCTCGGCTGCCTCGAGGCGCTGGCCAGCCGCACGGCGATCGAGCGCGACCTGCGGGCAGGTCTGGCCGAGGGGCGAAGCACGATCCTGAGCGAGATCCTGGAGGGCGATCTCTCCGTGATTCGCTCGGGCGCGCTGCGCAAAGCGCTGGCGGCCGAAGACGAGTTGGTCACCGAGGTGATGCGTTCGGCGTCCGAGGTGCTGGGCCACGCCTGCATGACCGTCCGCCACCTCTTGGACCCCGAGGTGATTGTGCTCGGCGGCGGCGTGGTGGACGCCTGTGGCGACTTCGTCGTGCCCATTGTGGAGGGCATCCTCGCAAGGGACCAATTGGCCGGGGCCCGGCAGGGAAGCCGGGTGATGCTGGCGGCCTTGGGCGACGACGCGGTGGTGCTGGGGGCCGTGGCGCTGGCCGCCGGCAAGACGGGCCGCAACCTGTTCGACCGGAAAAACGCCCGGCCGCCGGTCTACGCCGAAATCCGCGCCGCCCGGTTCGCGGAGTTGGGCGTGGGTAGCGCGACGTTCGATCGCGACGTCTACGTCCGCGTCGACGGCAAGGTGAAGAAACGCAAGAAAGCGCTGGCCAAGGAAGAGTACGGCAGTTCCCACGTGGTCGGCCCCAAGGAGTTGGCCAAGGTTTGCCGCGGCGGTCCCGAGGTGCTCTTTGTTGGGCGTGGCCATTCAAACCAATTGGAACTGGCCGAGGAGGCCCAACGGTTTCTCGCCCAACGGGCGATCGAGTGTCGTGCGCTTTCCACGCCCGAGGCGGCCCAGGCCTACAACCAATCGACCCGGCGGAGGGCGGCCCTGATGCACGCAACCTGCTGAGGTCGAAGGGGGCTATTCCCCCGGGGCCTTTAGCGGCTGGTAGCGAATCACCGTCTGCTCCGCGCTTTGGGCCGCCTCCACCGCTTGTTGATAGAACTGCTCCTGGGCCCGAATTGCCGGGCGGCCACGGCGCACCGGTTCGTAGCTGCCGTCGGGCAACAGCCGCCGCGACTTGACGTTGTCGGCGAAATAGGTTTCCAGAATCCGGATCAGCCGCCGCCGAATGGCAGGGCTGGTCACGGGGAAAATGATCTCCAGCCGCTTGTCCAGGTTGCGCCGCATCCAGTCCGCACTGGAGAGGTAAACCTCTTCGTGTCCGCCGTTGCGAAAGTAGAAGATTCGCGCGTGCTCCAGGTAGCGGTCGATGATCGAGCGGACCTCGATGTTCTCGGAGAGGCCCGCGACGCCGGGCCGCAGGCAGCAGATTCCCCGCACGTTCAACCGCACCCGCACTCCCTTTCCGCTGGCCCGGTAGAGGGCCTGGCAAATATCCGGATGCTCCAGCGAGTTGACCTTGGCGATGATCAGCCCCGGCTCGTCGCGGTTGGAGACGTCGATTTCCCGCTCGATCAGTTCCACGAACCGCTCGCGGAGGCGTCCCGGCTCGACGGCCAGCTTGGACCAGCCCACCGCCTCCGAGTAGCCGGTCAGCAGGTTGAACAGGGCGGCCACGTCGGCGGCGATCTCCCGGTCCCGCGTGATGATCCCCACGTCGGAGTACAACAGCGCGGTCTTGTCGTTGTAGTTGCCGGTGGACAGGTGCACGTAGCGCTGAATTCGCCCCGACTCGCGGCGCACGATCAACAACGCCTTGGCGTGGGTCTTCAGGCCGGCAATACCGTAGATCACGTGACATCCGGCGTCCTCCAGCCGGCGGGCCCAAACCACGTTTCTCGCTTCGTCGAAGCGGGCCTTCAACTCCACCAGCACGGTGACTTCTTTCCCGTTGGCCGCCGCGCGCCCCAGGGCCTTCACGATGGGTGAGTCGCCGCTGGTCCGGTAGAGCGTTTGCTTGATGGCCAGCACCTGGGGGTCGTGGGCCGCCTCTTCCACCAGCCGGACCACCGGAGCGAAACTCTCGTAAGGGTGGAAAAGCATCACGTCGTGGTCCTGCACCGCCTGCCAAATGTTCTCGCTGCCGATCAGGTCGCGAGGCTCCCGGGGCGGCCAGTCGGGATGGGCCAGGCTCTCAAACTCCCGCCGGCCGGCAATCTCCCACAAGGCCGTCGTGTCCAACATCCCCTCAATCTCGTAAACCTCTTCCGGCTTCAGGTCCAGCCACGAGGTAAACCATCGCAGCAGCCGCTCGTCGCAGTGGGCGGAAACCTCCAGCCGCACCGCCATCCGCCGACGCCGATCCAGCACCGCCTCTTGCACCGCGTTCAACAGGTCGCTGACGTCGTCGTCTTGAATCGCCACGTCGGCGTCCCGGGTGATGCGGCAGACGGCCGTGGAAAGAATCCGGCAGCCGGGAAACAACTCCGCCGCGTTCTCGGCAATGACGTCTTCCAGACGCACCAGGTGGAGCCCCTCGTGTTCGCCCGGAAGGCTCAAGAACCGCGGCAGCCGGCTGGGCACCGGAACCACCGCCACCTTGTAGCCCGGCCCCGGCCGGCGCTCGTCCTCGATTAACAGGGCCACGCACAATTGAAGCCCCGGAACCAGCGGCCTGGGCTGCAAATCATCCAGCGCCAGGGGGGTCAAAACGGGCAGCAACTCGCGGGCGAAGTGGCTCTTCAGAAATCGCCGCTGGGGAAGCGTCCAATCGTCCGGCCCGTACACGAACAGGCCATGCCCGGTCAATTGGGAAAACACCTCCCGGATGCCCGCCGTCTGCTCGTCGACCATTTCATGGGCACGCTGGGCAATGGCCTTCAACTGCTGGCTGGGCGTCATCCCCGCCGCGTCCCGCTTGCGTACCCCGGCCGAACGCTGCTGCTTCAGGCCCGCCACCCGAATCATGAAAAACTCGTCCAGGTTGCTGCTGGCGATGGCCAGGAACTTCAGCCGCTCGATCAGCGGAAGCTCGTTCGACAGCCCCTCTCGCAGCACCCGGTCGTTGAACTCCAGCCAACTCAATTCCCGGTTCAGTAGCGGGCCGCCGGAGACGCCGCCGTGTTGGCCCTTCTTCTTCGTCTTTGCCATGACATTGACCGACAAGGAACAAATAAAACAACTTGTTTCTGTTGCGGAAAGTCGGGAGGACGAGGCTCCTGCCGAGCCGTGGGGAGCGGCATCCACCTTGATTTCCCGGCGGGAGCGGGAGCCTCGCCCGGGGCCCGGCCTCCACCACCGGGCCCGCCTCATCCCTCTTCCAAACGAATTCGCGTGCCGTAAACATCCTCAAACAAATCCCCCTTGGCCACCATCGCGCGGCGCTCCAGGGCAAGGTTCGACACGCCCGGCACGACAATCGTCAGCTCGTCCTCCTGGTGCTGAAACCGCAGCGGATGACCGGCGTGTATCTGTCCCCGGTCCAGGGCGTCCGCCACCCGCAGAATCGCCGCCAGCTTGATCACCACCACCCGCAATTCCCGCCTTAGACTGATGTACGCCGTGTGCGACGGCTTGGGACCGCTGCGGCGATGGTAGCGGGCAATCAACGCCACCAACTCCACTTCGCCGGGTGAAAGCCCGAAAATCTCCGAATTGCGAATCAAGTAGTAACTGTGCTTGTGGTGGGCCGCCGCGGCGACGAACGCGCCCACTTCGTGCAACAACGCCGCCACCCTCAACAGCAGCCGATAGCGTGTACCCAGCCGGTGGTCCGACTGGAACTGGTCGAACAGCCTCGTGGCCACGTCGGCCACGCAGCGGGCATGATTCGGCTCCACCCGGTATTTTTCGGCCAGCGTCATCGCCGAGTGGATCACCCCTTCCAGAATCTCCTCGTCCTCTTCTCCCGTCACCTCCCGCGCCAATTCCAACAGCAGCCCGTCACGCATCGACACCCGCGAGACGATCATCTCCTCGGCCCGCGTTCGCCGGAAAAGATGCTGGTAGACCAACAGCGCCGGGTTGAGCGTTTCGGCGTCGGCGATGGGCAATCCGAAGCGGCGTGCCAACTCGTCCGCGGAAAACTCCAGGCACCGCTCCACCAAGGCGTCGAAATCGTTCGCGGAGAGCGTGTGAATGTCTTCCGACTCCGTGGAGCGGCCGATTTGGTTGGCCGCAAACCGTGCGTCGCCCCCCACGGCCACGAAGGAACGGGCGTCGGCCAAGGGCAGGCCGCCTTCGGCCGCGGCGATCACCTTGGCGATCTGGTAACGCAGCAGTTCGGCCGATCGCTGGGGCGACTCGCCGCTGGTGCCCAGCATCTCCTGCAGCCGGATCGAGCCCAGCCGCAGGCTCTGCGAGTTGGCAATCTCCCCTTCCTCCAGCACCGTCAGCAGCGTGCTCCCCCCGCCCACGTCGGCGATCAAGGCCCGCTGCCGCCCCACGTCGGCAAAACGCGCCACTGCCCGCCGCACCGCCGAAACCGTCAGCCGGCTCTCCTCGCTGGTGGCGATCACCTCGACGTTCAGACCGGTGGCCATGTATACGCGATCCAGGAACGTATCGCAGTTGACCGCCTCGCGGGCCGCACTGGTGGCCACCGCGCGTGTCCGCTCCACGCGATAGGTCTCGATCATCTCGCGATAATCTCGCAAGATGGCAATCGCCGCGCCCATGCTGCGGTTGCCCAGCCGCCCGCGACAGAACGTATCCTGCCCCAGCCGAACGGCCCGGTGCAGCCGTTCCAGCGTGTCCACGTTGCCGTCGGGGAGCACCTCCGCAATCGCCATCCGCACGGCGTTCGAGCCAATGTCCACGGCGGCCACCGTCCTGGCGGCGGACGGCTGGGTCGAGGGTTTTTGCGTGCGTCCGCTTGCTGCCGCCATGGGCCGTTGCTCACTCGTCCGCGCTGGTTTTCCCACCATGCCCGAGGTCACCCCCAAAAGACTCATCCCGTTGAATTAGGGCCCGGAGGCGTGGTCTGACGCCGTTCGGCGCGGGTCTGACGACCCTGCCGAGGGAGGGCCAATGGTCGCTCGGCGCGGGTCTCCTGACCCCGCCGAGGGAGGACCGATGGTCTCCCAATGGCCATGGCTGTCGCCACTCGGGAGACCTCCGGTCGGTGTTTTCGGCGGGGTCGGGAGACCCGCGGTCGGTGTTTTCGGCGGGGTCGGGAGACCCGCGCCGAGCGCGAGCGCCTGGTCCGCGCCGAGCGCCTGGTCCGCGTCGTCGCCCTGCTCTGCCTTGGGATCGGCGCTGGAACGCACCAACGCCGCCAACCCCTGCCAGTATTCTTTCTCCTCCAGTTCCTTCCAGAGATCGACCAGTTCGTTGAAAAAGCGTTGCCGCGACTTGCGACGCTGCAACCGCAAAAACTCCACGCCCGCCTCCAATTGCGCCAGCGGCCCGTCAACCCGCACGAGCCGGCGAATCTCCGCCCGCTCCTCTTCCAGCATCACCGGCAGATGATCGATCCACACGTCGCAATCGTGGATATCCCCCAGCAGCGTCTGAATCCGCTTGATCGTGCCGAGATAGCCGTCGAGCCGGCCCTGGTAAGCCGCCCTGCAAACCTCCAGCGTGTAGCGAAAACGCTTGGCGTCGATCCGCATTTCGTGGTGCCGGTCCTGCGCCAAGGGATCGGCCAGGCTCTCCTCGTGCGACAAGAACGCCTCCAGCCGTTTCAGAATGTGCGCCTTGGTCTGGTCAAACACCTCCGGCGAACCGGCCGGCTCGTGTTCGGTTTCCGGCGACACCAGCGCCGCCTTCATCGCCTCCAGCAGGTCCTCCGCCACGCCCGATTCTCGGAAACGATCGACCGCCGAGACGACCGCCGGATGAATCTGCTCGCGCCGCCGCTGCACCCCGACCATCATCCGAGCGATTCCCGGCACCACGTCCTTGTCGCGATTTTCGCACAGCACGCCGCAGAGAAAGTCGATCTGAACGTCCTTGTCGCGGGCGTCGCCCAGCCGCTTGGCCAGCCGGCGAATTTGCTTTCGCCACGTCGCGTAGCGCTGAGGGTCAAGACCATGTCGGGCCATCCTCAGCCCTGCCCGCAGACGCCGGCAAGCCACCCGAGCACGATGGACGTACTCGATATCGTCCCCCTCTCGGATTCCGCTCAGTTGCTCCACGAGTTGTTTCGTGTGTTTGCGCAAGTATTGCGTCGCCAGACGCTGAAAGCCCTGTTCAACGGTGGGTTTCATGGAACGGAGCCGGGGGGCGAGGTTCTCGCGTTGGAAGAGACGTCGGCCGAGACGCCGGAAAAGGGGTCGAATCACCTCTGGGCCATGCTACCCGGCGGCCCTCCCTCAAGCAAGGACCACCTCCCTCGGGCGGTGCCCCAAAACAGGGGGCGTGCCGATAAATGCCCCGGCTTTGCCGGTTAGGATGAGTTGGAAAGCCCACCGGCGGTGGGGGGAGCGGGGCGCTGCCGAAACACGTTGTGCGCGGGTCTCCCGACCCCGCACTGAATTCGACCGATGGTCTTCCACGTCAACCGTTTACGCAAATTCGGGGAGACCCGTAGGGCCGGCTGTGCGGAGCCGAAACGCGGCTTGCGCCGGCGAACTCGGCAGCCGGCCGGTACAGCCGGCCCTACGGCAACTTTCGGCGGGGTCGGGAGACCCGCGCCGAACGCGCCGAACAGTTCTACCATGCCGGGTCGCGACCCGGCCTACAGGCGTGCCCTTGCCCCCCTCACCTGGTCGGCCGCTCCCGGCGGTCCAGCACCTTTCGCAGATCATCCAGCCAGCACTCCACCAGCGTGACCTGGTGCACGTTGCGGTCGATCTGCTCCAATGCCTTCAGGCACCGGTCGAGGCAGGCGGCGGCCGCCAGGTAGTCGCCGGCCCAGGTCTTTTCCGCCGCGCGGACCGCGGCGGTCGATTCCTCATCGCCGCTTGCCGGGGCGGCGGTGAGGGCGCGGACCAGTTGGTGATAGAAATCGGCCCCCATCCGCACCACCTGGCGGAGTCGTTCTCGGCGGAGTGCGGCCTCGCGGCCGGCCTCGTCCACGAACGCCAGCACCACCTTTGCCAGCAGGACACTTTCGAACCGCGGCTGGGCAAGCCGCTGGAAAAGTCGCCGCCGAAACTCCCCAAGGTCCGCCTCCCTCCACTCCACCGCCCGGCCAACGCTGCCCCCGCTGCGGGCCGCCAGACGATCGGCTTCCGCCCGATCCTTCACAATCCCCTCGCGCAGCAACAGCCCCGCCACGGTCTCCTGCCCCAGCGGCCCGAACCGAACCACCTGGCAGCGTGAACGGATCGTGGGGAGCTGTTTGGCCGGGCTGGTGCCGATGAGGATCAAGATCGAGCCGGGCGGCGGCTCCTCGAGCGTCTTCAGCAGGCTGTTGGCCCCTTCCGGATTCAGGTAGTCGGCGTCGTCGACGATGGCGATCTTGCGCCCGCCGGCGTAGGGCTTCAAGGCGATATCATGGCAAAGTCCCTGCCGCATACGGTGCTCCTTGTCGCCGATGAGAAGCTCCAGCGGCAGCCGCGACTTCTCCGCCGGCTTGGCCACCAACAAGAGATCGGGGTGGGTCCGGGCGCGAACTTGCACGCACCCCGCGCACGACCCGCAGGGGTCCAGCATCGCCTCGGGATGGGTCTGGCAAAGAAAGGCCTCCGCCAGCTTGAGGGCGAAGCGGTGCTTGCCGATCCCCACCGGCCCCACGAAGAGAAAGCTGCTGGCCAGGCGCCCGCGGGCCAACGCCGTGCGGAACCGCTCGACCACCTCGTCGTGCTCTTCAATCCCCTGCCAGGACATGCTCTCCCCCAAAAAAACCGGCGTGGCCGCCGCTGTTAGGGGCGGGGTCGGCAGCCCCGCGCCCAGCGCTGCAGGACTTTCCGCGCCTCGGCGCGCAGGTCGCCCTGAACCTCCTCGATCGAACGCGACGCATCGACGACCACCACGTCTTCTCGCCTCGCCGCCTCGCGCAAAAACCCTTCTCGAACACGCCCGTGAAAGGCGTCGCCCTGGGCTTCCATCCGGTCTCGCTGCCGCCCCAGCCGGCTCGCCGCCGCCTCGGCGGGCAGGTCGAGAACGATCGTCAGGTCCGGCATCAGCCCACCGGTGGCCATCCGCCCCACCTGCCAAACGGTCTCCACGTCGAGCCCGCCGCCATAGCCCTGGTAAGCCACGTTGGCCAACAGGTAGCGATCGGCGACGACCGTCTTGGCTTGTTCCAGGGCCGGCCGGATCACCTCCTCGACCATCTGTGCCCGCGCCGCCATGTAGAGCAGCATTTCGCTCCGCCGGTCGATTGCCAGGTCGTCACGGTGCAGCAGCAGCTCGCGTACCGCCTCGCCCAGGGCGGTGCTGCCCGGGTCGCGGCAACCGACCACCTCGTGGCCCTCGGCGTGCAGCCAGTGGCAGAACAGCGCGCTCTGCGTGCTCTTGCCGGTTCCGTCGCCGCCGTCGATCGAAAAAAACATTCCTCGGCCCCATCTTCCCCGCACGACCCGCGACAAGCCGGAACGCCATTGTAAGAGATGCCCGCCGGCCAGCGAAAGGGGCTGCCCCCGCCGGCGGCAAGAGGTCCTCACTCGGCGGCCGCACCGCAGCCAGCGATCGGCACCACCGACCCGCTCGGCGAGGGTCTCCCGACCCCGCCGAAACCGCCGACCCGCTCGGCGAGGGGTGCAGGAACGGACTCTTTTTTGCAGGGCGGCAGCTAGCGATGGGGGGCCGTGCCTGGGCGTTGGGGGGGGATGGGTTGCCCAAAACGGCTGCGGAGCTGCCAGCCCGGCTGAAAGGCGAAGCCGTCGTCTTCAAGCAGATGCCTCACGCAATCAAGA